>JBJEUL010000161.1:0-17502 GCA_051883835.1 Aristaeellaceae bacterium
CGGACTTCTTCTTCGAGCGCAGGGACTATTTCCGGGACGCGGCCCAGAGCATCGTGCAGCTGGTGACGGGACGGCTGCCCAAATTCCTGGGCGCGGCCCCGGAGGAAGCGGCGGATTTCGCGCTGCACAACATTCAGGTGCTGTCCCCAACGCGAAAGGGCGAGTGCGGCGTGAGCGCGCTCAACGTGCTTTTGCAGGGTGCGCTGAACCCGCCCGCGCCGGGCAAGGCGCAAATCACCAGCGGTGAAACCGTGTTCCGCCTGGGGGACAAGGTCATGCAGACCCGCAACGATTACCAGATTGAATGGTGCCGCAAAACTGCCCACGGCACCGAGGACGGCACGGGCGTGTTCAATGGGGACGTGGGCTTCATCACGGCGGTGGACACGGAGGAGCATGGCCTGACGGTGTGCTTTGACGAGGAGCGCAAGGTAGTTTATCAGTCTGCGCAGCTGGAGAACCTTGATTTGGCCTACTGCCTGTCGGTGCACAAGAGCCAGGGCAGCGAGTTCCCGGCGGTGGTGATGCCGGTGGTGGGCGGCCCGCCCATGCTGCTGACCCGCAATCTGTTCTACACCGCGCTGACGAGGGCGCGGAGCCTGGTGGTGCTGGTGGGCCGGGAGGAGGTCATCCGGCAGATGGTGGACAACGACCATATCATCGGCCGCTATACGGCCCTAAGTGAGCGGCTGCGCATGATGGAACAGCTGCTGCCCCAATGAGGGCGGCGGACTGGCTGCGCCGTGTGGACGCGGCGGCCCTGGCAGCCCTGTATCCCCGTGAAACGCTGTGCCTGTGCTGCGGGATGCTCACCCGGGGCGAAAGCCTGTGCGAGGACTGCCGCGACAGCCTGAACGCACTGCGGCTGACGGGTCGGCTGTGTCCGCTGTGCGGGCATCCTATGGATGACGAAGGATGCAGCTTCTGCCATGGGCAAATGCCCTGCCGCATGCAGTCGGTATGGCGGCATGAGGACGTGGCGTTGCTGCTGGTGCATCAGCTGAAATATCAGGCGGTGGCGGACTGTGCGCTGCCGCTGGCGCAGGGGATTGCAGCCCTGCTCCGGACATGGCCGATTGAGCCGGATACACTGGTCACATGGGTCACCATGCCTGAACGGCGACAGCGGGAACGCGGCATTGACCATGGCCGCCTGCTGGCGGAGGAAACAGCCCGATTGCTGGGCCTGTCCTGCCCAAAACTGCTGACGCGCCGAAGTGAGGGCCCAACGCAGCACGGCCTGAGCCGGGAGGAACGGCTGCGCAACCTGACGGGGGCCTTCTGCTGCGAGGAGCGCATCACCCGCCCGGTGCTGCTGGTGGATGATGTGATGACCACTTCCGCCACGGCCCGGCAATGCGCCCGGTGCCTGCTGGCAGCAGGCGCACCTGCCGTCACGGTGGTGACGGCCACACAGGCCGGGGGATGAAAGCAGGCTCCCGGCGCACAATATGGATGGATACGAAGGAGGATGAAGTATGCCCAAGCTCGTTGGGCGCGGGGTGACGCTGCGCCCCTACCGGCAGGAGGATGCTGAACAGATTGCGGCCTGGGCCAATGACCCGGAAACCACCCGCTATCTCAGCGGCATTTTCGACCTGCCCTATACCAGCAGGAATGCCGAGGATTTTGTGGCGCATGTCATGGCCGGCAGTCCGGACAAGGCGGCGTTCATCATTGCGGACGCGGAGACGGAGCAATACCTGGGGCAGATTGACCTGATGGGCATTGACCGGCGCAACCGCTCGGCCACGCTGGGCATTGTCATTGCCCGGAGTGAGCATCGCGGGCGGGGCGTGGGCCGGGAGGCTATCCGGCTTATATGCCGCTACGGCTTTCGCACGCTGGGCCTGAACCGCATCCAGCTGGAGGTGGCGGCGGACAATCTCCGGGGGCAGCGGTGCTACGCGGCATGCGGGTTTCAATTGGAGGGCGTGCGCCGTCAGGCGGACTGGCATGACGGGGCCTTCCGGGATATGCAGATGATGTCCCTGCTGCGGGAGGATTTCGAGACCATGTGACAGGGGCCGGATGCTTCGCCTGCGCGGTCAGCCCGATGCAGCACCATGAATCAAGAAGGAGAATGCACCATGCTGGAAGGACGCCTTGTCCGTCTTCGTGCCTTTGAGCAGGGAGATTTGGACGCGAACCACGCCTTTGTCAATGATGCCGACACGCTGCGGGGCATGCTCAGCGGCATCCCTTTCCCGGCCTCCTACGCCGATGAACGCCGCTGGCTGGAGCAGCAGACCAGCTACACCCGGGGGGAGTACCAGTTCGCGGTGGAGGATTTCGAGGGCGACCTGGTGGGCCGGTGCGGCATCAACCGTCTGGACTGGAAGAACCGGGTGGCGGAGCTGGGCATCATGATTGGCACACCCTACCGCCGCCGGGGCTATGGCCGGGAAGCCATGGAGCTGCTGTGCGATTTCTGCTTCCGTGAAATGAACCTGCACAAGCTGAAGGTCAGCGTATTCGCCTTCAACGAGCCCGCCATCCGCTGCTACGAGGGCTGTGGCTTTAAACGTGAGGGCCTTCTCAAGTCCGAGCTATGGCGCGACGGAGCCTACCGCGATGTCGTCCTTCTTGCCAAGCACGCTCCCTAACCCCCAAAAGGCCGCGCCAGCGTCGAAGGGGTCAAGGGGCGATGCCCCTTGTGGGGTGCAGGGGCAACGCCCCTGCGCGGGTCTGGGCGCAGCCCAGCGTTCCTTTTTTCGTCAAAATCCGCGCTGCACCGTTGACATACGGGCCTTGTCGCGGTATTATGCTCTGGTTGCGAGACATTTTCCATGAGGATTGTGCTTTCCATGCGAATAGTGGAGGGAACGGGTTTGAAGAAGATTGTAACGAAGTTTGGCGGCAGTTCTCTGGCGGATGCGGGCCAGTTTGCCAAGGTCAAAGCCATTCTGGAGCTGGATCCTGCCCGGATGTATGTGGTGCCCTCGGCACCCGGCCGTCGCTTCAAGGATGATGACAAGGTGACTGACCTGCTCTACCGCTGCCATCGCCAGCGCAGCGCGGGGGAGGACTATCAGGACACCTTTGATTTGATTGCTGCCCGCTACATGGACATTGCCGAGGAGCTGGGCCTCACCTGTGACCTGGGCGCGGCCCTGGATGAGGTGAATGAGCATATTGCCAACGGTGCCAGCGCGGACTACTGCGCGTCCCGGGGCGAGTACCTCAATGGCCTGCTGCTGGCCGATTACCTGGGCTGGCGGTTCCTGGACGCGGTCCGGGGCGTGAAGTTCACCGCCGAGGGTCTGCTGGACAGCGAGGAAACCAACCGTGTGCTGGGCCAGCTGCTCTCCGACGGCGTGCCCACGGTGGTGCCGGGCTTCTACGGTGCCATGCCGGATGGCAGCGTCCATACCTTCAGCCGCGGCGGCAGCGATATCACCGGCGCGATTGTGGCCCGGGCGGCGCAGGCGGATGTGTACGAGAACTGGACAGACGTGTCAGGCTTCCTGATGGCTGACCCCCGCATCGTCACCAATCCCCGCGAAATCAGCGAAATCACCTATCAGGAGCTGCGGGAGCTGTCCTATATGGGCGCGTCCGTGCTGCATGAGGATTCAGTGTTCCCCGTCCACGCGGCGGGCATCCCCACCAACATCCGCAATACCAATAAGCCCGAGCATCCCGGCACCATCATCAGCCTGAGTGCGCCGGTGAGCGGCTCCGTGCCCACCATCACGGGCATCGCAGGCCGCAAGGGCTTCTCCGTCATCAGCGTGGAAAAGGCCATGATGAACAGCGAGCGGGGCTTTGGCCGCAAGGTTCTGCAGGTGGTGGAGGAAGCCGGGCTGTCCTTCGAGCACCTGCCCACGGGCATTGATACCATGTGCGTGGTGGTGGCCGGTGATGCGCTGGCCCCCGTGCGGGAGGAGGTCGTGGGCCGCATTCTGGAGCTGACCCATGCCGATACCCTCACCGTGCATGACAACATGTCCATCATCGCCACGGTGGGCCGGGGCATGGTGCATAACTGCGGTACGGCAGCACGGCTGTTCTCCGCCATGAGCCGGGCAGGCATCAACGTGCGCATGATCGACCAGGGCTCCAGCGAGCTGTCCATCATCGTGGGCGTGGACGATGCGGATTTTGAAAAGACCATTCAGGCAATTTACAGCGCGTTTGTGGACTGAACCGGGGAAGGCCCCGGCAGAATGGAGCGGCCGTTGCGTCCGCTCCATTCGTGCTGTTTCGACGGTGGGTACGGAGGAAGCGAGGCTCTTGCGATGGACGTGACGTGGCAGATGCTGTTGATGGTGTGTCCGCTGGTGTTTCTGGCAGGGTTTGTGGATTCGGCGGCAGGCGGCGGGGGACTCATCAGCCTGCCCGCGTATTATCTGGCAGGCCTGCCGCCGGTGCTGGCCGCCGGAACCAACAAGCTCTCCGCCTGTCTGGGGACAGTGGCATCCTCGGCCCGGTTCCTGGCCGGGGGCAAGGTGCGGGGCAAGGCAGCAGTGCTGGCGGTGTGCGGTGCGCTGCCGGGGAGCTGGCTGGGCTCGGTGCTGCTCCAGCACATCCCGGAGAACATCATCAAGGTGATGATGCTCATTGCCATTCCCGTGGTGGCGGCGGTGGTGCTGCTGCGCAGAAGCTCCATGGAGGGCGTGCAGCGGGTGCCGGACAGGGCCGTGGGGCTGACCAGCTGCCTGATTGGCCTGGCGGTGGGCTTCTATGACGGCCTGGTGGGGCCGGGGACAGGAACGTTCCTGATTATCCTGTTCACCATGCTCCTGGGCATGGAGACGGTGACGGCCAGCGGTACAGCCAAGCTGGTGAATCTGGCCAGCAACGTCAGCTCGCTGGTGACGCTCATCTCGGCGGGGCAGGTGCTGTTTGCCCTGGGACTTCCCGCGGCACTGTGCGGCATTCTGGGCAACCTGCTGGGCGCAAACATGACCATCCGCCGGGGTGCAGGGTTCATCCGGGGCATGCTGGTGGTGGTGCTGGCCCTGCTGCTTGCCAAGATGCTGCTGGATGTGGTACAATAACACGAATATCAACGAATCAGCGGGAGGCGTCAGGCAATGAGTGCAGCGGAGATTAGCCTGCGGGTGCCGGGCAAGAGAGAGTATGCACTGGTCATCCGTACCGCACTGGGCGGCGTGGCCGTCCTCAAGGACTTGAACGTGGATGCGCTGGATGACCTGCGCGCCGCTGCAGACGAGGCCTGCGACTGCCTGCTGCATCAGGGCCGAGCGGTGGAGACGCTGGCCCTGAGCGTGCGGGATGAGCAGGACTGCCTGACCGTGACGCTGGAAGCGGAGTTCATCGGGGAGGAATGCACCGAGCCCTGCGAGGATATGACAGCCATCTCGCGGGCCGTGCTGGAAACGCTGATTCCCCGGGTGAAGCTGACCCAATGCGATTGCGGCTGCGTCCAGCGCATCGACCTGACGCTGAACAAGGCGGTGTGAGGTGAAGCGCGATGAATGATACGCTTCTGACGCCGCTGCTGGCGCAGTATGCCCGGGAGCCCTCGCAGGAAGTGATGGCGCAGCTGGTGGAAATGTGCCTGCCCCTGTGCCGCCACATCGCCCGGAGATTTTCCGGCCAAGGTGTGGAAACGGAGGATCTGGAGCAGGTGGCCGCCATGGCCCTGATGAAGGCCATCCGCCGCTTTGAGCCGGAGCGCGGGCTGCAATTCACCACCTACGCCACCCCCACCATCGCCGGAGAGGTGCGCAACTATATTCGCGACAAGGGCGCGGCCCTGCGCATGAGCCGTGACAGCCGCTCCCAGCTCTACCGCCTGCAAAAGGAGCAGGATCGCCTGACGCAGCAATTGCAGCGGGAGCCCTCCATCAAGGAGCTGGCGCAGGCCATGACCATGACCCCGGAGGCTCTGCTGAACCTGCTGGATCAGCGCGAGAGCAGCACCGTGATGTCCCTGAGCGGCACCGGCGCGCAGGACGATGACGACGCGCAGGAGCTGGAGGAACGCCTGGGCGCGCTGGACCCGGGCTATGAGCGGGTGGAGCAGCAGGCGTGGATGGACTGGGTGTTCCAGCAGGTCACACCCACGGAGAAGCGTCTGCTGGAGCTGCGCTTTCTCCAGCGGCTGGGCCAGCGGGAAACGGCCCGGGAGCTGGGCGTGAGCCAGATGCAGGTCAGCCGCATGGAGCGGCGCATCCTCGCCCGATTGCGGGAGCTGTCCGGCCCCATCCGTTAATCGGCGCAACGACCATGAAGGAGACAGAAAGCATGTATCAGCAGATGACACCCCCTCCGCCATCCAAGCCGCCCAAGCCGCCCAAGAAGAAACTGAACCTGTTTCAGCTGCTGATTCTGCTGGCGGCCTTTGGCTTTGCCATCTGGTATGTGGTGGATACGCTGGCTCCGGCGGCTGCGCCCTATGCCACCATCACAGCAGGCACGCTGGGGGCGCGCTATTATGGCGACTGCCTGATTGTGCGCAATGAGGTTCCCTATGATGCCGAGGGCGTGACCTCCGTGGACTACAAGGCGGAGGAAGGCAGCCTGGTGCAGCGCAACGACACCATCTGCAACGTGTATTCCTCCAGCCTGTCCACCCGGGAGATATCCACCCTCCAGGACTACCGCGACCAAATCCGGGACTATCAGCTCAAGCTGCTGGCGGAGGAAACCACCTATGATGCCAAGATGGCCCGTGTGGAGAGCGATGTGCTTTCCCGGGCGCGGGAAGTCAGAGCGATGCTCTCGGGGGCGCGGGGAAGCCTCATCAATCAGGAGCGTCTGCTGGATGCCGCCATTGATGCCCGCCAGCAGTACCTGAAGCAGAAGTACGCCTCTGACCAGCGGCTGTCCCGCCTGTATGATGACGAGCAGAGCCAGCTCCAGCGCATCCAGAGCTGGACCAAGGCCTACGCTGCCACGCAGGAAGCCCTGGTGAGCTTCTATTCTGACGGCTATGAGTACAGCCTGAATGCTTCGACCTATGCCACCTTCATTCCCTCGGAGGTGCGCCGTATGTACAACGGCTACAAGCCGGAAAAGTCCACCACCGACAAGGGCAAGACCACCATCTACCGCATGGTGCGTGACGGCACATGGTATGTGCTGTTCCTGTGCGATGACAACAGCTGGACCCCGGTGGACGGCCAGACCTACGAGCTGAAGCTGGAGAGCTTTGAAAACACCACGGTCATGGCCACGGTGGAGTCCAGCACCCGCTCCGGCGGCGAGCTGCTGGTGCGCCTGGTGGTGAGCGGGGACGTGAAGCCGGTACTGTACATGCGCACCTGTCAGGCAGAGCTGGGCGATTATGTGGCCAGCCTGTGCGTACCGGCCCGGGCCATCATCCGCCAGGATGAGATGGACTGCGTGGTGGTGGTGGACGGCACCAACCAGTCGCTGATTCCTGTCAACATTCTGCTGAAGGATGGCGACAATGTGTACGTCACCGCCATCCAGCAGGGCCTGCTCTTTGAGGGGCAGACGGTGATGCTTTTCTGACAGGGAAGGAGGCAGGCGTGATGGAATCGCTCACAGACATGGAGCTGGCCCGGCGGCTGACCCTCATCCGGGAGGAGCTGGCCGAGGCCGCACAGGGCCGCTATCCCGTGCCGCGGCTCATCGCCGTGACCAAGACCCATCCGGTGCAGGATATTTTGCCCCTTGCGCAGCTGGGCGTTGCGGACATTGGGGAGAACCGTGTGCAGGAATTGGTCGAAAAACTTCCGGCACTGGAAAGAAAATTTCAGATTCATCTCATTGGCCGGTTGCAAAGTAATAAGGTTAAATATATAATAGACAATGTATGCTTGATTCATTCGCTGGACAGGCTTTCCCTGGCGCAGGAAATTGACCGTCAGGCCCAGAAGGCCGGACGGGTCATGCCCGTGCTGGTGCAGGTCAGCCCGGCAGGGGAGGAGCAGAAGGGCGGCATGCCGCCGGAGGATGTTCTGCCCTTTCTCAGGACGGTTCGGGATTTGCCCGGGCTGGAGGTGCGCGGCCTGATGGCGGTGATGCCCATGTCGCAGGATCAGGCGTATTTGTCAGGATTGTTTGCCGATATGCGCACGCTCTTTGAGCATCTGCGGGAGGAAGCGGTGGACGGCGTGAAAATGGAAGAGCTGTCCATGGGCATGTCGGGTGACTATAAGCTGGCTGCGCGTTACGGCGCAACGATGGTGCGCATTGGCAGCGCATTGCTGGGCCAGAGGATGAAGCGGTAAGATGTAGGGGGAGAACACATGTCTTTCTTAGATTCGATGCAGGCACTGCTGGATAAGGTCAAGCAGCGTACCGCCGCCGGTGAGGAGCAGCAGACTGTCTCCAACATGGCCAATGGCGGATACAGCGGCTACAAGCCTGCAACCTCCAGGCACCGTGCCGCCCGCGGGGGCGACAGGCGCGCCGAGACGCAGCAGGAGGCCGGACAGAGCGCAGGCGAACAGGCGCAGCAGAGCAGCACCGGCGCATCCCAGCAGTTCTGGCCCCCCGTGCAGTCTGGCGGCGGCTATCAGCAGAGCGCGTCCTATCAGGGAACGGGCTTCCAGCCCAATGGGGGCTATCAGCAGAGCACGTCCTATCAGGGAACGGGCTTCCAGCCCAATGGGGGCTATCAGCAGAGCGCATCCTATCAGGGAACGGGCTTCCAGCCCAATGGGGGCTATCAGCAGAGCGCGTCCTATCAGGGGACGGGCTTCCAGCCCAATGGGGGCTATCAGCAGAGTGCGTCTTATCCAGGGCCGGGCTTCCAGGCCAATGGCGGCTATCAGCAGGCGTGGCCGCAGGGAAACGAGCAGAATCAGGGCACGTATGCACAGGGTGCATCCTGGGGCGCGAACGATGCCCAGCCTGTACCGCCCAATCTGACCTATCTGAATCAGGACTTCCGGGGTGCGGACGGCCGCTCCTACAGGCATGTGGAGCGTGTTGTGCAGGTGTCGCAGCTGGCTTCCTGCTACTGGCTCATTGAGCTGATGCGCAACAAGGAGAGCATCATCGTCAACACCGAGCAGGTCAGCGATCCGGTGGAGCTGGATCACTGCATGGATTTCCTCTATGGTGCAACCTGCGCCCTGGGCTGCACGCTGACCCGTATTTCCATGCAGCAGAAGATTTACCTGATCTCCCCGGATACGGTGATGGTGGTGCCCTTTGACGATATCCGCGACCTGACCGCCCGGGAGATTGACCGCCGCTGGCCCGAACCGGGCGCACGGGGCAGCCGCTATGACGAGGCCCAATCGCAGGATGCTGCCTCGCGCAGGCGGTATGGCCGGCGCAGCTATGCTGAGGAGGACAGCAATCTGTCGTCCTTCTATGGCCGCCGGAGGGGAACGGTATGAGGATGATCTATTCGCTGCTGAGCATGCTGCTCTCGCTCTATGAGCTGGTGCTGCTGGCCTATGTGATTCTGAGCTGGATTCGCCCCGCTGCCAACCGCTGGACGGAACTGGTGCGCACCCTGGTGGAGCCGGTGCTGGCACCGATTCGCCGCCTGCTGCGGCAGCATCTGCCCGTCCGCTGGCAAATCATGGACTGGTCGGTGCTTGTGCTGTGGCTGCTCATCGGCCTGGTGCGCCGTGTGCTGATGATGGTTTTCAGCGCGATGATTTTCTGGTGATGCCATGAACAGGAGCGATGAAGCCCGGCAAACGCAGCTGCGCCTGCGGCAGTGCGCCGAACGCACCGACAAGCTGGGCATCCCGGTGACGGGACGCTTTCTGACGGCGGAGGAACAGTCACTGGCCCGGCAGGAAGCCCGCCGATGCGGGGTGGAGGTGTCCTTCAGCGGCGGCTGGCAGGAGGCGGAGCGGGTGCAGCCCTGCTTTCATCCTGCGTGGGAGGAGCCGGTGTTCACCCTGCAATGGCTGGAAATTCGCTGGAACGGGAAGTTCGCCCGGGTGGATCACCGGGATTTGCTGGGCAGCCTGATGGCACTGGGCATGGATAGGTCTTTTCTGGGTGACCTGATTGCCCTGGAGGATCACGCCTACCTGTGCGCCCTGCCCGAAATGGCCCTGCGCCTGCCCATGGAGTGGGAGAAGGCCGGAAACGCCGTCATCCGTGTGACGGTGCTGGACGAGCCGCCTGCCCTGGAGCCGCCCAAGGGGGTCATGCTGCGGGATACCGTGGCTTCCCTGCGGCTGGACAGCGTGCTGGCTGCGGGCATGAAAATTTCCCGCGCCCGGGCTTCGGAGCTGATTCGTCAGGGCGTGGTCAGCGTGGATCACCAGCTGGAGGAACGGACGGATCGTATGATGACAGTCGGGCAAATCCTGTCGATTCGCGGCTTTGGCCGGGTACGTCTGCGCGAGGTGGGACAGCCTACAAGAAAGGATCGGCTCCCCATTGCGCTGGAGATATTTGCCAAGACATAACCTGCGCAGGAGCGCGGATTTCAGAAAGGAGCATGCACCATGCAGATCACTGTGGAAATGATTGATACCAAGGAATTCAAGATCAAGCCCCGGGGCTACGATCAGGGAGAGGTGGATGAGTTCCTGGATGCCATCGGCGATGAGATGGTTCGTTTGCAGGATACCATTCAGTCCCTTCAGCAGCAGCTGCAGCAGGCCAAGGCCGCTCGTCCGCAGCCGCAGGACGAGGGAGCCACGCAGGTGTTCAAGCCTGTGCAGCCCGTGCAGCCTGTGGCCGCGCCTGCCGCGTCTGCGGACTCCTTCCGCGAAATTCTGGAAATGGCCCAGAAGGTGAAGGACGAGACCATCGCCGAGGCGCAGCGCAAGGCGGACGCCATGCTGGCGGAAGCTCAGGCCAAGGCCAGCGAGCGGCTGGAGAACCTGGATCAGGAGAAGGAATCCCTCATCCGCGAGGTGGAAGCCCTGAAGGCCGCTGCCACCGAGTATCGCGCGAAGTTCGAGGCCCTGCTTCAGGCCCAGCAGGAGGCCCTGGAGAAGGCAGCCGATTTGTTCTAAGACAGGACAAGCAGCCAGCGGAAGGCACCGGGCGGTGTCATTCGCTGGTTTTTTTGTGGGCGGAAGGAGGAACAGCCATGCCGGAGCAGGTGCGGGTGTCGGTGCGGGGACTGGTGGAGTTCACCCTCCATGGCGAGGACATCTATCCTGCCGGCGGTTCCCTGCGGGACATGCAGGAGGGCATGCTGGGCCACAAGGGCCGTCAGGGGCAGCTGGGGGAGGGCTGGCAGGCGGAGGTGCCGCTGGAGCTGACCATCCCCGTGCCGGAGGAGGATGCCGAGCTGCGCATCACCGGGCGCATGGACGCGTACTGCCCCGGGATCATCCCGCTGGTAGAGGAAATCAAGCTGTGGCAGGGAAAGGAGCCGCCGCACGCACCGATCTCGGCCCATGAAATGCAGGCTGTGTGCTATGGGCATATGCTGTGCTGTCAGGGCGCGGAGCGGGTGAGCATCCGCGTGTGCTATGTGGATCGCAGGGGGAAGCCCCGGGGCGAGTTCCAGCGGGACATGACCGCCGACATGTGTCGGGAAGCCTTCAATGGGCTGCTGGAGCCGTACCTTCACCGGTGGCGGCTGGTGCGGCAGCATCGCCGGGAGCGTGACGCTTCCCTGCGCCGCCTGACTTTCCCCTATGATAGTTACCGGGCCGGTCAGCGGGAGATGGCGGTGCAGGTGTACACGGCCATCAGGCTGGGACGGCGGCTGTTTGCCTCCATGCCCACAGGCACGGGCAAGTCGGCAGCCACGCTGTTCCCCGCGCTCAAGGCACTGGGGGAGGGGTTGACCGGGCAGGTCTATTACCTCACTGCCCGCACGACCCAGCGGCAGGGCGCGTGGGATGCGCTGGCCCGCATGCGCCGTCAGCCCCTGCACTTGTGGGCCCTGACGCTGGATGCCCGGGACAAGCAGTGCCCGAACAGAACCGTCTGCCACCCAGACTGGTGTCCGCGGGCAAAGGGCCACTTCCTGCGGGACAGCGTGGCCATCGAGGCCATGATGCAGCAGGAGGACTGGTCGCCGGAAGCCATCCGCGCCATGGCGGACAGGCATGAGCTTTGCCCCTTCGAGCTCAGCCTGTCGCTGGCGGAGGTGGCTGACCTGACCATCTGCGATTACAACTATGCCCTTGACCCCGCTGTGCATATCCAGCGCATTTTTGACAAGACCGCCAACGTGACCCTGCTCATTGACGAGGCCCACAACCTGCTCCACCGCCTGCGAGATATGCTCTCGGGGGCGGTGGAGGGCGGACGCATCCGCAGGCTGCGGACGGTGGTGGGCAAGGCGGCGGGGCGCAGGCATCCCCTGTACAAGGCCATGACGGAGGTGCTGCACGCACTGGCTGACCTGGACGTGCCGGAGGACGCGCCGGAGGGCCTTTTGCCGGATTTTTCGTCCAGCCTTGACCGGGCGGCGGCGGAGCTGGCCGATGCCTTCATGGACGCGGCCATGGAGCGTTTCCCGTGGGATGAAGCCGGGGAGCGATTGCTGGATACCACCTCCGCGCTGCTGGGATTCCTGCGGGCGCGGCGGCGGGAGAAGGCGGACTACGCCTGGATCTGGCAGGGTCAGAAGGACAGGACGGCGACAGCCTTCGCGCTGGAGGTGGGGACGTACTTCGCGCAGGTCACGGAGCGGCTGCGGGGCGTGGTGTGCTTCTCCGCCACCATGGACCCGCTGGAGGACATGAAAACCCTGCTGGGCGGCACACAGGAGGATGCCTGCTTCGCCATGCCCTCGCCCTTCCCGCAGGAGAACCTGCTGCTGCATCAGGTGCGCATCAATACCCGCTATCAGCAGCGGGAAGCGGCGGCGGCGCAGATTGCATCCGCCCTGCGCATGATGGTCAACGCCCGGCCCGGACGGTATATCGCCTTTTTCCCCAGCTTTGTGTTCATGAACAGGGTGGCGGAGCTGTTGGACATGCCCTGTCAGGTGCAGCGCAGCGGCATGACGGACGAGGAAAGGCAGTCATTCCTTGCGTCCTATCGGGCGGGAGGTGCGCCGGTGCTGTCGCTGTGCGTGCTGGGGGGTGTGTTTGCCGAGGGCATTGACCTGCCCGGCGAGGCTCTGGACGGGGTGGCGGTGGTGGGCGTAGGTCTGCCGCAGGTGAATCTGTTTCAGGAGACGCTGCGGGCGCACTATCAGCAGACGCTGGGGGATGGCTTCCTGTATGCGTACATGATTCCCGGGATGCAGAAGGTGGCGCAGGCCGTAGGCCGGGTGATTCGCACGGAAACAGACCGGGGCGTTGCCCTGCTGCTGGATGACCGCTACAGTCAGCAGGCTTACCGGCGGCTGTGTCCGGCACACTGGGCCATCCATCAGGGGGATGGGGAAAAAAACCTGCACCGTTTCTGGGCAAAGGCATAACAACAAGGCTGTCAGGGAGCTTTCCGAACCCGGAAGGCTCCCCGCCAGCCTGCTTGTGGGACGGGCAGGGCTCATCGCGCTGTCCGCTTGTTCAATTCGTCCTGCATGTAACCGGCAAGAATGTCCACAATGCGCGCATTCTGGCCGCCACCGGCTACAATGACGTCCGCCTCATTCACATAGTTGCGGATGTACTTGTCATACATGGGCTTCACCGTGGCCAGGTACTGCATGGAAATGCCGTCAATCTCCCGGCCCCTGTCCTTGATGTCCCGCTGAATGCGCCGCAGCAGACAGATGTCCGGCTCCACATTCATGTACAGCTTCAGGTACATCAGGCGGCACAGCCGGGGGTCATGGAAGCAGTGAATGCCCTCCAGAATCAGCACCTCCGGGGGCTGGATGATGTCGTTGGTGTCGGCGCGGCGATGCTGGGCATAGTCGTAGGCCTTGCGGGTGATGGGCTTGCCGGACATCAGGGTCTGCACGTCCCGCAGCAGCAGGTCGTGGTCAAAAATGGCAGGTTCATCGTAGTTCAGCACGGAGCGTTCCTCAAAGGTCAGGTCGGGATGATCCAGATAATAGGCGTCCTGCTGCAGCACATAGCAGCGTTGGCCCAGCTTACGGGCAAGGGAGTCTGCCAGGGTGGATTTGCCGCTGCCGCTTGCGCCGCAAATGCCGATGAACAGCATGGTCACGCACCTCCGTATAACAACACGCTTTAGGACAAGGATACAGCGTCCGGCCCGGTCTGTCAAGGCAAAATGCGCGGGGAATCCGCCCGAAGCGACAGCATTCGGTGCCTTCCACCACTTGCCATGGACAAGGCACACGCCTGTATGCTATCATCTTCATGAACGAATACTCGGAGGTGAGGGCGCGGTGCCTTTCTTCAGGCCGCGCACCAAAGATAAAACGCAGCAGCCGCTGCGCAAGAGGATGATGGCCATGGTTGTGGTGGGCATGACGCTGACCACCGGACTGACCGCCCTGCAAGGCGGCGTTGTGGAAGCGGAAGCAACCGTCTCCCTGCCCGCACGGCAGGGCAAAACGGTGCTGTATGTGATGGATCAGGCCGACATGGCCCTGCGGGACGACATGGCCCCGCACATTGACCAAATCAACTATGCCTTCGCGCTGCTGAAAAACGGCAAGGCCGATGGCAGCCACTGGCAGGGCATTGGTCAGCTGGAACGGTACCTGGCCCAGCATGGGCATATCGACGGTGTACTGTCCGTGGGCGGATGGGGCGCGGAGGGCTTCTCCGATGCCTGCGCCACGGCAGAGGGCCGCAAGAAGCTGGCGGACAGCATCCTTGCGCTGATGGACAGGCACGGCTTCACCGGCGTGGACATCGACTGGGAGTATCCCGGTTCCTCGGCGGCAGGCATCACCAGCCGCCCGGAGGACGTGGAAAACTGGTACGCGCTGCTGTCCCTGCTGCGGGAGGGCCTTGACCAGCGGCAGGCGGCGCATGGCCGGAAGTATCTGCTCAGTGTGGCCCTGGGCGCGGGCAAGCAGCAGCTGGATATCGCGGACGGCAAGCGGCTGGACGAGCTGCTGGATCAGGCGGTGGTCATGGCCTATGATTTGAAGGGCTTTGACCGCATCACCGGGCATCATGCGGGGCTGTACCCTGCCGGGGATGTGCCGGACAGCGGGGCCTATGCCGTGAACACGCTGATTGCATCCGGCCTGCGCCCGGAAAAAATCCTGCTGGGCATTCCTGCCTATGGTCGGGTATGGCGGCAGGTCGGCGGTGGGAACGGGCTAAACCAGCGCGCCGCCACCGCAGGCAATCGCACCCTGCGCTATGACGAGCTGCAAGGACTGGAGGGCAAGGGCTATACCCGTCACTATGACGAGGATGCTCAGGCAGCATGGTGGTTCAATGGCAGCGAGTTCGTCAGCGGGGAGGATGAAGCATCCCTGCAGGCCAAGGTCGATTGGCTCAGGGAAAAGGGCCTGCTGGGCGCGGCGGTCTGGGAGCTGCATCAGGACAGGGACGGCACCCTGATGGCCACCCTGAGCGATGCTCTGACTGCCCCGTCAGAAAAGGATTGACAAGCCGTCCATTCCGCGCTATACTTTCTCCATCCCGGCGAATGACGGGGAACATGTCCGCAGAGGGTTCATGCACAGAGAGTCCGCGCCACTGGCTGGAAGCGCGAATCAGTGAACGCTGCGGGATACCATCCCCCGACGTCAGGCGGGCGCGCCCGATACAGCGTGAATGAGTGGTTGACTGAAACAAGCAGGGTGGAACCGCGGATGCACATAAGCAGGCATTCGTCCCGGCATGAACGCTGGGGCGGGTGCCTTTTTTCGTCCAAGGCCTTGCCGTTTCCCAGAACATGCGCCCATCAGGCGCAGAGCAGGAGGCGTGAATCCCATGAAAATCATCTACAACAACGGCGTTGTCGGCGAGTGTCCCGCCCAGGACGAGCTGCACGTCATCCGCCACAGCGCGGCCCACATTCTGGCGCAGGCCGTGAAGAACCTCTACCCGCAGGCCCATTTCGCCTATGGCCCCGCCACGGAAAAGGGCTTCCACTATGATGTGGATCTGGGCGATGTGAAGCTCTCCGATGAGGATTTGCCCGCCATCGAGAAGGAAATGCAGCAGATTGTCAAGAAGAACTTCCCCATCAAGCCCTTCGCGCTCTCCCGCGAGGAAGCCATCCAGCTCATGCAGGAGCGGGGCGAAGCCTACAAGGTGGAGCACATCGGCGATTTGGCCGAGGACGTGACGCTGACCTTCTACCAGCAGGGCGACTACATCGACATGTGCGTTGGCCCCCACCTGTGCTACACCAAGGCCCTGAAGGCCTTCAAGCTCACGGGCCTCTCCGGTGCCTACTGGAAGAACAACAGCGAAAACAAGATGCTCACCCGCATTTCCGGCGTGGCCTTCGGCAGCAAGGAAGAGCTGGAAGCCTACGAAAAGATGATGGAGGAAGCCCGTCAGCGCGACCACCGCAAGATTGGCAAGGAAATGCAGCTGTTCATGACCGACAACCTCATCGGCCGCGGCCTGCCCATGTTCCTGCCCAAGGGTTACACCATCTGGCAGGAGCTGGAGGAGTACATCAAGGCCAAGGAACGCAAGCTGGGCTATCAGCATGTCATGACCCCCTGCGTGGGCACCGTTGACCTGTACAAGACCTCCGGCCACTGGGATCATTACAAGGAGAACATGTTCCCCGCCATGGAGGTGGAGGGCGAGTCCTTCGTGCTGCGGCCCATGAACTGCCCCCATCACATGATGATCTACGCCAACCGTCCCCGCTCCTACCGCGACCTGCCCCTGCGCATCGGCGAAATCGCCCATGACTTCCGCTTCGAGGCCAGCGGCACCCTCAAGGGCATCGAGCGCGGCCGTCACTTCTGCCAGAATGACGCGCACCTGTTCGTCACCCCCGAGCAGATTGAGGGCGAGGTGGCTGCCGTGGTGAACCTGATTCGCGATGTGTATCAGGACTTCGGCATCACCGACTACCGCTGCGTGCTGTCCCTGCGCGACCCCGCGGACACCAAGAAGTACCATCCCGATGACGAAATGTGGGAAAAGGCCGAGAGTGCCCTGCGCCAGGTGCTCAACGACCTGAACATCGACTACACCGAGGAAATCGGCGAAGCTGCCTTCTATGGCCCCAAGCTGGACGTGAACGTCAAGCCTGCTGTGGGCGCGGAATACACCCTGTCCACCTGCCAGCTGGACTTCTGCCTGCCGGCCAAGTTCCAGCTGACGTATGTGGACCGTGACGGCACCAGCAAGACCCCCGTGGTGCTGCACCGCGCGATTCTGGGCTCGCTGGACCGCTTCATGGCCTACATGATTGAGGAAACCAAGGGCCGCTTCCCGCTGTGGCTGGCTCCTGTGCAGGTGAAGGTGCTGCCCGTGTCCGAAAAGAGCATGGAGTATGCTGCCAAGGTCAACGCGGCCCTGCAGGATGCCAACATCCGCAGTGAGCTGGACGACAGCAACGAGAAGATTGGCTACAAGATTCGTGCCGCGCGGCAGGAGGATCGCGTGCCGTACATGGTGATTATCGGTGAGAAGGAAGTGCAGGAGGGTATGATTTCCGTGCGTGACCGTGCCACCGACCAGACCGAGAGCTGCACGCTGGAAGCCTTCCTGACCAAGCTGGCCCTGCAAATCGCCCACCGCAAGTAAAGACTTCTCCAAGGAACCGCGCCAGCGGAAAGGGGTCAAGGGGCGATGCCCCTTGTGGGGTGCAGGGGTG
>JBJEUL010000162.1:0-17484 GCA_051883835.1 Aristaeellaceae bacterium
GCGGCGTGAAGCTGAGCCAGGCCGCCAACATCGGCAAGACCATGGCGGAGTTCGCTGCGGGCGAGGACGGCCAGTATGTCGATGCCCAGGGCAACAAGGCCTATTTCAGCTGGACGGTGCCCCTTGATTACCTGTCCGGCTACACCCTGCAGGAATACGGCGGATACATGACCACCGAGAACTATTATGCCCTCTACGAGATGGCGAATGCGGACGGCTACATCCCCATGACCGATGCGGCCATTGACCTGATTTTCGCCATGACCGAAGGCTGGGGCGAAACCAAGGACGACCTGATGAACTACGCCTACTGCGAGGACGGCATCATGGAGGCCACTGCCTGGGAGCAGGTTGGCTTTGTGCAGGATGACGAGTACACCTTCACGCTGGTGCTCAAGAACCCCAGCACGCTGTTCGACTTCGAGATGAACATTGACAACCTGATTCTGGTCAACGAAACCCTCTACGAGGCCAACAAGGCCGAGGCGGGCGGACTCATCAAGTCCTCCTACGGCACGGCGGTGGACAAGTTCAGCTCCTACGGCCCCTTCAAGATTGTCAGCTATCAGGAATCCAAGGAAATCGTCTTTGAGCGCAATGAAGCCTGGCACGGCTATCATGACGGCAAGCATGAAGGCCAGTACCAGACCACGGGCATCAACCTGCAGCAGATTGACGAGCATACCACCCGCCTTTCCCTGTTCCTGCAGGGCAAGCTGGATTCCGTGGGCCTGAGCCAGGAGGACATGGCCACCTACGGCACCAGCGACTATGTGTACTACACCCCCACCAGCAATACCTACTATCTGGCCCTGAACACGGACTTCGACATGCTGCGCAGCCGCGAGGTGCCCGGCGTGAACAAGACCATCCTGACCTACAAGGACTTCCGCAAGGCCATGTCCCTCTCCTTTGACCGCGGTGACTATGTGCAGAGCTGCACCGCCTGCTCCGAGCCTGCCTTCGGCCTGCTGAACGAAACCTACATCTACGACCCCATGACCAGCCTGACCTACCGCGGCTCCGAGCCTGCACAGCAGGCCCTGCGCGAGGTCTACGGCGTGGAGGATTTGGACGAGCTGACCGGCTATGACAAGGTGGAAGCTGCCCGCCTGCTGCAGGCCGCCTATGACCAGTGCCTGGCCGACGGCAACATCTCCGAAACAGACGTGGTGGAAATCGAGTACCACGTCTACGGCACGGACGCTGCCAACCAGAAGATGGTGGACTACATGCAGGATGCCATGAGTGCTGCCGCCGAGGGTACCTCCCTGGAGGGCCGCATCCGCTTCCTGCTGGTGGAGGATCAGGACTACTACAACTCCATGCAGAACGGTCAGGACGACATGATTAACGGTGCATGGGGCGGCTCCGACCTTGACCCCTATGCCATGATGATTTGCTGGACCGACCCGGCCTATGTGATGGAATACGGCTTTGACGTATATTCCAGCCTGACCATCAATGTGCAGGGTGAGGACATCACCATGAGCTTCTATGACTGGTACAACGAGCTGTACAACGGCACCTACGCGATTGCGGATCTGTCGGTGCGCAACGAGATTCTGGCCGGCATGGAAAAGGGACTGCTGCTCAACTACCACATGATTCCCACCTTCTCCGCTTCCGGTGCATCGCTGGCTTCCTACCGTCTGGTCTACGGCAGCAGCGAGTACATCAACTCCATTGTGGGCCGCGGCGGCATCCAGTTCATCACCTACACGATGAACGACGCCGACTGGGACGCCTACTGCGCCGCCCAGGGCAACAACCTCAGCTACTAACCCCTCCAAGGGAACGCGCAGCGGAAAGGGGTCAAGGGGCGATGCCCCTTGTGGGGTGCAGGGGTGAAACCCCTGCGCAGGTCTGGGCGGCAGCCCAGTGCCACACACCCAATATCGCAAAAAGGAAAAGAAGAAACGTGAGTTTCCAAGCAGACGACGCAGTTCGTCCGCGCCGGAAACGGCCTGTTCCCCAAACCTGCAAAAGGGCCGCCGCTCCCCCATCCCTTCCGCCGCCACGCAAAAAAACAAACCCATTCCCCCTGAAAAAAGTGGTTCTGCCACGCTGAGGAGGACAGCCTGCGGGCTGTCCTTCCTTCCAGTTATTCGCACAAGAGGAGAATCTGACGGATGCTGAAATACCTGTGCAAACGTATCGGGCTGTTCATCGTGAGCCTGTTCATCATCATGACGATGCTGTTCGTCCTCATCCGCATGCTGCCCAATCCGGTGGTGGCCGTCACGGGCGGATACGCCAAGCAGCTGGAGGACATGCGCACGGCGTGGGGCTACTATGACCCCATCATCGTGCAGTACGGCATTTTCCTCAAAAAGGTGTTCACGGAGTTCAACTGGGGCTTCTGTACCACGGTGGGTACCTTCCTGATGCCCGTGGAGGAATACCTCGCCAGCAAAATTCCCGCCACGCTGTATGTCAACGTCCTGTCGCTGATTTTCTCGGTGCCGCTGGGCATCATCTTCGGCATGGTTGCCGCAGTGTTCAAGAATCGCTGGCAGGATCAGGTCATCAATGTGTTCATCATGATTTTCATTTCCATCCCCTCCTTTGTGTATGCGGTGCTGCTGCAATACTGGATGGGCTTCAAGCTGGGCTGGTGTCCGCTGGTGATGAAAAGCGGCACGGATTACTTCACCTGGCCCATGTTCCAGTCCGCCATTATGCCGGTGCTGGCCCTGTCCTTTGGCAACATTGCGGGCAACATGCGCATGATTCGTGCCGAGCTGACCGAAACCCTCACCTGCGAATACATGCTCCTGGCCCGTACCAAGGGCCTGACCCGCGCGCAGGCCACCGTCCGCCATGCCCTGCGCAATTCGATGGTGCCGCTGCTGCCTTCGCTGCTCTCGCAGGTGATTTACGTCATCTCCGGCTCGCTCATCATTGAGCAGATTTTCGCCGTGCCCGGCATCGGCAAGACCTATCTGGCCTCCATCAACATGCGCGACTACAGCGTGTTTCTGGCCATCAGCATGTTCTATGTGGTGATTGGTCTGGCGGCGGGCATCCTCTTTGACCTGAGCTATGGCCTCATCGACCCCAGAATCCGCATGGGAGGGAACAAGACCAATGACCTGTAAGCGCAACGACAGCCAGCAGCTGCCGGATATCCCCAAGGAGAAATTCGCCTTCGTGCAGATGGACAAGCAGCTGCATGACAAGGAGCTGGAAACCAAGCCCGTGGGCTTCCTCCAGGACGCCATGATGCGCTTCGCCCGCAACAAGGGCTCGGTGGTGTGTACCGTCATCCTGCTGCTGATGGTCATCTTTGCCATCGTTACCCCCATGGTGTCCAACTATGCGGTCAGCGAAAAGGATGGCTACTATGCCTATGCCCTGCCCAAGCTGGGCGGCGTGGACTTGGGCTGGTGGAACGGCTGCTCGGACAAGCAGGTCAACCAGCAGACCTATGACTATTATTCCGCCATCCCCGGTGCCCTGGCCAAGGTCTACGGCACGGAAGAAAAGAACGTGGCCAACCGCATGCAGACCGTCTACAACATCTCGCTGGATTCCTATGCCAAGGTGGGCTATGTCAACGTCAACCTGACGGCGGAGGAATACCAGCAGGCCCTGGCCTACCAGCAGGAAACCGGCATCCAGCTCATGTTCCCCATGATTGACGACAAGAAGGTCAAGTGCGTCACCTACCGCAGCGACCCCAACGCATGGTACCTGACCAATGCCAAGGGTGTGGCGGAGCGGGACGAAAACGGCGAGCTGCAAAATATCTACCTCACGGACGAGAACAGCCCCGATGGCTATGCCTACTATCTGTCCAAGATGAACGGCTCCTCCTACCAGATTCGTACCCTGTATGCCAACTGGTATACCTACCTCAACGGCAAGGAAGCCTGCTTCCTCTTTGGCGCGGATGAGTACGGCTATGACATCTGCGTGCGCATGGCCTCCGGTGCGCGGCTGTCGCTGACCGTGTCGGTGCTGGCGGCCGTCATCAATCTGGTGCTGGGTGTTATCATCGGCGCGCTGGAGGGCTACTATGGCGGCGCGTTCGACCTGGTGCTGGAGCGCGTCAAGGATATCCTCTACGAGATTCCCAGCCTGGTGTTCATGACCCTGTTCCAGATTTACTTCGCCCGGAAAATGGGCTCCATGTTCGCCATGTTCTTCTGCTTCATCTTCTTTGGGTGGATTAGTACCTCCTCCACCGTGCGTGCGCAGTTCTACCGCTTCAAGGGGCAGGAGTACGTCATGGCCGCCCGTACCCTGGGTGCCAAGGACAGCAGGCTCATCTTCAAGCATATCCTGCCCAATGCCTCGGGCTTCATCATCACGGCCTGCGTGCTGTCCATCCCCTATACCATCTTCTCGGAAGCCACCTACTCCTATCTGGGCATCGTCAACCTGAACTCCAAGACCATGACCAGTTTGGGCTCCATGCTGGAGAACGGTCAGCAGACCCTGTCCACCTATCCCCACTGCGTCTTTTTCCCGGCCATCTTCCTGGCCCTGCTGCTGATTTGCTTCAACATCTTCGGCAACGGCCTGCGGGATGCCTTCAACCCCTCCCTGCGCGGTGCGGACGAGTAAAGGAGAGCGACATGAGCAAGGTATTAGAGGTGAAGGACCTGCGCGTGTCCTTCCGCACCAATCACGGCAATGTCAGGGCCGTGCGCGGCATCAGCTTCGACCTGAACGAGGGCGAGACACTGGCCATCGTGGGCGAAAGCGGCTCGGGCAAGTCCGTGACGGCCAAGTCCATTATCGGCATCAACGCCGCCAATACCATTGTGGAAAGCGGCGAAATCATCTACAAGGGCGAGGATTTGCTCAAGTACAGCGAGCGGGAATTCAACCGCATCCGCGGCAATGACCTGACCATGGTCTTTCAGGACCCCCTGTCCTCCCTTGACCCCATCATGAAGGTGGGCAAGCAGATGACCGAGGCCACGCTGCTGAACAACCGCACCAAGCGCAAGAACGCCAAGGCGGAATTAACGGCCCTGCGCAAGGCCCTGAAGGCCCATCTGCGCAAGGCAGGCCGCCCGGATACGGACTTCGCCCGGGACAATGTGGCCGCTGCCATCCAGCGTTCTGCCGAGGAGGCCCGCGCTGCCCGGCAGACAGCCGCGGATGCTATTGAGCGGGAGCTGCCTGCCTTCCAAAAGGAAACCCTCGATGAAAAGGACGTGCGCGGGGCCGTCAAGCGGCTGGCGGGACTGGTGCGGGCCACCATCGACCCGCTGTCGCTGGAACGCAGCCTGGCCAGCACCTTCATGACCTCCATGACCATGAACATGGAGCGGTACTTCACCGGCATGCGCAATAATCCCAAGGAGGAACGCCGCGTGGCCCGGGAAACCGCCCGCCGGGAGGTCTTGCTCAAGGCCCGCAAGCACGCCCCCAAGGTGCGTCCCGCCAATCTGGTGGATTTGCAGCTGGCGGCTGATAACCTGCGCCGCACGCTGACCGAGCTGATGGACAGCTTCCGGGCGGAGCTGGCCCAGCCCATGCCTCAGGACTTCCCGGCCCGGGCCGACAGACTGCTGGCCTACATGCAGGTCAAGCAGCAGGAATCCGTCACCCGCGTCACCAAGAAGGAAGCCTACGACCGGGCCATTCAAATCATGCGGGACGTGGGCATCAAGGAGCCGGAACGCCGCTTCAACCAGTACCCGCATGAGTTCTCCGGCGGCATGCGGCAGCGCATCGTCATTGCCATTGCCATTGCGGCCAATCCCCGCATCCTGCTGTGCGATGAACCCACCACTGCGCTGGACGTGACCATTCAGGCGCAAATCCTTGAGCTGATTAATGACATCAAGAAGAAGCGCAACATTTCCGTGCTGTTCATCACCCATGACTTGGGCGTGGTGGCGAACATGGCGGACAAGGTGGCGGTCATGTACGCGGGCAAGATTGTGGAATACGGCACGGCGGATGATATCTTCTACGACCCCCGCCACCCCTATACATGGGCGTTGCTGTCCTCCATGCCCTCGCTGGACACCAAGGACAAGCTGGAGGCCATCCCCGGCACCCCGCCGAACATGATTTATCCCCCCAAGGGCGATGCCTTCGCCGAGCGCAACCGCTACGCCATGCAGATTGACTTTGAGCAGGAGCCGCCCTTCTTCCAGGTGTCGGATACCCACTGGGCGGCTACATGGCTCATGCACCCGGATGCGCCGAAAATCGACCCGCCCAAGAGCGTGACCGAGCGAATCAAGGCCATGAGAGAAATGGAGGCACTGGGCCATGCAGAACGCTGAAAACATCCTTGAGGTCAGGCACCTGAAGCAGTACTTCGGCCGGCATGACTTCAAGGCCGTGGATGATGTGAGCTTCACGGTGAAGCGGGGCGAAGTGGTGGGCATTGTGGGCGAGAGCGGCTGCGGCAAGACCACCACGGGCCGCTCCATCATCCGCCTGAACAACGCCACCTCCGGCGATGTGTACTTCAAGGGCCAGCGCATTGTGGCCGGTACCCGCTCCTACACCGATGCCATCGCCGCGGCCCGGCAGGCATACAAAACGCAGGCGGCACAGCTGCGCCGCGACGGGAATGCGGCAGGTATCCGGGAAGCCCGGGAAAAGCTGAAAGCCCTCGAGAAGGAACAAAAGGAGCAGATTCGCGCCGCCAAGAACGACCACCGCAACTGCGTGGAGCTGTACCGGCAGCGCAGGGAGCGGGAAATCAACGCGGACTTTGACCGCCGGGAGCAGGAAGCGGCAGGGGACAGCGCACGGCTGGCCCAGCTGCGGACGGAGCGGCAGACTCAATTGAAGCAAGCCGCCAAGGAAAACATCGTCACGCAGATCCAGATGATTTTCCAGGACCCCATTGCATCGTTGGATCCCCGCATGACGGTGCGGGAAATTATCGCGGAGGGGCTGATCATTCAGGGCATCCGTGACCAGAAGTACATTGACGAGCGCGTGTATGAGATGCTGGAGCGCGTGGGTCTGGTGCGGGAGCATGCCGGACGCTATCCCCACGAATTCTCCGGCGGACAGCGGCAGCGCATCGGCATTGCGCGCGCCATCATCATGAACCCGGAGCTGATTATTGCCGATGAGCCGGTCAGCGCGCTGGATGTGTCCATTCAGGCGCAGGTCATCAACCTGCTCAACGAGCTGCGGCAGGACATGGGGCTGTCCATCCTCTTTATTGCCCATGACCTGTCGGTGGTCAAGTATTTCTCCGACCGCATCATTGTCATGTATTTCGGCAAGGTCGTGGAAATTGCGGACTCGGACGAGCTGTTTGCCCATCCGCTGCACCCCTATACCTGTTCGCTGCTCTCCGCCATCCCCCTGCCCGACCCCCACTATGAGAAGCAGCGCAAGCGCATGGTGTATGTTCCCGCCGAGGCTCACGACTATTCGCAGGAAGCCCCGACCCTGCGGGAGGTGGCACCGGGGCATTTCGTGAGCTGCAACACGGCGGAATACGAGCGTTACCGGGAAAGGCTGGTCAGGGCATGAAAAGACGCTGGCTGGCCTACCTGACGGCATCCATCCTGGCGTTGGTGGTGGTGGCTCTGTGCATATCCCTGGAGCTGGAGAAGGGCGAAGCGACCCGTGTGCAGTGGGTGTCCTTCATCAGTGACGGCTTTTTTCTGGCAGCGGTGCTGTATGTGGGCTGTGCTGTGCTGACCTTCATTGCGGAGGCAGGCAACTTCTACGGTCTGCAATTTCTGGGCCACACGCTGGTGCGCCTGTTTTCCCCCCGCGACCGCAGGGAGGAGCGCAAGGACTATTTCACCTACTGCACGGAAAAGAAAGCCCGGCAGGCGGAGAAGGGCAGGTCCTCGGTGAAATGGGTCATGCTGCAAGTCGGTCTGGCCTGTCTTGTGCTCTCCGTGCTGTGCGTCATGGTCTATTACCGAATGTCATAACATCCCTGGGAGTGGAGCCTGCTCTCCACCCCCTTTTTCTATCCCGTTCGTTCCCCTTCGCCCCGGCCCCGCGTCGCGCCGCGCCCTCCGCGCGGCGTGACCCCTGCAAGGGAAAAACCAAGTGCAGGCCCCCCCGAAAGGGAGTCCAGAGGGGCAATGCCCCTCTGGCGGGGTGCAGGGGCAGAGCCCCTGCGCGTTCCTCCCCCTTGCATGTCTGCGAGGAATGTCGTATACTGAAAGCAGAAGGAAAAGGGGGAGCTGAGCAGTGAACTGGAAGAAGTGGATTGGGCTGACGGTGGCGGGCATTTTGCTGGTGGCGACTGTGGTGCTGGGGGTGCGCGTGGCGGGGCTGGTGCAGCTGACGCAGGTGGAAATGAACCGGACACCGACACCCAATCCGGCTTATGGGAATGTCATGGCTGTGACCATTGACCCCAACGAACCCACGCCTGCGCCGGTGATTCGCCATGGCGCACAAGGGGAGGAAGTCAAGGCATTGCAGGCAAGGCTCCAAACCCTCGGGTACTATCAGGGCGAGATTGACGGTCAGTTCGGCAACGGTACCCGTGCGGCGGTCATCCTGTTCCAGCAGCAGCATGGCCTGGATGCCGATGGCGTGGTGGGTGAGGCCACCCGCGCCGTGCTGTATTCCACCGATGCACACCCCATCGTCGTGACCGCAACCCCTGCCCCCACCAGCACCCCTGCTCCCACCGATCCCACGACCCCCGGTATCTCCGCCAACGGCATGCCCCTGCTGGTCAACCGGCAGCATCTCCTGCCGGAGGATTATCAAACCGTTGACCTGGTGAATATGTACGACTACTGCGACAGCAGCGTTGTCACCATCAAGGGCAACGGCATTGCGGGCGAACGAATCGCCGTGGATGCGCTGATGACCATGCTCCGTGCCGCCATCAGTGACGGCATCAGCCCGTGGCAGGTCAGCGCAGGCTATCGCACCGTGGCCTATCAGCAGAAGCTGTTTGACAATCAGGTCTATGAATACATGCAGAACGGCCTTTCCCGGGCGAATGCCACATCTGCTACCCGGAAAACCGTGGCAGACCCCGGCTCCAGCGAGCATCATCTGGGACTGGCCTTTGATATCACCGTCCCCGGCGTGGCCTTCAAGGGCACCAGGCAGGCCCAATGGATGGCCGAGCATTGCTGGGAATACGGCTTCATCCTCCGCTATACGGAGGACAAGGAGGATGTGACCGGCTTTCTGGCGGAACCGTGGCACTTCCGCTATGTGGGCGTGGAGCATTCGCTCATCATGCGGGAGGAAAATCTCTGCCTGGAAGAATATCTTGACAAGTACAGCAACTGATATGGAGGGGAAGGACGATGACCCGCTACGCTGCTGCATGGCACCCGCAGTCCGACAATCTGGGCGATGACCTGCTGACCCTGGCGGCCTCCCGCCTGCTGCCCCGGGTCGATATGACCCTCGATGCCGACAGGCTGGATGCCCCGCTGCCCCATTTGACGGAGCAGGATCGTGTGGTGACGCTCCTGTGCGGCAAGGTGCTGGCCCAGCCCATCCACTGGCCCCCGGAAAGGCACATCGCGCCTGTCATGGTGGGCGCGCACTTCTCCCGGGAGGATGTGTGGGGCGTGCCCCTGCGTGACCTGAGCGGCGCAGGGCTGGCCTATTTGCAGGCCATGGCCCCTGTGGGCTGTCGTGACCAGGTGTCCATGACGCTGTTGGAGGACATGCAGCTGCCCTGCACCCTGACGGCCTGTCTGACCCTCACGCTGGAAAAGCCCCCCGTGACACAGCCGGAAAAGCCCTGCATCGTCTGCTGTGACGTGCCGGAGGACGTGCTGCACGCTGTGGAAAATGCCGTCCCCACCATGGACGTGCAGAGCGTGACCCATCAAATGAAGGACGCGCCGCAGGACTACCGCCAGCGCATGGACGCAGCCCGGGCCATGCTGGAACGCTACGCGGCGGCGACCTGCGTCATTACCCGGCGTCTGCACTGCGCCATGGCCTGCCTGGCCATCGGCACGCCGGTGCTGCTGCTCTACCATGCCGACTATGAGGATGTGAACCGCTTTACCCCCATGAGCGATATGATGCGCGTCCAGCCGATGGACCGCTTCCTGGCGGAGATACGGGCTGGGAAATTCCAACCCGCATGGGAAAATCCGCCCCAGGTGCGCCAGTGGCAGGAGCTGCTGCGCCAGCGCGTTGCGGAGGGATTGCAGCAGGCCGAGACCATGCCGCTGCCCATTGTTCCGCCCGCGCAGGCCCAGGCGTGGCAGGAGGACTGCCTGCGCACCACCGCCCACAGCGCAGCCCGCAAGATTCAGCGGCTGGAAAAGGAACGCTATGAGGGCCTGCATGAGAAATTCTCCCTGATTCTGCGGGAGGACACCGCCAAGGGCACCCTGACCACCCTCCTGCATGAGCCGGAGGTGGTTCGTGCCCTGCACCGGGCGGAGCGGCGGCGTTGCCTGGCCCTGGAAAAGTGGTACAAACGGCCCTGGCAGTGGCTCATGCTCCGCCTGGGTCGGGTAGAAACGGAGAATCTTGCCCGGCTGGCGGAGGACGTGCTGACGCCGCTGGGCTGGCCGGATGAGCACAAGGGCGCAGCCGATTGACAGGAGGAAGCAGTATGAGCGAGCTGGCACAAAGGTTGATTCAGGTCGTCCCGTCTCCCAGGCAGGTGCGGCTCCAGCAGATGGAGTTCTATGCCTTTGCCCACTTCACCGTGAACACCTTCACCGACAAGGAATGGGGTGACGGCACGGAAGACCCGGCTGTGTTCAATCCCACGCGCTTCGATGCTGACCAGTGGGTGGAGGCTATCAAGGCCGCAGGCATGACGGGGCTGATTCTCACCTGCAAGCATCATGACGGCTTCTGCCTGTGGCCCAGCCGGTATACGGGGCATACGGTGGCGGCAAGCCCTTACCGGGGCGGCAAGGGGGATATTGTGCGGGAGGTATCGGATGCCTGCCGCCGGGGTGGGGTGCGCTTCGGGGTGTACCTGTCTCCGTGGGACAGGAATCAGCCGCTGTACGGCACAGGCAAGCCCTATGACGATTATTTCGTGGCCCAGCTGACCGAGCTGCTGACCGGGTATGGGGATATCTGCAGCGTGTGGCTGGATGGAGCCTGCGGGGAAGGTGCCAACGGCAGGAAGCAGTATTATGATTGGGAGCGGTATTACAGCGTCGTCCGTACCCTGCAGCCGGAGGCGTGCATCCATATCTGCGGGCCGGATGTCCGCTGGTGCGGCAATGAAGCCGGGGATACCCGCGAGGAAGAGTGGAGCGTGGTGCCGCGCCGAACTGCCGATACCGAGAAGGTGGCATCCGCCAGCCAGCAGACGGATGACGCGGCCTTCCGTCAGCGGAAAATCACCGCCAGCGACAGGGTTCTGGGCAGTCGCGCCCTGCTGGAGAACGAGTCGGATTTGATTTGGTATCCGGCGGAGGTGGATACCTCCATTCGTCCGGGCTGGTTCTGGCATGCCAGCGAGGATGAGCGGGTGCGTCCGCTGGAGAAGCTCATTGACATTTACGAGAAGTCCGTGGGCGGCAATGCGACGCTCCTGCTGAACATTCCGCCGACCCGGGAGGGGCTGATTCATGCGAATGATGTGGCGCGGCTGAAGGAACTGGGGGCGTACATCCGCCGGAGCTACAGCGACAGCCTGCTGGTATCTGCCGCGCTGACGGCGGACGATGCTGCACCGGGTCATGCGATGGACGCGGTGCGCACCCTGGATGATACCTGCTACATCCCCCAAAAGGAGGACGGCACTGCCGAGATCACCATCCGCTGGGAGCAGCCGCAATCCATCCGACGTTTGGTGATGCAGGAACAGATTCTGTTCAGCCAGCGGGTGGAACGCTTCGCCGTGGATGCATGGACGGACGGCGCGTGGTGTGAGGTCGCGTCCGGGACGGTCATCGGGTACAAGAAGATTGTTGCCCTGGAGGGAGTATGCACCACAGCCCTGCGCATTCGTGTGCTGGAAGCGCGGGTTGCACCCACATTCAAGTTTATTGGCGTGTATGCCTGATGATGGAGCATCATAAACCGCCTGCCGGGAGGAATGCTTTCCGGCAGGCGGTTTGGCCTTTTGGGGGGATATGAATGTGCTGCGCTGGGCTGCTGCCCAGACCTGCGCAGGGGTTTCACCCCTGCACCCCACAAGGGGCATCGCCCCTTGACCCCTTCGACGCTGGCGCGGGCCCTTGGAGGGAGATTAGCGTGGGGATAGGAGGGCGAGGGTGCGGGGGTCGGGTTGGCCGGCGCAGAACTTGGTCAGGACGGCGGTGAACAGGTCGTCCGGGCTGACCTGCGCAAACAGGGTCATGCAGGAACGGAATTTCAGGTTGTCGGGCCAGCCGAACAGCTTCAGGGCATCGGATTCATCAAGCTCCAGGGTGGCCTGTGTGATTTCCCGCAGGCGGGGCCCCAGCACCGGATGCGCCAAATACGCTTCCGCTTCCCGCAAATCCTCAATGCCGTAATACCACGCCGATGCGCTCTCCCCCAGTCCGCGCAGCTGGGGAAAGATGAACCACATCCAATGGCCGGTCTTTTTTCCGCGGCGAATTTCGTCCAGCGCAAGGGCATAGGCGGCGTTCTGCGGCTCGATGAAACGCTCAAGGGACTTTGACATGTCCATGGGTTTGTTCTCCTTGCCGGGTTGTGCGGATGTGAGGGGCTGGGCTGCCGCCCAGACCTGCGCAGGGGCGTTGCCCTTGCACCCCACAAGGGGCATCGCCCCTTGACCCCTTCGACGCTGGCGCGAACCCTGATTAGCGCAGGGCCTGCTGCAATACAGACAGATTTTGGCGCATGATGTCCTCGTAGTAGGTCAGGGGGATGTTTTGGTCGGGGCCGGTGACAACGGGGTCGAGTTCGTAGACGGGCGCGCCGGTTTCGGTGGACAGGGTGCGGGCGGCCATGTCGTCGTACTGCGGCTCCACGAACAGCGGCGGCGCACCCAGTTCACGCACCACGTTCACCAGCTCTGCCAGCCGGGCGGGGGACAGCGCGTCACCGGGTTCACGGTTGACAACGGCGGCTACGTTCAGCCCGTAGGCCTGGGCAAAGTAGGGGAATGCCTCGTGGAAGGTGATGATATCGCGGTGCGCCAGCTCTGCTGTGCCGGCCTTCAATTCTTCGTCCAGCGCGGCAAGGCGGGTCAGGTAAGCGTCCCGGTTGGCGGCAAGGGCCTCGGCGTGCTGGGGCAGCGCGGTTATCAGGCCATCGGCCAGATTGCGCACCATCTGCTGCGCGTTGGCGGCATCCAGCCAGATGTGGGCGTTGTAGCTGCCGTCATGGTCATGGTCGTGGTCATCATGGTCAGCATGGTCAGCAACGACCACGCCCTCCACCTGCGCGTCCAGCAGGTCAATGCCCTCGGAGGCATCCACCACCATCAGTTCGGGGAAGGCATCCGTCACGCCGGGCAGGAAGCTCTCCATGCCTGCGCCGTTGATGAGGAACACATCCGCCTGCGCCAGCTTCTTCATATCGCCGGTTTGCAGCTGATAATCATGCAGACACCCCGTGCCGGGGGCCGCCAGATTATGCACGCTCACACCGTCCAGCCCATCGGTCAGATTCAGCGCAAAGAGATAGATAGGATAAAAGGACGTAACCACCGTTTCCGCCAGGGAAGCGACAGGCAGCAGGATCAGGGCCAGCAAAAGACAAAGCATCCGTCTAAGTTTCATCATCGCGCATCCTTTCAAAATCCTTACAACCAATCAACGTTCTACCTCCCCCAATCCCTGCTTCCAAATTCCGCTATCCCCAAAGGCTCGCGCCAGCGTCGAAGGGGTCAAGGGGCGATGCCCCTTGTGGGGTGCAGGGGTGAAACCCCTGCGCAGGTCTGGGCGGCAGCCCAGCTCCCCGCCGCCATATCAGGCATCGCCGGACAGCCAGCTGCTGTACCGGGCCGGGGGATAGCCGCCGCGGATCACCCGCACCATGAGAGCCTTTTCCTCCGGGGCCTGGAACGCATCGTACTGCTCATAAAGCACGCGCATCGCACTGAGGGAACCGGCACGCAGGGAATAATCCTTGAGCATCTGGTAATGGGTGGCATGCACCGGCAGATGGCACAGCAGTGCATAGAGCGCATCATCGGCCATGTCCGGCAGGTCGCTGAGATGAATGCGGCAGCGGGTGCCATCATCCAGCCGAACGGTCATGGAGGGCCCCAGGACGTTGTACAGCGTCTGGAACAGCCTGTTGGCCAGCTGCTCGGCCAGCTCCTGAAGGGTGTCCCGGCCGGAGACGTAGCCGCGCAGGAGCTGTGCAGTCTCGATGGCAATGCCCGTGCGCTCCACCAGCGCAGTGCCAAGCCAGGCTGTCAGCGCAAGGTGGACATCCGCCGTTTTGACGATTGCAGACATCGTGCGCGCCTCCCTTCCATGTGCGTGTCTGGCTGCATGTGACCATTCGACAGGGCAGAGGACAAATCCTTGCGCCGCGTCCGATTCCCGGCAAAAAAGTGAAGGGAAAAATTCTTTTTTCATCCTGCGGGAGCGGAGGGGGATGCCGTGGGCGGCAAAAGCCGCCTTCCGCCGCTGCGAAATCCGAAATATTGTGGTGAATGCCTGTTCGTCCACAAGCCCTTGCGACCCAAGTTATCAACAGCTGCCGCTACATGGAAAGGCAGGGATTTTTGGCGCGGTACTTGACCTGACGGGCATTTTCATGCTATCATAGCAGAGCTGGAAAATGAAGCAGCAGAGTTTTCCACAGGCTGGTTATCCACAGCATGCGTCCGCTCAAGGCCGTATGCTTTTTTCACCCATGAACGACACAGCGGGAAACCGTGCAGCGCGGAGGATAAAGGGCATGGACATGCATGAATTGTGGGACAAGACCTGCGAAAAGCTCAAGGCGGAGCTGAACAGGGCCTCCTATCAGACCTGGATTGAAACAAACCTGACCCCCAAGGCCCTGGAGGCCAATGTACTCACCCTCATCATCGCCCTGGAAAACATGAAGGTGATGATTACCAACCGCTATGCGCCCCTGATTGCAACCTGCCTGTCGCAGGTGGCAGGGCAGCCCATGTCCGTGGAGATTCTCACCAAGGCGGAGTTCGAGAACAAGGACGCCCGCAAGGCGGACAGCGGTACGGACGAGAGCAGTGTGCAGCTCAACCCCAAGTATACCTTCGATACCTTCGTGGTGGGCAGCGGCAATCGCTTTGCCCATGCAGCGGCTCTGGCAGTGGCGGAGTCTCCGGCGGATACCTATAACCCGCTGTTCATCCATGGCGGCGTGGGTCTGGGCAAGACGCACCTGATGCATGCCATCGGCCATTATGTGCAGCAGCAGTACCCCGAGAAGCGGCTGCTCTACATCACCAGCGAGAACTTCACCAACGAGCTGATCTCCGCCATCCAGCAGGGCCGGAACATGGAGTTCCGCTACCGCTTCCGCAACGTGGATATCCTCATGGTGGACGATATCCAGTTCATTGCCGGGCGCGATTCCACGCAGGAGGAGTTCTTCCATACCTTCAATACCCTGCACACCGCAGGCAAGCAGATTATCCTCACCAGCGACCGTCCGCCCCAGGAAATCGCCAAGCTGGAGGAGCGTCTCAAGAGCCGCTTTGCGTGGGGCCTGATTGCGGACATCAAGAAGCCCGATATCGAAACCCGTATTGCCATCCTCCGGGAGAAAGCCCGGCAGGAGCATATGAACATCCCCGGCGAGGTGCTGGAGCTGATTGCCGCCCATGTGTCCAGCAATATCCGTGAGCTGGAGGGGAGCCTGATTCGCCTCAATGCCTATGCCCAGCTGGTGCATATGCCCATCACGGCGGAGCTGTGCCAGGAGGCCCTGCGGGATGTGCTGGCACAGCCCAAGACCCGTCAAATCACCGCGCAGGTGGTCATGCAGACGGTGGGCGATTATTACGGCATCACCGTGGATGACATGATTAAGCCCACCCGCCGCCGTGAAATCACCGTCCCCCGGCAGATTGCCATGTACCTGACGCGGGAAATGACCAACATGTCCCTGCCGCAGATTGGCCAGGTGTTCGGCAACAGGGATCATTCCACGGTGCTGCATGCCTGCAAGCAAGTGGAGAGCAGCGTCCGCGAGACCCCCAGCATGGCCAGCGTGGTCAATGATATCAAGGGCCTGATTATGGAGGGCAAGTAATACAAAGCTGCGTGCTGATTCCGTCCGGGCGTTGCGTTCGGACGGTTTTTTGTTTATAATAGGGTCAACGCCATACCAAGGAGGGGACGTGTGATGTCCGCCGTTCATGAATATCATCTGCCCAATGGAATGACCATGCTGGTCAGTCGTCAGCAGCATCTGCATGCCATGGAGTTCAGCCTGTTCCTCAAGGGCGGTGCCCTGTATGAGAACCGGCAGACACAGGGCATTTGCCATCTGCTGGAGCATCTGTGCTTCCGGGGGCTGGGGCAGTGGGATGCCGAGGGCCTGAACCGGCTGATGGCCCGCTTTGGCGCGGAGCTGGACGGCTCCACCTATCCCGAGGGCGTGGTGTTCCGTCTCAAGACCCATCCCCGCTTCTTTGACGAGGTGCTGGAGCTGTTCCTGGCCTTCTTTGCCCATGTGCCGTGGACACCCGCCATGATTGCCGCGGAAAAGGAGGTCGTCATCCGTCAAATCGAACAGGATGACGTGGACTTCGAGGAGGAGGTCGCCCGCCGCTACCGCCGCACCGCCGAGGGGGCCTATCCCATGATGGGCACGGCAGAGGTCATCCGCGATATGTCCGCGGAAACCATCCGCCAGTGGCAGCAGCTGCTCTTCCAGCCGGGAAACGCCTGCCTGTGCATTGCGGGCAACATCTCCGAGGGCATGGAGCAGGCCGCGCAGGATGCCTTTGCCGAGCTGCCTGCCGGGGAAGGGGAGCCGCCCTTCATGCAGACGGTGCCGCTGGGCTTCTGCATGCGGGACAGCCACAGCGACCTGATTCTGGACGAGGAGGGAGGACAGGCCAAGGTGCATCTGGCCTTCGACATGGACGATGACCGGGTGTTCCCGCTGGCAGGCGAGGTGCTCAACGCCATCACCGCCGGGAACAGCGATTCCCTGTTGTTCCAGACCCTGCGGGAGGAAAAGGCCCTTGTGGCGGAGATTGACTCCTCCATGGAAGAAATGGGCCTGTTCCGCCGTTTGATTATCCGCTACGATGTGCGTCAGGAGTACCTGACGGACAGCCTGCGGCAGGTGTTCACCCTGCTGACACGGCTGAAGATGTACATCCGCCCGGTGCGGCTGACCCAGACACGCATGCAGTTCACCGACAACCTGCAATTCTATCTGGACGATGTGTCCGGACTGGCCGACCTGATGGGATGGAGCTGGATGGCGGACGACCTGGCCCGGTGCGACCTGGACGCGCAGGCGCAGATGTACGATGACCTGACGTGCGAGGACTTGCTGGACGCAGCGCAGAGCGTATTCCGCCCCGAGAACCTGACAATCTCCATCCAGCGCGACCCTGACTGCACCCCCCGCAACCTCAAGCCCCTGCTCCACGAGCTGCGCACCATGCTCTCCTGACCCCCAAGGGATCGCGCCAGCGTCGAAGGGGTCAAGGGGCGATGCCCCTTG
>JBJEUL010000163.1:0-3967 GCA_051883835.1 Aristaeellaceae bacterium
AGCCACTGCACATGGCCGTGGGCCAGCTTGGCGGGATAGCACTCGCTCTCGGAGGGGATGGACTCCATGCCCAGCTCATAAATGGCGCGGCTGGACAGGGGCGACACCACCACCCGGAAGCCCAGGCGGGTAAACAGCGTGGCCCAGAAGGGGTAGTTCTCGAAAATGTTCAGCACCCGGGGGATGCCGATGACGCCCCGGGGGGCCTTGTCCTCGGGCAGGGGCTCGTAGGCGAAGAGCCGCTCCAGCTTCTGCTGCACCACGTTGGGGCCCTTGTCCGCCGTCGCCGTGCTGCCCAGGCCCTTTTCGCAGCGGTTGCCGGTGATGTGCCGCCGTCCGCCGCCGAAGTTGTTCACCGTCAGCATGCAGTGATTGCTGCAGCCCTGACACCGGGCGGTGCGGGTGGTGTATTGCAGGGCAAGGATATCCGCAATGGGCAGCGTGGTCGAGGGCTGCCCGGTATAGCGTTCCCGGGCGATGAGGGCCGCGCCGAAGGCACCCATGATGCCGGAGATGTCCGGGCAGACAGCTTCCACCCCGGCCAGCTGCTCAAAGGCCCGCAGCACCGCCTTGTTGTGGAAGGTGCCGCCCTGCACCACCACATGCTGGCCCAAATCGGCGGCGTCGGCCAGCTTGATGACCTTGAACAGCGCGTTCTTGATGACCGAGCAGGCCAGTCCGGCGGAGATGTCCTGCACGGACGCGCCCTCTTTTTGCGCCTGCTTGACGTTGGAGTTCATGAACACGGTGCAGCGGGTGCCCAAATCCACCGGTTCCTTGGCGAACAGGGCCTCTGCCGCGAAGCCCTCGGCGGTATAGCCCAGCGAGGCGGCGAAGTTCTCCAGAAAGGAGCCGCAGCCGGAGGAACAGGCTTCATTGAGCAGAATGGTGTCCACCGAGCCATTCTTGAGCTTGATGCACTTCATATCCTGACCGCCGATGTCCAGCACGCAGTCCACCTGCGGGTCGAAGAAGGAAGCAGCCGTGGTGTGGGCGATGGTTTCCACCTCGCCCTCGTCCAGCCGGAAGGCGGACTTGAGCAGGCTTTCCCCATAGCCGGTGGCGCAGGAGCGGGCAATACGGGCTGTGGCAGGCATGCGCTCGGACAATTCCCGCATAGCACGGCGGGCCGTTTCCACAGGGCTGCCCTGATTCCCGGAATAGAAGGAATAGAGCAGCTCACCCTCTGCGCCGATGAGGGCCAGCTTGGTGGTGGTGGAGCCTGCGTCAATGCCCAGAAAGCAGTCCCCTGCATAGGAGGACAGCTCGCCCCGCTTCACCCGGGCCTGATGATGGCGGTGCCGGAACGCCGCGTATTCCGCATGGTCGCGGAACAGCGGCGGCAGACGCTTCAATCCGTAGGTCATCATGACCCCGTGGGAGAGCTGATCCAGCAGCTGATCCAGCGCGATGGAGCTTTCCTCGCCGGCGGCCAGGGCTGCGCCCGTGGCGGCAAAAAGATGGCTGTTCTCCGGGATGATGGCGGTTTCCTCCGTCAGGTGCAGGGTGCGGATAAAGGCCTCCCGCAGCTGGTCGAGGAAGTGCAGCGGCCCGCCCAGAAAGGCCACATGCCCGCGAATGGGCTTGCCGCAGGCCAGGCCGGAGATGGTCTGGTTCACCACTGCCTGGAAGATGGACGCCGCCAGGTCAGCCCGGGATGCGCCCTCGTTGATGAGGGGCTGAATATCGGACTTGGCGAACACGCCGCAGCGGGCGGCGATGGGGTACAGCTCCTTGTAATCCCGGGCCAGCTCATTGAGGCCGGAAGCGTCCGTTTTGAGCAGCGCGGCCATCTGGTCGATGAAGGAGCCGGTGCCGCCGGCGCATACGCCGTTCATGCGCTCCTCCAGCGTGCCGGAAAAATAAATGATTTTGGCATCTTCGCCGCCCAGCTCAATGGCAACATCAGTCTGGGGTGCGGCAGCCTTCAGGGCAGCGGCTACAGCCACCACCTCCTGCACGAAGCCCGTGCCCAGGGCCTTGCCCAGGGAGATGGCACCCGAGCCGGTCATGGTGACGCAAAGGGAACAGGGCCCCAGCAGCTCCCGGGCTTCCCGGAGCATCTGGGCGAGGGTCTCCTGCGTATGAGCGCAGTGACGGCGATATTCGCCATAGCACATGCGGCCTGCTTCATCCAAAATCACGAGCTTGACGGTGGTGGAGCCGATGTCAACACCGGCACGGTAGACGTTCATGGGCATGTGTATTCCAACCTCGCTGTCAATGTCAGGGGGGATGCGGCCGCCACCACGGACAGCATGCCCTCCTGCGAAAAGAAGAAGAAGGAGCTTCCCCGGCCGCTGTGACACCCGCCGGGAAAAGTCCAATTGTGTACATTCCATTTTCCATGGCGAAAATCCTGCCGAAAAACAGGAAAACTTCTCTCTTGCAGCCGATTGTGACAAATTGGTCGGTTTCTGGTGAAAAAGATACAGGATACTATGGACAAAACAAATCAATTGTGGTATATCTGCAAAGGAAGTGCCTGAAGGCATCAGGACGAATCGAAGGGAGCGGACAGCGCATGACCCGGCTGAGGCGGCGAAGCTATGAGAACAACAGTATTACGGAGGGTGTCATCTGGCGGCAGCTGCTGATTTTCTTCTTTCCCATTTTGATGGGAACCTTTTTCCAGCAGCTGTACAATACCGCCGATGCCATGATTGTGGGCAAGTATGTGGGCAAGGAAGCCCTGGCAGCAGTGGGCGGAGCCACCGGCGTGCTGATTAATCTGCTGGTGGGCTTTTTTGTGGGTCTGTCCTCGGGCGCAACGGTGCTGATTTCCCAGTTCTACGGTGCGCGCAAGGAGCAGGACGTGGGCAAGGCCGTGCATACCGCTGCGGCCATGGCCCTGCTGGGCGGTCTGGTCATGATGGTGCTGGGCCTGACGCTGGCACCCACCGTGCTGCGCTGGATGGGCACGCCCGATGACATCATGGACTATGCCGTGACCTACATCCGCATTTATTTTGGCGGCATTGTGTTCTCGCTGATCTACAACATCGGCAGCGGCGTGCTGCGCGCAGTGGGCGATTCCCGCCGTCCGCTGTTTTTCCTCATCGCGGCCTGCATGACCAACATCGTGCTGGACGTGGTGCTGGTGATGGGCTTTGACATGGGCGTCAAGGGTGCCGCCCTGGCAACGGTGTTCTCCCAGATGGTCAGCGCGGTGCTGGTGGTGGTTACGCTGTGCCGCTCGCCCATGGCCTACCAGCTGCACCCCCGGCAGATTCGCCTGCATCCCAGCCTGCTCAGCGGCATTCTGCGCATTGGCTTCCCGGCAGGCCTGCAATCGGTGATGTACTCGCTGAGCAATGTGATTATTCAAAGCTCCGTCAACGGCTTCGGCACGGATACGGTGGCCGCCTGGACAGCCTACGGCAAGATGGACGGCCTGTTCTGGATGACCATCAGCGCGTTCGGCGTGGCCATCACCACCTTCTCCGGGCAGAACTTCGGTGCGCGCCGCTTTGACCGGATGCGCCGCAGCGTATGGGTTTGCATGGGCATGGCGGCTGTGGCCACGGTGACACTCAGCGCGGTGCTGCTGGGCTTTGGCAAGTATCTGTTCCATGCCTTTGCCGATGATGAGAACGTGGTGCGCATTGGCATGGAGATTCTGCAACTTCTGGTGCCCTGCTACATTACCTATCTGTGCATTGAGATTATCTCCGGCGCGGTGCGCGGCGCGGGGGATTCGCTGATTCCCACGCTGTTCACGCTCTTTGGCGTATGCCTGCTGCGGGTGGTATGGCTGTGCGTGATTGCGCCGCAATTCAACAGTCTGCGGGTGGTGCTGCTGAGCTATCCCATCACATGGACGCTGGCTTCGATTCTCTTTATGGTCTACTACCTGCGGGGCAACTGGCTGAAGCGTTGCATGAAGAAAGCCGGCATGACCCCAGATTAATCCCTCTCCAAGGGACCGCGCCAGCGGAAAGGGGTCAAGGGGCGATGCCCCTTGTGG
>JBJEUL010000164.1:0-2434 GCA_051883835.1 Aristaeellaceae bacterium
GGGCGATGGACACCCCGTCCCGGGTGGCGGTGTAGGAGTCGCACTCCAGCACCGTATGGCCCAGGGTCTGCCTGCGCTCGGCGATCATCTGCGCACGCCGCAGCAGCGCGCCTACCCTAAGCACCATTTCGTTCACGTTCACGGGCTTGACCATGTAGTCGTCCGTGCCGGAGAGAAAGCCTGTGCGCATGTCGTCAAAGCCGTCCTTGGCGGTGATCATCAGCACGGGGATGGTGATGCCCGCCTCCCGCAGCTGACGCACCAGCTCGTAGCCGTCCATGACGGGCATCATCACATCGGAGATAATCAGATCGTAATAATCGTTGTCCAGCGCGTCCAGGGCCTGCACGCCGTCGGCCGCGCCCACGGCCTGGTAGCCGTTCTTGCCCAGCACCTGACGGAACAGCTCCCGCAGCTCGGCATCGTCCTCCACCACAAGAATTCTGAACATGGCGGCGCTCCTTTCGAAAATAAGGCATCGTTATGGCGGAAGCATAGCACGGCATCATCAACTGTTTGTCAACGGCCGCCGGGTACCGTCAGATACGTGGAGGCCAGCCAGCGATTCCCGTCTGCCTCCGTGCAGTCAAGGGCCTGCCCGGTCTGCGCGGGAATCACGATGGCATATCCCCCCAGCATGGTCTGATAGAAATCGGGCGGCTCCTGCTGAGCGGGGGCGGACGCATCGTCATGATATTCGCCCCACAGCACCCACGCAGGCACCGTTACGATGCCCTGCCCATCGTCAGACCACATGGGTACACAGCACAGGGCCATGCGGTAGACGGCCCGCAGATGTCCGGAGGCAGCCAGCCGCCCGATTTCCTGCGCAATGGCGGGAAAGGGCAGCATGGGACTGTCCGCCTGCAGCACCTCCGTGACGCGGTAGCCGCTCAGGCACAGGGTGAAGTGTTCATCGTCATAGTAGTGCAGCTGCGGCTGCTCGGTGTGGGGGCCGTGGCACTTTGCGTCATCCTGATCAAAGCAGACGGTGTCCACCACGGGAAGCCCCAGCACGGTGGCCTGCAGGTACAGGTCGTAATAGCCGTGGTCGTTCAGCGGGCGGAGTGGCGTATCGTGCTGATCCACCAGCCATGTGCGGCCATGGGCGACAATGCCTGCAATCCTGTAGGCCATCCCCTCGGGCAGGGGCAGGCGGCCCAGCAGCTGCCAGGCGCGCTCCGCCAGCGCATCCCGGCTGATGACGGCATTTTCCGCGTATTCGGCCCCGGCGGGCCAGGGCAGCCAGCCGCAGCGGGAGACCTGCCCGGGATAGATGCATCCGACGAAGTCCCCCATCAGCACCATGGTGCGCAGGGGATCCGCCTCCGTCCGCGCCTGGGGAAAGGCGTCAGCCAGCGTATCCTCCGGGAAGGTGTGGAACGCCAGGGATGCAATGGGCAATGTGTCCCGGTCGGGCAGAAGAATGTCCGTGTCGATGGTCACCGGCCCGTTGACGGTATCGAAGGTCTGATGCCAGGCGGTGGGAATGTCCTCCCGGACGGCAGCAAAGGGCAGCAGCGGCTCCGTATGCCCGGCGGCGGGCAGCAGCAGGAGCATCAGGGCGAAGGCACAGACCCGGATCCTTCTCATGTGAGAGACTCCTTACTTCTTCAGGTTCACCACGCCCGCCCGGCAGGCCGCCAGAAGATCCTTCAGGTCCTCCACCCGCTCCTGCAGCCGCTTGCCCTGATCCGTGTCCCGGATGCGCAGCCTTTTGGGGTACGCCGCGAACTGGAAGGACTGGCTGTGGATGTCCCGCCCGGAGGCAAGGGCGTCCTTCAGGTCGGTGAAGGGCTGGTGGCTCATCAGGCGCATGCCGTGGCTGTTGGCAATGAGGGTGTAGCCCGCAATGCCCGTGGTCTTCTGGTATGCCCGGCAGAAGCCGCCGTCGATGACGATCAGCTTGCCCCCGGCCTTCAGCGGGCTTTCCCCGTGGGTGACGCGGATGGGCGTGTGACCGTTGATGATGCGGCTCTCCGGGTCGCTCAGGCCGAACTCCGCCAGAATGCGGGTGCAGACCTGCTCGTCATTATAATGACGATAGTAGGGGTTGCGGGGTTCTTTCCATGCATCCTCGTCCGCAACAAAAAACCGCGCGAAGGTCTGGATGTGCCGCCCGCACAGGGGGCTGTCGTCCCCGCACCACAGGTACCACATGAAGTCCAGCGCCGCCTGATCCCCCTGGTAGTAGGCCCGGCGGGCGGTGCGGTCGGCGTAGTCCATCAGCGCCTTGCCGCAGAGCTTCTGCCCCTCCAGCTCCCGCACGTGGAAGTCGCCTTCCTCCGTCATGGGCACGCAGCCGTGGAAGAGCAGGTTGCCGTTGTAGCAGCGGTAGAGCCGCCCCGCGGCGTACAGAAAATCAATGTGCGCCCGGAGCCGGGGGCTCTGGCGGAAGGCGTCGGCCAGGCCCTGCATGACCTGCTCCTCCTCC
>JBJEUL010000164.1:2534-3964 GCA_051883835.1 Aristaeellaceae bacterium
GCCAGGGGCCGCAGGGGAATGCCGTAGCCGTTCTCGAGGATCTCGGTGTTGTTGTAGCTCAGGGAGTTGCGCACCACCGCCGCCACGCAGGGCAGGGAGCCGGAGGCAGCGCCCATCCACAGGATGTCGTGGTTGCCCCACTCGATGTCGATGGAGTGGTGGTTCATGAGGATGTCCATGATGCTGTCCGCCCGGGGCCCACGGTCGAAGATATCGCCCACCACGTGCAGGCGGTCCACCGCCAGGTGCTTGATGAGGGTGGCCAGGGCCTGGAGGAAGCCGTCCGCGCTGCCGATGTCGATGAGGGTGTCCATGATGGTCTGATGGTAGCGGTGCTGGTTGTCATCCTCGTCGGACTGGGCGTGGAGCAGCTCGTCCAGGATGGAGGCGTATTCCTGGGGCATGGCCTTGCGCACCTTCTCCCGGGTGTACTTGGAGGAGAGCATCCGCGCCAGGTATACCAGCTGCGCCAGGCGGCTGAGGTACCATTCGTGGGAAAGCTGGCCCTCCTCCCTGAGGAGCCGCAGCTTCTCCCGGGGATAGTAGATCAGCGTGCAGAGCTCGGAAACCTCCCGCTGGTTCAGCTGCTGGCCCAGCCACAGGTTCACCTTCTCCCGCACCACGCCGGAGCAGTTGTTCATGATGTGGCAGAAGGCCTCGTACTCGCCGTGGAGGTCGCTCATGAAATGCTCGGTGCCCTTGGGCAGGCTCAGCACGGCGGAGACGTTGATGATCTCGGTGTACAGCGCCTGCCGGGTGGGGAACTGCTCGGAGAGCAGGTTCAGATATTTCACGCGCTCGGGAGAATAGCTGACGGGCATGGGGAGGCCTCCTTCGTCCGGGGGACGTGGTAATACTTACATTATACATGCCAAACCCTTCCTGGACAAGGGACGTCATGCGCTTTTTTTCTCCGGCGCGGCGGGAAGAACCTTGCGGCAAAACTGTGCAAAAGGATGGAAAATCCGGCGAAGGAACGATGAAATTTCGTTCAAACTATTGCTCTTTTCCTGAAAATGCTGTATCATTAAGTGCGGTGGATGACCACCTGAGCGTTCGTTTGCCATGGTTGCAGTTCCTCTCCGTTTTTTTCGGACGAAAGCTGTTTCACCGGCGGCGGAAGCGGGTATATTCCACATGCAAGCAGACAGTAACGCGGCGCCGGTTCTCCGATCCCGCGCCACGTCCTGCAAAAATAATCAATCACAGGAGGATGACCCCCATGGCGAATTTTGAGCAGTGGAATGGCTTCAAGGGTTCCATTTGGAAAGAAGAAGTCAACGTCCGTGATTTCATCCAGAACAACTACACCCCCTACGATGGCGACGAGGCCTTCCTGGCCGGCCCCACCGAGGCGACCGACAAGCTGTGGGGCGCCCTGCAGAAGCTGCAGAAGCAGGAGCGTGCTCAGGGCGGCGTGCTGGACATGG
>JBJEUL010000165.1:0-3926 GCA_051883835.1 Aristaeellaceae bacterium
TCACGGTCTTCTGCAGGTCGATGATGTAGATGCCGTTGCGCTCGGTGAAGATGTACTGCGCCATCTTGGGGTTCCAGCGGCGGGTCTGATGACCAAAGTGCACGCCCGCTTCCAGGAGCTGCTTCATGGAAATAACTGCCATTTTTGTTTCCTCCTTGTTTTTTCCACCCTCTGCCCCTTCGCGGCGATCCACCGGGGTATCCGGCACAAGGCGACGCAGGGCAAAGGTGCGTAATCGGATGGATTATACCACATTTTTATCCGCATTGCAACCCCTTGGTGTGCTGTCCGCAACATTTTGCAGGGGCGTTGCCCCTGCACCCCACCAGAGGGGCATTGCCCCTCTGGACTCCCTTTTTTGGGGGGCCGTTGCTGGGTTCCTCCGATGCAGGGGTCACGCCGCGCGGAGGGCGCGGCGCGACGCGGGGCCGGAGCAGGCGCGGGAGCGAAAGGGTGTTTACAAATGAACATCGTTGGGTATATAATCAATGTGCGCCATGTATGGCATGAAAGGAGCATTTTGCATGGAAACACCCATCAAGCGCATCGGTCACTATCCGGACGGCTCCTCCGATGACGATGATTCCGCCTTCGATTTCGACCTGGACGCTATCCTCGGCTTCGATGCCTTCTCCGATGATGAACCCGACAAGGACACCCCCAAGAAGTGAATCCATTCACGAAAAAACCGCCCTCCGCATTGCTGCGTGATGGGCGGTTTTTCCTGTCAAGCCAGCAGCGAGGTCGGATGAGGTCGTTCCTCGTGCAGGCCCCGGAACCTGCCGTTTCCGACGCGGACGAACTGCGTCGTCTGCTTGGAAACTCACGTTATTACGGTTCCTTTTAAGTGAATCCTGTGTGTTGCGCTGGGCTGCCGCCCAGACCTGCGCAGGGGTTTCACCCCTGCACCCCACAAGGGGCATTGCCCCTTGACCCCTTCGACGCTGGCGCGCTCTATGCTGCATGTCTTTAATTGTATTCTTCACGCTCCAGCTGGGCTATGACGGCGGGGATTCGGGCGGCTTCGGCACTGTCCAGCGGCGGATAGGCGGGGTTCATCATCTCCAGCGTGTCCACCAGAATCTGGCTCACCAGATAGCGGGTATACCACTTGTTATCCGCTGGGAGGACGTACCACGGGGCCTCCGGGGTAGCAGTGGCGTTGATGGCGTCTTCATAGGCGCGGTCATAGGCATCCCATTGGGCGCGTTCCTTCATGTCCGCCAGGGAGAGCTTCCAGTGCTTCTCGGCAAGCTCCATCCTGTCCAGGAAGCGTTTGCGCTGTTCCTCCTTGCTCACATTGAGGAACAGCTTCACCATCCGGTAGCCGTTTTCGTACAGGTACTGCTCCCAATGGCGCAGCTGCGCGTATCGCCGCTGATAGAAGTCCTCCGTCAGGCATCGTGCAGGCATGGCATAGCCCTTCTCCAGGTGATGCACCCGCGTGACCAGCACATCCTCGTAATGGCTGCGGTTGAACACGCCAATCTGCCCCCGGGGCGGCATGGCCTGCATGATGCGCCACAGATAATCGTGGGAAAGCTCGGTGCTGTTGGGTGCCTTGAACGCATGCACCTGCAAGCCCGCCGGATTCAGCCCGGAAAACACCTTCTTGATAAGGCTGTCCTTGCCTGCCGCATCCCGGGCCTGAATGGCGATGATCAGCCCTTCCCGCCCCTCGGCCATGAGCTTTTCCTGCCACTGGCATGCCCGTGCGATATTCTCAGCAGTCTTTTCCTCCAGCTCCTGCTTGCGCTCCCTCTGTCCCTCCGCGCCCGTAGGAGCCGCATGGAGATTCAGCTTTCGGGAGCCATCATAGCGGCAATCCATCACTGACATGTGCATTTCCCCTTACTTTGGTATCATTCCTGCTTCCATTATACACCATCGTCCCGGGGCATGCAAGCAGGGGGGAACGGGCAGGGGCGTTGCCCCTGCACCCCACCAGAGGGGCATTGCCCCTCTGGACTCCCTTTCGGGGGGGCCGTTACTGGGTCGTCCTCTTGCAGGAGTCACGGCGCACGAAAGGTGCGCCGCGACGCGGACATGTTGCAAGGGGAACGAAGCTTCGCAGGAGCGACTGTTCCGGCACCGCGTCGCGCCGCGCCCGTTGCGCGGCGTGACCCCTGCATCGGAGGAACCAAGCCAGACCCCCAAAAATGGGAGTCCAGAGGGCCGATGGCCCTCTGGCGGGGTCAAGGGGCAGAGCCCCTTGCGTCTCCCTCACTGCTCATCCGCTACGCTGCCGAGCTTGGGTTGGGCGAATTTTTGGGCGTGGTAGAGACTGATGTGGCCGGAGAGCATGAAGGAGACTGCTACGGCTACACCGAAAAGGGGCAGGTATTCACGACCGAACAGCTCCACTGACAGCATCATGGAAGCCAACGGTGCGTTGGTCACACCGCAGAACACACCCACCATGCCGATGGCTGCACCCAGGGCCGGGGGGAAGCCCAGCAGGGCAGCAGCCGCGCAGCCCATGGTCGCACCCACAAAGAAGGAAGGAACAATTTCGCCGCCCTTGTAGCCGCAGCCCAGGGTGATGGCGGTCATCACAATTTTCAGCAGGAACGCCGCCGGGAAAGCGTGACCCTCCAGCGCGGCCTCAATCACCGGCATGCCGCCGCCATTGTAGTCCCGGGTGCCCAGCAGCGTGGTCAGCAGAATCACCGCTACGCCGCCCGTCACCACGCGCAGGAAGTCGTTGGGAATCAGTCGGCGCATGAGACGGGACGAATTGTGCATCGCCTCGCAGAAAATCACTGCCGTCACCGCGCAGGCCACACCCAGTCCGGCTGCCTGCATCACGGACAGCGTATTGACGGCCTGCAAACCCGTCCCCAGCGGGAAACTGTCCAGCGGCGCACCCATGAACCGGGCCATCAGCTGCCCCGTTACAGCGGAAGCCACACAGGGCAGCAGGGCACGGTAGTTCAGCTTGCCCACCTCAATGATTTCCAGCACAAAGATGGATGCCGTCAGCGGTGTGCCGAACAGCGCGGAAAACAGGGCCGCCATGCCGCACAGCTCAAAGATGCGGCGGCTGTCCGACTTGGGATGGGTCAAATCGCCCACCACGGCACCGATGCTTCCGCCCAGCTGCAACGCCGCGCCCTCACGGCCGGAAGAGCCGCCCAGCAGGTGCGTCACCGTGGTCGCCAGAAAGATGCCCGGGGCCATCTGCGCCGGAACGCGGCCCTGGGTGCGCACGGTGGTGATGATTTCATCCGTGCCCAGCGACAGGGGCATACGCAGCACGCGGTACAGCCCCGCAATCGCCAGACCGCCCACGGGCAGCAGGTACAGCAGCCAGCTGTGGGCATTGCGCGTTTCCGTTGCCCATTCCACCGCCATGGCAAACAGTGCGCCCACCGCACCGCACAAAAGCCCGATGCACACGGCTGTAAACATCCACCGCACAAACGCAAGGCCGTAGCGCAGGGATGCGCGGGCCTCCTGTCTCATCGTTTCCACCGCCTGATTCCTCCTTTGCTGCGCTGGGCTGCCGCCCAGACCTGCGCAGGGGCCTTGCCCCTGCACCCCACAAGGGGCATCGCCCCTTGACCCCTTCGACGCTGGCGCGTTCCCTTGCAGTAGGCGCAACCGGCGCGCAACAGGGGCGTTCCCGTTGCCAGTGAACGCCCCTGCATCATATACGACTCAGCTGCCCAGATAGGCTTTGCGGACGGCATCGTTGTGCAGCAAATCGGAGGCGGCACCTTCCATGGTGATGCGGCCCGTTTCCAGCACATAGGCGCGGTCAGCGATGGACAGGGCCATCTGCGCATTCTGCTCCACCAGCAGGATGGTCGTGCCGCTGCCGTGCAGCTCCTTGATAATCTCGAAAATCTGCTCCACCAGAATGGGAGCCAGACCCATGGACGGCTCGTCCAGCATGAGCAGCTTGGGCTTGCTCATCAGGGCGC
>JBJEUL010000166.1:0-17091 GCA_051883835.1 Aristaeellaceae bacterium
TCCTCTTGCCCAGCTTCGTGCGGTGACGGTGAATCTGCCGCTCAATCTTGGCCAGTGCCTGGTCGATGGCCATAAACAGGTTGTCAGGCTCGGATGCCTCGGAACGCAGAATCACATTGTTGCCCATCGGTACCGTAATCTCGACCACGCGCAGGTCGTTCTTTTCCTTGCGCATGCGAATCTGCATCTCCGTGTCAGGCAGCAGATAACGCCCCATCCGTTCGGTCTTGCGCTCAATCCTGCGGGTGATGTTGGGGGATACGACCATGTTCTTCGCATAAATTGTCAGCTTCATATAAGCACGTGCTCCTTTCGCGTTCTGGGTTCCCCTCGCGGAAGCAGCCATCACGCGTTCACTCCGGCAGCCTCCGCTCATCCTGATGCGCCATCGGCATCACGTCCTTCCTCTCAGAAGCTTGTATAGTATACTTTCGACACCCCCTCCTTATTTCCTCCTGCCCCCTTGTTTTTTTCCGTAAAAATTTTTGCCTTTTCCAACAGGAGAACGGGGGAACGGGCAGGGGCTCTGCCCCTGCACCCCGCCAGAGGGGCATTGCCCCTCTGGACTCCCTTTCGGGGGGCCTATACTTGGTTCTTTCCCTTGCAGGAGTCCCGCCGCGCGGAGGGCGCGGCGCGACGCAGAACCTGCGGGATCCTGACCTGCCAGGTGCGGGACAATATGCAAGATGCAGGAACCTCCAGTGGAGGGGACGGGGGAACGAAGGTAACGGGAATAAGTGCCAATCCTCCGGCCATGCACCGGGTACACCCCCATTGGGCAGTAACTTGCAGACGAGTAAGGCGACGAAATGTCGCCTGGGCCAGCGAGTACCCCTTCCAAAACAACCAAAGCCCTGCATGCCGCCCCCGCGAGGAAGATAGTAGCCGCGAACCCCATCTTGTTGCTACCCGAAATTAGGCGACGGGGGGTCTGGGGGCAGCCATGGTGCATGTTCGATTTGGCTGCCCCCAGGCGGCCTTTGGTTCTTTCCCCCGAGAGGGAAAGAACGCCTCGCACCTCCGCGGAGCTGCAAAAGAGCAGTCTACCCCCACCCCCAAACAAAGCCCCCCCTCCGCAGAGCTGCAAAGCCCCCCCACCTCACCTGTCAGCCTTTTATGCCCCTGTATCCTTACATATCCAGCAGTCCTGCATACTCCTCCTGCCGACATTCCTCCGGGGTCAGCAGCGTGCAGGTGATATGCCCCTGCTTCAAATGATCCAGGTCACTCCCCGGTGTCGGAAGGGTGTCAAAATTCTCCGGCATCAGCCAGAAGTACGTCCCTCCCCGGGGACTCTCCCGGCGTTCGTAGCTGTCCGACCACGCTACCCGGCTGATGGGACACATCACCGGCGGCTGAAGCCGATACATCGGCACAGCAGGTACATTCACATTGCACACCGCCTGCTCCGGCACAGGGAACGTTACCAAACGTTCTCCCAGAGCCACAGCCCAGTCCGCAAAGAAGGCCGCTGTCTCCGGCGGCGTGCCCACCTGCATGGATACCGCCATGGCAGGCTTGCCCAGGAAGGCTGCTTCCCGCGCCGCACCCACCGTCCCGGATACAAAAGTGGCAAGCCCGGCATTGAAGCCGTCATTGATGCCGCTGAGTACCAGGTCAATGCCGTCCTCGCATAGGGCCATCAGGCCCAGACGGGTGCAGTCCACCGGCGTGCCGTCCACAGCCCAGGCCGCGCAGGCACCCTCCATGGCCCGGGGATGCACCGTCACAGGCGCAAAGACCGTGAAGCTGTGCGCCTTCGCACTCTGCTGGGTGGACGGAGCGCATACCGTCACCCGATGCCCCCGCGCAGCTGCCGCACGGCAGAGCAGGGCCAAATAGGGGCTGTTGATGCCGTCATCATTCACCAGCAGGATGTTCATGGTGCCACCGTCCCTTCCGGTTCCGGCAGGCAGCTGCCGGGAAGTTGAACCTTGCGCCTGTGCATGCTGAAGGGAAGGACTGTCACCTTGGCGATAGGGTGTTTCATCATGGGTCAAAACCTGCCTTTCTGCCCTCATGATACCATACCCACAGCCCCAGGACAAGGGCAGGGGAGTATCAAGAGGAATGCGAACATCATGCGCTGCCATGGGAGCGGCTCAGCCGGGCCTTGAGCGTCACGGTGATGGTGTTCGTCTGCGCATGGAAGGAAGCAGCCCGCTGACCGTTTGGCTCATTGACGTAGACCATGGTCAGCGTGTAGGGCTGCTTGAACTGCCGGTCGCTGGCCCACTCCTGCGCGGTGGAAAGAAGCTCTTCCGGCGGCGGAAGAACGAAAGTGGTCTGCTCCTCTTCCGGAAGGGCCTCCTGCGTCCATCGCACACTGCCGGATGTGTGGCCGCTGCCGGGCGTAAGCGTCACGGTGGCCAGCACCATGGTGTATTTCTTGTAGCCCTTGGCGGGGTTGTCAGGCGTGTAGGGCTCGCCCTGCTTCGATGGATGATGCCGGTTCCAGCACGTCAGCCGCTGCCAGAGATGCTGCGACAGCCACGGCACCAATTCGGGCAATGGGCGCAGCTGCGCATATGCTGCATGCCCCTTGTGCTGCTGTCCGCCGGAGAGCAGGTACAGCAGCATTTCCTGTGCCGCCAACGCATCCTGCGGGGCGGGTTCAGCCTGTTCAGCCAGACCGCCTGTGGTGAAAAACAGCGTGTGTGGACAGAGCGTGCCGTCCTCGGCCTGCAGCGTGGGCATCCAGCAGCTCATGGATGCGGTTCGTCCCTGACGCAGCTGCCGGACGAAGGCGGCAACCTCCTCCTGCCCAAGGGCAGAGAACCGCTGCGCCAGCGCATGGTACAGCTGGTCACTGCGGGCCGCGAAGCACAGGCCCTTGTCCTGCCGGAAAAACAGCAGTCCCGTGATCAGCGGCAGCACATAGGCCGCCAGCCAGTGCTGACCATCCTGCCGGGGGCCATCCAGCACGGCCTGGAGCAGGGAGAGCTGGAGCGGCATGGTGCGGGGCAGCTTGCTGACCAGGGGCTGAAGCAGCGGAAGGACGCTCGCCAGCATCGCCTGATGCAGCTGCCGGAAACGCTGCGGCTCCTGCGGCGTGAAGAAGTGCTGAATCAGCTGCACCAGCGCAAAGGGCAGGCTGTTGACGGCCCGCAGGCTGCGCACAGCAGCATAGACGCTGCTGCCGCCGTTGTCCTCCAGCCGAAGCCCATGGGCCAGCAGCAGGGCCGTATCCGGCATACGGCCCGGGTCGCTGCGCAGGGACAGGGAGCTGCCGTCCCATGTGACCTCCAGGGCCTGGGCGGGATTCATCTGCTCAAAGGCATGCCAGCCCTTGGGTGTCAGCGCGACCTGCATGACATCCGCCATGGTGACAAAGGACAGCATGCCTTCCTCGTCCTGCGCCTGGCGGGCAACCCGGAGCAGCTCATCCGCGTGAATATCCCCGCGCCCGTAGATCCCCAGCGACTGCATGCCGAAGCGCACCGGTACGAACATTCCCGCGCCGCTGGCCTGTCCGCTGCGCACCAATTCGGCCTTGATCAGCCGATATACCACACAGGCGATGACGCAGGTTTCCGGCTGGCAGGAAAGCAGCGGCGCAGGCACGGCAATCAGGGCATCTGTGCCCAGCAGCTTGCGCTGCCGGGCCTGCAGCAGCAGCGACAGGTCGTTGTGCGCACGGTCAAAGACATCCAGATGCAGCAAGGAACGCTCCGGCTTGAGCAGGACGGACGGCAGCGCGGAAGCGGCATACGCCTGCAGCGTCCGCTGATGCTTTGTGCAGCCATGCAGGAAGGCCAGCGCGGCACGCATGACAGGCAGCCAGCGCATGACCCGCAGGGCGCACAGCAGACGATGCCGCTCCGTCTCGTCCAGGGTCATGCCGTCAGGCAGTTCCAGCACACCCGTATCCAGCGCAACAGCGGCATCCGCGCCATCGGTCAGCTCCGCAGCCAGCGCGTCCAGCTGTTCGTCATCCATGGCCAGCAGCCGGGCAGCCAGCGTTGCGGCGATATGGAAGTGGGCATCGGACGCATAGGCAAAGGTAACTGCGTACTGGCCGGACTGCTCCGCCGCAGACAGGGCCTGCACATGCTGTGCCAGCAGCGTCCATTGCTGCGCGGAAGGCGTTCTGCTGCGCTTGACTGCGCTTTGCAGCGGGCGGAGAAGGGACAGTACCACCCTGTGCGTATCCTGGAGCAGCGTCAGCAGACGGTCACCTTCCAGCTGTTCATTGTACTGATACATGCGCTGCCCCCTCCTTCCGCAGCTTGGTCAGCAGCAGGTTCTGATTCAGGTAGACAAAGGTGAAGTCGCTCACCAAATGCCGTTCGCACAGCAGATAGGATACATCGTAGAGCATCTCCGCCGGGGAAAGCACGGTGGAGGACGCACTGGCGGCCAGCTGCAGCAGATGGTCGCGAAGGCCGTCCAGGGTCATGGGAATGGCTGCCTGCCAGTCACCGGCTGTGACCTGTCGGGGTACATCGGCACTGGAAAGCAGCTTGTCATATTTCAGCAGCTGCTTGAACAGGGTGATGCCGCCGATGTCGGTCAGCAGGCGCAGGGGCAGGGCATCGGCCAAGCTGCTTGCCGCTGTCCCGTCGGGCTGCTCGGCCCATGGCCGCAAGCGGCGGCACAGCTCCTCGCTGTCCGTTCCCTGACAGGTCGTGATGAGCCGGATGAGCACCTGCGCACGCTCCTGCCGGGTCTGGGCCAGATAGAACGCCGACAGCCAGCGGTTCATGGCATTGATGCTGCGCTGTCGGGGCGTGGTGGGGGCGGACGTGTCAGTCGTCTGGCCGCTGTCCTCCGCCAGGGCAGAAAGCAGGCTGTACACGCGGCTCCGCGTGCCTGCGGTCAGCTGTGTGCGCAGGTAGCTCTCGCCGTCCGGCGGCAGCAGCGCGTTCAGGGCCTGAAAGGCTGTGGACAGGGGGTAGCGTTGCAGCAGGTGCCGCTGGATGATGGTGTAGGTCGCCGTCAACGTGCCGCACAGCTTCTGCATGTCCCGCTGACGTTCCATGCGCAGCTGATAGGCCATCATCAGGACGGCCATGCGCTGCGGGACGGTCAGCGCAGATGAGGACGAGGGTCTGTCCTGCTCCGTATCCAGACGATACGCCTCCCGATAGGGAATCGTCAGCGGTGTGCTGGGCCTGACAAAGCAGTGCAGCAGCGGAACCGCCTTGTCGCCCAGGGCTGCCTGCAGGGCCTCCCGCTGTGCCGAGAACTGTGCCTGAACAAGCCCGGGCAGGCTATCCAGCGTGAAGGCATAGCCCTCGCGCACCGTGCTGCGCTGATGAATCTCCTGCAGGAGCTGCTCCAGGACCTTGGACACAAAGGCCAGCGTGGGCGTGTGCCAGTTCTTCTGCCATGCCTTCCCGCCAGCCTTGCCTGCGACATCCAGCTTCTTGAGGCTGTCATGGCAGATGCGGTAGGGGGTTGATGCGTTCCTGTCAGGGTGGATGATGCCCAGCGTTACATCGCCGGAACAGGCGCGCATCAGCGCAACGCTGAGCGGACGGATACCTGTCTTGGCCATGTCGATTTCCAGGCCTGTGGTCATGGCAAGCGACCACAGGCGCATATGGGTGAGATAATCGTGCAGATACCGGCGAATCTCCGGCCCGGAGAGGGTGTGGCTGTCCGAGGGCGCAAAGACCCAGGGGCTTGGGAGCACGTTCGCCGTGGGCGCGGCAAAGCACTGGCTGCACTGCTCCAGACAGGCCAGTGAATCAATGCCGATGCGCTGCATCGCCGTGAGCCGGAAGCACTGGCGCAGCTGCTGATGCAGTGCGGTGGTTCCATCCGCTTCATGCACATGGTTCAGCTCCTGCGCGGTATACTTGGGGTACCTGCCGCCATCGGTACCGGCAAAGAGCAGCGGAACGGCGGCATACCGGCGAAAATACGGTTCGGGCAGGGCGGCGGGCAGCGCATCCAGCGAAGCCGCCAGCATGCGGAACAGAGCATGGATACCGGCCCTGCGCGATGCAGTAAGCCTGATTTGCTCCTGTGCGCACAGCCCGGGCTGTCCCTCCCGCCCGGCATAGTCCTGGATGAGCCTGTTCACGGCCTGTTCGCTGCACGCTGTGCGCAGGCTGTCCCGGTGGGCCACGATGCTGCCCAGCAGGGAGGAGGCGGCATCATTGCCCCGGGCCACGGCTTCCACCAGGGGCAAGGAGCTGCACAGATTGGCCAGGTCGCCGTCCATGTCGGCACCGCCTGCCACCATCATGGCCAGATTGGGCACAAAGACCACGCCGGTGAGATGGCTGTAATGCCGGTCATAGCGATGGCGCATGCCGCTGCTCAGCGGCGCGAGCACCACGGCTTCACCACGGCTCAGATGCGGGTTGCGCTGAAAAACGATGGGCTGCTGGAAGCTGCATTCGTCCTCTCGCAAGGCCCGGACGGCTTCCAGCACGTCCTGACGCTGATGAATCAATGCCCACAGCTCGGCCTGGCTCATGGGCCGTGCAGGGTCAGGCTCGTGGTGCTTCAGGATGGCGGACAGGCAGCGTTCCAGGGCGTTTTCCGCCCTGTCCGGGATATCCTGCCGCTGCTTGCCGTGCCAGTGCAGCAGTTCCTCCAGGTGCATCTGCTGCGCAGCGTCTGTCTGCCCGGCGGCAGCAACCTCCAGCTGACGGACAATCAGCTCCCTGGCCCAGTCCAGGCTCCAGGGTGTATGCTTTCCCGGGGCATAATACTGCCCCAGCCCGTAGCCATCGCCGGACAGCTGATTGATGGGTGAAGCAGGCGGCGACTGAATGCCATAGCTCCTGTGCAGGATGGCTGTGAGGAGCATGTCCACATCGCCGACAATGAAGCGATTGTCTCCTGCTGCCGGCAGACGGGCCTGCAGCAGTTCATCAAAGAGCAGCCGTTTGAGCTGCTTCAGGGCGGTGTTGCGGACATAGGAGGTCTGCCGAAGCTCAGGCCGCTGGTGCATCAGCTGATGCAGCAGCTGCTCGGCGCGGAAGACCGTTTCCTGTCCATCGGCATTATCTGCTTCCTGCTGGGGAAGCGACGGGTCAGGCCCGGCGCAAACTGTGCGGACAGGGTCGGCAGCATAGTCGCACAGCAGCTGACGAATCAGCTGCGTGAGCGTGTCCTCATGGATATCCATGGTAGAAAGGAACTGGTAGTTCATGCGAACATGCTGGGCCGGGGCCGTGTTTTGGCCCGCGACAAGCAGCGTAAAGCCGTATGCCTGGATTTTATTCCAGTACAGCTCCCATGGTGTGCAGCAGCCCTGCATGGCCAGGCCGGTCAGTGCGTCCGTGGAAAACACGGAGGCCCCTTTGAACATGGAGCGTGTGAAAATGACCTGCAGCTCCTCCAGCGCATGCGTCTGACCGTAGATATCCTTGAGACGGATGGGCGCATCCGGGCTCATAGTCACACGCTGACCGTTGTCCGCCAGCAGCTCCATGTACTTCTCCTGAAGAATCCTGTGGAAGTCCAGCTTGATGAGCACGCCCTTCATCCATGGCAGACGAATGACGATGGCGTTGAGATGGTCGTCCGTTTCGGGCAGCGTGCCGCCGTGCATGGCCCGCTCGATGGCATGAAAGACCTCGGGCATGGCAAAGCCCATGCCGTCGGATGCATTCGCGGTGTTCTCGAACAGCTGCTTCCTGTCCTGCTCGTAGGCTGCATGATACGCTTGAAAGACGGGCCATACGTCCGGATGATGGATGGCCGCCTCGATGGTGCTGCTTTCGGTGGCGGCACTCAGCCCGGGAACGTGCTGCATCATCAGGCCAATCATCGCGTGCATGGCCGGGCCACCGCCCTGGCGATAGGCATGCAGTGCCGGGGCGAGCCATGCACGGCGGGGTGTCCAGTACCGGTCGAAATCACCGGCGCGTTGGCTGCACAGCTTGCTGACCAGCGCGTCAGCCCACAGCACCTTCGGCTCCATCAGCGCAGGGCCATAGGTGAGGGCATCCACCCTGTCCGACAGCCGGAGCGAGACGGCAGCGTTCTCCTGGAGGTTGAAAAACACGCTGGGCCGCTCCCGCAGCAGGTTGCGCAGGGTGTTGCGCGCAGCCGTGGAAGCATCGGCATCCTCCGCGAACTGCGCACAGAAGCTCTGGAAGTCCTTGTCATCCGGCGCGATGGTGACGGCCTGGTGATACAGGCCCCTGTGCCTGACATAGGCGGAACAGAGGTAAATGACGGCATAGAAGGGGAGATGGCCTGCCCCGTCCCCCTGACTGAGCAGAGCCGGATCAGGGAGCTGGCCCTCATAGGATGCTTCGTGACCGGCCCGCAGCGTGTCACCGGCCAGCTGCATGAGCTGCTTGGCCAGCCGGGCGGAAAGCTCCCCCGGCTGCGGGGCTTGCGTCAGCCACAGGAGCAGCTCTGCATGGGCTTGCCCGTCCGTCCGCAGGCTGTCGGGCAGGCAAGTCTGCTCCTTCATGCACAGCAGCCACGGTGCAACGCTCTCCACGTTGAGATGGTAGCCCGTCACATCCGGGGCCACCATGGTATTGACGGCGTTCCATTGCAGGAGCGGTGCCAATTCGGCCCGATGGGCAGGACTGCAGCGTTGCAGGGCTTCCCGCATGCTGATGCCGTCGCTCAGCGACTGGCCGATGTATGCGGCTGCCTTGGAGGGGACGAACACGCCTGCGTCCTGACGCATCATGTCCGTGCGTACCACGGGCATTTGCGCATGGTTGAAGGAGAACACATCCAGGGACAGCCGCTCCATCAGCGCGCCTGCCATATCATCCCGCACGAACAGGTACTGGCTTTCCCGCGCACCGCCCGCGCTGGCGATGAAGGGGATATAATGCAGCGTTCTGCTATGGCGGCTGTGCGGTTCGTAGAAGCCATGGCTGTCCAGCGGGACATCCCGGATGGTGAACCCGAAGCGGAACAGGTCATCCAGCAGCCGCGCACTGGCGGCGGTGGCCGGCGCAGGAGCGAAATCGTCCGTCTGTTCACGCTCGGCGGAGGTGCTGTCCTCCGTTTGCTCCTCCACAGGCACATCATCGGCGATGGTGTCGCGCAGTGCCACGATGATGGCATCGAACAGGCAAGCCTGAATCACATCCGTACACAGGGTATAGCGCAGCGATGCATCCTGCTGCTGCCGAATGGCAAGCAATTGTTCGTAAAGCTGGGTATTGCGCTTGGATATCATCTCGAAATGGCGGGTATCGGCCAGGGAGAAAGACAGGCAAGCCTTCTGCTGCCCCTGCTCTGCCGTCCTGTACCGGGCATAGGCACGGGCAGAAACGAAGCTGTTGATATTCAGGCGGAACAGGCAGAAACGTCTTGATGCCATGGAACGGCCCTCCTGGGAGAATGATGCTTTATTATAGCAAAGAAGCAGGCATTCCCGCAAGAGCGGCTGTCCGGAGGGTTGCGGCTCCGAACAGCCTGTCGCGTTGGGCTGCCGCCCAGACCTGCGCAGGGGTCTCCCCCCTGCATCCCACAAGGGGCATCGCCCCTTGAGCAGCGTACCATAGCGCAGCTCGGGATACCGCTGCACGATGTACTGCTCCAGCAGCGGATAGGCGGCATCGGACAGCGGAGCATCGAAGTTAAAGCTCAGGGTATAGCAGAGGGACTCCTCCGACACGATGACGAGGGCTGTCATGCTGCCGCGGGGGGGGGCGGAAAAGGGGATGAAGGGCAAATCCGCGAGGGTACGGGCACATCGGGGCTTCAGGCCCTGCGCTGTGAGTATCAGCCCGTCTCCCTCGCAGGCCTGTGAAGGCAGCACGGATATCTCAGGAAGTTCACCAATTCAAACGTCTGCTTGGACAAAATTATCGGATATATAGCAAAAACAGCATACGAAATATTGCAGTTCCATCAAATATATGGTACACTAAGGAACGATACAAAGGTTCATTTTGGGATGGCCGGACTGAAACACAGCAGTCCGGCCATTGATGGCGGGGCAAAGTGGAGGTTTCAGAAGCATGCAGAAAGGATTACGCATTCGATGGATGGCAGAGCTGCTCAGCCTTTGTCTGTTCCTGCTGATTGGCTGTCCCTGGTCAGCCCAGGCGCAGGAAGAACGCCCCATCGTGCGGGTGGGCTTCTTTGCCATGGACGGCTATCACATGCAGGATGAAGCAGGCCACCGCTCCGGCTACGGCTATGAGCTTTTCCAGAAGCTCGGCCGCTATCTGCCCTACCGGTTTGAGTATGTCGGGTATGACAGAAGCTGGCAGGACATGCTGACCATGCTGGAAAACGGCGAGATTGACCTTCTTACCTCTGCTGCGAAAACCGCTGACCGGGAAGCGCGCTTCGAGTTTTCCTACAACATTGCAGGCTCGACCATGACCATCCTGACCTGCCGGGAAGGAAATACCCGTCTGGTCGCCAAGGACTATGCCACCTACAACGGCGCAAGGATTGGCCTGCTGCGCGACAGCACCAAGAACGATGCCTTCGCAGCCTTTGCCGAGCAAAAGGGCTTTTCCTATGAGCCTGTCTATTACGACGAGTTTGCCCAGATGGAGCAGGATCTCCACCAGGGCCTGCTGGACGGTATCGTCAGCAGCAACCTGCGCCGCACCGACGGCGAGGTCATCCTTGACCAGTTCAATCAGCAGGCGTTTTATGTCATCGCACCCAAGGGCTGCCACACCATCCTGGCTGCCATCGACCATGCCATGGACCAGTTGAATCAGGACGAGCCGGGCTGGCGTGCCGCGCTGATGTACATCAGCTATCGTGCCAGCGAGAACACGGACTTCACCCTGCGCGATCATGAACAGAGCTACTTTGACACGCTGCGGGACGAGCAGCGCGTGCTCACCGTGCTGATGAATCCTGACCGGCGGCCCTACTCCTACTTTGAGCAGGGTGAACCCAAGGGCATCATGCCTGCCATATTCGCCCGGCTGGCTGAGGATATCGGCTTTGCCTATGAGGTGGTGGAAACGAAGGACAGGGAGGAATATTACCGGCTGCTGGAGGCGGGAGCTGCGGACATCTGCATGGACTTCCCCTTTGACTATGCCCAGGCCGAGGAGAAGGGCTATCGGGTGACGGAGGCCTATCTGACCACAGGGATTTCCAGCCTGACCCGCGCAAGGCATACCGGGGACATCCAGCATATCGCCATCATGGAGAATTCCACGCTCATCCGACACTACATCGAGCGGGTATTTGCCGGAGCGAATTTCACCTACTATGCCTCCATTGATGCCTGCGTGGCGGCAGTGGAGCGGGGAGAGGTGGATGCGGCTTTCCTCTACAACTATACGATGCAGGAAATCGTCAACCAGGATGATCACAGCTGTTTCACCTCCCGCCTGCTCACGGGCGACCATGTATCCTTCTCCATCGGCGTGCATGACCGCTGCGATACCCGCCTGCTCACGGCCCTGAACAGAGCCGTGCTGAGCGTGCGGGAAACCGATGTGGGCAGCCTGATTCTGGAGACGACCAATACCCTCCAGGAAAGCAGGAGCCTCATGGCCTATCTGCACAGGAATCCCGTGTACCTGTGGAGTGTGGCCGCTGCGGCGGGGCTGTTCCTGCTCATCCTGGGCATGGTGGTGGCGGGACATGTCAACCGGCGGCATCTGCGAAAGGTGAATCAGCAGCTCAATGAGGCCAACAATGCCAAGCGGGAGTTCCTCGCCAAGATGAGCCACGATATGCGCACACCCATGAACGCCATCATCGGCTTCACCGGCATTGCCCTGCATCAAAAGGATGCAGAGGAGAAGGACAGGTGCCTGCACAAGATTGCCGCCAGCTCCGAGCATCTGCTCACCCTCATCAATGACGTGCTGGACATCAGCCGCATCGAAAGCGGCGCGGAGGTTTTTACCCCCACGCCAACCAACCTGTGCGAGATGACGGAGGCCGTTGTGGCCATTGCTCAGGGTCTCCTGAGCGGACGCAGGCTGACCCTGACGGTGGAAAAGCCGGAGCCGCACGACCCCTGCGATGTGATGGCGGACGGCATCCGTATCCGGGAGGTGCTGGTCAACCTGCTGAGCAACGCTGTCAAGTTCACCGAGGACGGGGGCAGCATCACCTTCAGCATGGGCATGCGCCCGGGTGCGGACAAGCGGCATCGGACGGTCTGGTACACGGTGGCGGACACGGGCTGCGGCATGAGCGAGGAATATCTGCCCCACCTGTTCGAGGAATTCTCCCAGGAGGATCATGGCCCCCGCACGCATTACCGGGGTTCGGGACTGGGCATGTCCATTACCAAGCATTATGTGGAGATGATGGGCGGCACCATCCGCGTGGAGAGCAAAAAGGGCGTAGGCACCACCTTCTTTGTCGAGCTGCCGGTGGAGCTGCTTCCCGAAGGCCAGACGGCGGCGCACCCGGCACATGACCTGTCGGGCATCGAACTGCGGGGAAGGCACATCCTTCTGGCCGAGGACAACGACCTCAATGCCGAAATCGCCATGACCCAGCTGGAGGAGGCCGGGCTGACTGTCACCCGGGCAGCGGATGGTCAGGAGGCTGTCGCGCTGTTCCGGCAGCACCCGGCAGGCACCTATGCTGCCATCCTCATGGACATCATGATGCCGTGCATGGACGGCCATGCGGCCACCCGGGCCATCCGCACCATGGTAGACCGCCCGGACGGGCAGACGGTGCCCATCATCGCCATGACCGCCAATGCCTTTGCCGAGGATGTGCAGGCCTCCCTGGACGCAGGAATGAACGGGCACATCGCCAAGCCCATCGACATGGAGGAAGTTCTCCGGGTGATTGCCAGAAATCTGATGCGATGAGCAGCCCAAGGCATGCTGATGCGGCAGCGCAGCGGAGCGTGCAGCGATGTTCACCAACACGCAAGGAGGATGAATCATGAAATTCAAGCAGCTTTTCCCACGGATGCTGGCTTTTGTGCTGTCCGTCGCGTTGACGGGGAGCATCGCCGCAGCGGAAACCACCGAGCGCGTGCAGCTGGTGTTTGAATATCAGGACGGGCGAATCAGCGAGCAGTTTGAAAGCACGCTGGAGGCTCTGTTCCCCGTGGACATCGTGATGGACAAGGTGCTGTCCACCAACCCCTACCTGCGCCTTCAGGAGGAGCTGACCCACGGCATGGCTCCTGACTTTGTGCTGTGCGAGTACATCCGACGCATGGAGGAGGATATCCTGGAGCAGTATTTCTACGACCTGAGCGCGGAGAGCTTCGTGAGCAGCTATTATCTCAGCGCGGTTGAGTCCTGCACCACCGCTGGCGGCGGCTTGTACTACATCCCTGGCCCCAGCTATGTCTATGGCATCGTGTACGACAAGACCGCCTTTGCGGAGCTGGGCCTGAGCGTGCCCAGGAGCTACACGGAGTTCGTGCAGCTCATTCAGACGGTGGATGCCATGGGCCTGACCGGCACGGAGCCCGACCCCCATGATGCCACCAAGACCATCGAGGTGCCTGTGCGCGCCTTTGTGCCCACGATGCGCTGGTGCGACATGTCACAGATGTTCTTTACCGTGTACAACTACGAGGATTCCTTCCGGGGCATTGCCAATGCCCGGTGGCTGGCGGACTACCAGAAGGGCGAGGGTACCATGGTGGGGCATATGGAGGCTGCCGCGCAGAAGTATTTAAAGCTCTTTGAGGACGGCGTGCTGTCCACGGAGCTGTGGCAGGTCATTCCCGGCTACCGCAGCCGCAAGCTGTACACCTATCACACCGCGCTGATGACCGTGGAAAGCCAGCAGGCGTATGGATTCAACGAATTCTTTCATCAGGATACGCCCGAGAGCATGCACGAGATTGGCCTGATGCCCTTCTATACCAGCGATGAGCCGGATTCCGACTATCTCTACGCCATTCCCCGCAGCTTTGTGGGCATCACCGCGCAGGGTGCGCAGGATCCCGCCAAGCGGGAGGCCATGCTGCAAATTCTGGACTACCTGTCCACGCCCGAGGGGCAGACGCTGCTCATTTCCGGCAGCGACTACTTCGGCTTCCTCAAGAATGACACCGCACTGGGCAGCGACTTCTATGCCGATGTGCAGGAAACCATCCGCGCCGGGCGCATCATCCCCACCTTCTGCTTCGAGGGTGACAGCCACGGTGACTTTGTAGAGACCTACATGCACGATGCCACCCCCGAGCTGGTCAGCGGCAGCATCACCATCGAGCAGTGGCTCCGGGGTGCGGATGAGTACCGCGACAAGGCCCTTATGCCCAGCAATCAGGACATCTACGGCACCGTGACCGAAACGCTCCTGCCCATTCAAACGGCCTATGTGGACGCTCTGGCCTATCTGCACAGCATGGATGCCGATATCGCTTATGTGCCTGTGGCCCCCAGCTACGGCACGCAGAGCTATTTCTACAGCGGCGATATCACCGATGACATGATTGGCCTTGTCACCACGGAAACCAGCTATTACAGCACCGCCCAGGAGGCAAGCGAGCTGATGTATGTGGTGGTGGAGATGACCGGGCAGCAGCTGCTTGAGCAGATCATCGCCTCCTGTGACCAGGGGCAGGCGGGCCTTGCGGGGGCGGAAGTGGTGTTCTCTCTCTCCGGCGAGGGCGAGGGCCATTATGTGTCCGTGCAGGTGAACGGCGAGGAGCTGGACAGGAACAGAACCTACCGCGTGGCCGCCCTGCGCGGCGCGGTGTTACAGATGCCGGTGGTGCAGGAATACCCGGATTTGACCTTCCAGAAGCTGTTCAAGGCATATTTGACGAGCATCGGCGGCACGGTGAGTGCGCCGGAGCAGCTGACCATCGTGGAATAAAGCAACGTCCCACAAAGCATGGAAAGGAGCATGACCATGGTCAAGCAGAATATCTGGCGGACAGGAATCATCATGGCCATCCTGACCGCAGCTCTTGTGCTTGTCTTTTTGCTGCAAACCAATACCATCACCTCCGTGAACCGGGCCAGTGAGCAGACCGCGCTGGAGCTGCTGTCCGAGAACGCCAATCAGGTACGCGAGGTGCTGGACAATCAGCTGGACACCATCTGGGCCCGCATGACCATGGTGGACAGCGCACTGGTCGCCATTGGGGACATGACCCGGGACGAGGCCAGGGCCTATCTGCGCACCAGCCTGCCCGATGCCTACCGGGTGGAGCTGGTAACGGCGGACGGTGCCTATCTGGATCAGGACGGCAAAACAGGCTATATCACCCCCTCGGAGGATGTTTTCCCGTTGTTTTTGCAGAATCAGCCCATTTGCGTACTCAGCCAGCAGGGCCAGCAGGATACGCTGCTCTTTGGCAAGCCCATCACCCCGGTGAAGGTGGAGCAGCGGGAAATGTGCTACCTGATGGCCTGCTTCAGCCTGGATTCCTTCATGGCGTTGCTTTCGGTGGAATCCTTTGCCGGGAACGGCAGAATCCGCGTGGTGAACCCCGAGGGGCTGACACTGATGTACACGGACAATCTGGAGCCCGACCGGCGCAGCTATTACTTCTTCAAGATGTATGAGAACGCCACGTTCATTGAGAGTCAGGGCATATCGGATTTTGCCGGTTTCCGCAGCAGCCTGCTTGAGGGCGAGAACCACGCCATTCACGTCATGGCGGAGGGCGGGGAGAACCTCATCATCAGCTATGCCAAGGTGGCGGGGATTGACTGGTATGTCACCATCATGGTGGACTATGAGTCGGTGCTGGGCGGTCTGAACAGCAGCATTCGGCAAATCGGTGTCACCTCACTGGCGGCGACGATGGTCGTGGTGCTGCTGGCGGTGGTTTCCGTGGTCATCATCAGCCTGGACATCCACCGGGTCATCTCGGAGAAGCGTCAGCTGGAGGAGCTGAACCAATCGCTGGAGCAGGCCCGAAGCGTCACGGAATCCGCCCTGCGCATTGCCGAGGATGCCAACAAGGCCAAGAGCCGTTTTCTGTCCAACATGAGCCATGATATCCGCACGCCCATGAACGCTATTGTGGGCTTTGCGTCCCTGCTGGGCAAGGAGGCGGAGCATCCCGACAGGGTGCGGGAGTACGCCGGGAAAATCGAGACCTCCAGCCAGCATCTGCTGGGGCTCATCAATGACGTGCTGGACATGAGCCGCATCGAGAGCGGCAAGACCACCCTGAACCTGACCCATGAATCCCTCCGGGCTATTGCGGCGGAGCTGGATACCATCATCCGTCCGCAGATGAACGCCAAGGGTCACACCTTCGTGATGGATACCGGCGGCATCCGGCACGACGCGGTGGTGGTGGACAAGGTGCGGCTGCATCAAATCTGCATGAACATGCTGAGCAATGCTGTGAAGTACACCCCCGACGGTGGGCGTATCCGCTTCACGCTCTCGGAGCATTCCTGCGCGGGCAATACGGCCAGGTATGAGCTGGTGGTGGAGGATAACGGCTATGGCATGTCCAGGGAATTCATGGAGACGATTTTCGATTCCTTCACCCGCGAGAACGACACCCGCACCAACAAGATTCAGGGTACAGGGCTGGGTATGGCCATCACCCGCAATCTGGTGGAATTGATGGGCGGCACCATTCGCGTGGAGAGCCAGAGGGGGGAAGGCTCCCGCTTCACGGTGCATATTCCGCTGCGCATCTGGCAGGAAGCGGAGGCTGCGGTGTCCGCCGACCCGGCAGCCCAGCTTGCGCAGGGTGACAGCATCCTCCAGGGTCGGCACATCCTGGCTGCCGAGGACAACGAGCTGAATGCCGAGATTCTCACCGCCGTGCTGGAGATGGAGGGCGCGACCTGCCACATCTGCGAGAACGGCCAGCAGACGGTGGCAACCTTCCTGGCCTCCGGGCCGGAGGAATATGACCTGATTTTGATGGACGTGCAGATGCCCGTGATGAACGGCTATGAAGCGGCACAGGCCATCCGCGCTTCCGCCCACAGCAGGGCGAAAACCATCCCCATCATTGCCATGACGGCCAATGCCTTCACCGAGGATGTGCAGACCGCCCTCCATGTTGGCATGACCGCCCATGTCGCCAAGCCCATTGACATGGAGGTACTGAAAAAGACAGTTGGTGCGGTGCTGGCAGGGCAGTAAAGACGATGGATGAACAAGAACCGGTGCGGAACCTTCCCAAGCAGGAGGGTTTCACACCGGTTCATTTTATAATGGCAAGGGGTGTGGGAGGGGAGCACTCCAATGCAGGCTTTGGAACCTGCCGTTTCCAGCGCGGACGAACTGCGTCGTCTGCTTGGAAACTCACGC
>JBJEUL010000167.1:0-3864 GCA_051883835.1 Aristaeellaceae bacterium
CTTTCGCGTATGCAATGATGGGCATATTGCCACATGGGCTATTGTACCATAACCGCAGGATGAATGCAAGGGCTTTTTGGGATAGGGACAAATTTTCTTACCCGGTCAGCGGCCCTTGTTCATCAGCTCCACCCAGTCCTTGATGCGCCTGAGTAGCTCGTCATTGGTCGGAGCCTTGTCCATCATGGACAGCAGCTGCGGAATCGCCGTGATGGAACGGGTGGAGGTCATGATGGAGCGTACCAGCTTCAGCCCCTCCAGCTGCGCATCGGTCAGGAGCATCTCAGCCCGCTTGGTGCCGGAGAGCTGCAAATTCAGCGCAGGGGTGATGTTGGCCCGGGCCACACTGGCATCCAGCCAAAGCTCCATGTTGGACGTGCCCTTGAATTCCTCGACCACCGTGTCGTCCACCTTGTTGCCGGTATCTACGTTCATGGCCGCAATGACGGTCAGGCTGCCGCCTTCCTTCAGGCACCGCGCCGCGCCAAAGAGCTTCTTGGCCCGGAATAGGCTGGTGGGATTCACCATGCCGGGCATGCCGCGGCCCTGCTGGGCGGCCGTGGTGGTGTAGGTCTTGACCAGCCGGGTCAGGCTGTCCACCAGCAGCACCACATCCTTGCCCTGCTCCACCAGCCGTTGGGCGCGCTCCTGCACCATGTCCGCCAGCCGCATATGATTTTCCGGCGGCTGATCGAAGGTGGAGGCCAGCACCTGACACTTCACCTGATCCCGGAAGAAGGTCACATCCTCGGGGTTCTCGTCAATGAGCAGGGCCATGACGGTCACATCAGGGTGATTGGCGGTGATGACATTGGCAAAGTCCCGCAGCAGCTCCGTTTTGCCCGTATCCGGCGGACACAGCAGCAGCGCACGCTGACCAAAGCCCAGCGGCGCGATCAGATCCACCAGACGCAAGTCGTTCATGGGCGTACCGTCATGGGACTCCAGGTCGATGCGGCGAGTGGGGTAAACGGGCGTCAGCTCTTCAAAGGCGGGACGGCCTGCATTCTGCTCCGCAGGAACGCCGTTGACCTCCGAAATCAGGAGCATGGCGGCATACTTGTCGCCTTCCCGCTGGGGCCGGGTCTTGCCGGTCACATAGTCGCCTGTGCGCAGGCCAAAGCGGCGAATCTGCGCCATGGAAATGTAGATATCCTTGCTGGAGGGCAGGAACTGCTCCGAGCGCAGGAAGCCGTAGCCATCGGGGTGCATCTCCAGCACGCCCGCGCCGTCCAGACACTCGCCTGCGGCCAGCAGGTCATTCACGCCGGGATTGGCGATATCCGCCGGTGCGGCGGAAGGTGCGGCATAAGGCTCGCGGGGCTGTGTGTAGCTGTCACGGGGCTGCGCGTAGCTGTCGCGGCGAGGGAGGGGAGAACGCTGGTCATAGCGGGGACGGGCTTCGTAGCTGGACGAGGAACGATGATACCCCGTATCAAAGCCGGGGTCGCTACTCTCCAAGGGGCGGGGCGTATCGCCATAGCTGCGGCGTTCTGGCGCACCGGGGCCAAAGCCCGTTGTCCGGGGTGCTTCCGCACGATACGGGCGATATTCCTCCTCCTGACGGGCAGGGGCAGCGGGACGCTCCTCCGCAGCAGGGCCGAAGCGGGGTGTGTAGCCTGTGGGGCGCGTCTGCGCCGGACGGGGCGCGTCAGAGGTCACAGGACGGTTGCTGCTCGGCCAGCTGCCTTGCCGGGACTGGTAGGTCGATGCCTGATAGGCCGGCTTGCTGTTGTAACGGGGGGATGGGTTGTGCCATGCGGCGCGGTACTGCGGCTGCGCAGACTCCTGTCGCGGGGCAGCTGCGGGAGCGGAAACCTCCGGGACAGCAGGGGTTTCGGGTGCGGGACTGGCCGCGGGCGCGGCTTCCTGCGCAGCTTCCTGCAGAGCTTCCTGCGCCGATTCAGCTGCTGCTTCGGCAATAGGCTCCTGAGATACAGATTCCTCCGGCTGCTGCACCGGTGCTGATGGTTCTTCGATGGAACCGAGTGCGTCAGTCAGCTTGGCGATGATGCTTTCCTTATTGACACCTGCGCCAAGGGTCACACCATAGGCCTTGGCCATTTTGCGCAGTTCCACCACCGTCTTGGACGAAAGATCAAGGGTTGCCAATGGATATTCCTCCTACTTAGCAGGTCGGTTGTGGGGGGACGTGATACAGTCGAATCCATGTGAATCAACCATTATTCCCTGCGGGCGACCACCACATCACGGGTGACGGCCTGCTCCACAAAATGCGAAAAGTCCGAATAAGGCTCCTGGGTCAGCACATGCAGACCTGCACCGTCCATCAGCTCCACCAGCGTCTGGCGGGGGAGCGTGAGCGTATTGAAGCTGATGGCCACGCCGCCGCCGGGGCGCAGTGCATCACGCCATGCAGGCAGGACACGGCGCAGCATGCCCGTGAAGCTCTCCGGCTTGCGGCCATCCTGCGGGGCATGCTGAATGCCATAGGGCAGGTCGGCCACCAGAACGTGCGCAGGCGTTTTGCGCAGCAGCTCGCCTGCGAGCCCGGTATCCCCCTGGAGCAGGCGCAGGGTGCGGACATCGCCCTGCCGTTCATGCTCCCGGGTATCCGAAAAGGTGTAGAGGGCCTCCGGCACGGCGGCCTTGCGCACGGTGCGGGAGGACTGCTTCAGGCTGTGCTTTAGCCGGTGATATTGCAGGTAGCGGCTGAAATAATCAGCAGCTTCCTTCAAATCCCTGCGATCCAGCTCAATGCCCACGGCATGCATGCCCTGCTGCAGGGCGCAGAAGCAGGTGGTGCCGCGCCCGCAGATGGGATCCAGCACCGTAACAGGTTCCTGCGACAGGAAGAAGTCGCTGGCGGTCAGGGCCAGATTGATCATCATGGCGGTAAAGACCGCGCTGGTCTTGCCCTTGTACTTGAGCACCTCTGCCAGATCACGGGGAAGATAGCCGGGCCGGGGCACCGACAGGGGCATCAATAGGCCGCCCTCCTCCTGCCGGCACATCAGGAGCATGGCACTGTGCCGGGCCAGCTGGGCGAGCTGCTCGGGCGTCAGCTCCGGTGCGGTGAAGGACAGGAAAGCTGCGCCGCCCACACGCACGGGAGAAACCTTCACATCCGGCAACCCCACTGCGCCAAGCAAACAGGCCAATTCCGCTGTACCGAGAAAATCCTGCGATTCCTGATAGCGAATGTTTGCATGCGGGAGCAACTGAAACAGATAGATCATATCCTGATACATCCTATCCAACCACATTGATATTTGTAGTATAACAAAACCGCATGCAAACCGCAAGAGCGAATCCCATGAAAATTTGGTGAAAAAATACGCCTCGAAACGAACTCCTCCAAGGGATCGCGCCAGCGTCGAAGGGGTCAAGGGGCGATGCCCCTTGTGGGGTGCAGGGGTGAAACCCCTGCGCAGGTCTGGGCGGCAGCCCAGCGCAACACGTTCAATCTATCAAAAAGGAAAAGAGAAAACCGTGAGTTTCCAAGCAGACGACGCAGTTCGTCCGCGTCGGAAACGGCAGATTCCATGCCCTGCACGAGGAACGCCCTTCTCCGCCCTCGCCACGCTGCGGAAAACCGGTTTCGCCAGAAAAAAGAAAACCCCTTCCTGTCCGAAAACAGGAAGGGATGTTCGACGGAAATCAGTACTTGCGCTTGCGTGCAGCCTCTGCTTTCTTCTTGCGCTTGACGCTGGGCTTCTCATAATGCTCGCGCTTGCGAACCTCCTGAATGACGCCTGCGCGGGCGCACTGACGCTTAAAGCGCTTCAGAGCGCTCTCCAGAGATTCGTTCTCGCGGACGCGTACCTCGGACACTGTTATCCCTCCTCTCGCTCATCTCGCCTTGACATCAGCCGGCTAAGACGGACGGATGGCGAACCGTAT
>JBJEUL010000168.1:0-16814 GCA_051883835.1 Aristaeellaceae bacterium
AGCCGCACATGTACCTCCGCATAGTGGCGCAAGGGTTCATAATGCCCAATGCCGACGCTGGGCGCAGCGATGGTTTCCTTGTACAGCACGCGGGCCGGACCAAAGGAAACTGTCAGGCCAAAGCGATCCTTCAACTGCTGTCGAAGCACCTCCAGCTGAATCCTGCCCATCATACGCACCGTGATGCGCCCGCCGGACTCGCTTACCGCCAGGGACGGTTCCTCATCCTCCAGGATGCGCATCATCTCCAGCATTCGATAAGCCGGTACAGCCTGAGTGTCCCATATCAGATCAGCGGCCATCATAGGTTCCAGCAGAAAGGGATTGTGGCTGTCCGTACCCATGCAGTCACCGGGCCTGATGCCCTCCAGTCCCGGAATCGCCACCAGGTCGCCAGCCTGTGCCTGTTCCACACTGCGGTAACGGCTGCCATGGTAAATGCGCAGCTCGTTGACCTTCTGACCGCCGGGCAATTCGTCCTTCACGCGCAACGTTCCTGTCAGCAGCTTGAGAAAGCACAGCCGTGCGCCGCCGTTTTCATGACGGACACGATAGCACCGGGCTGTCAGCGGTATGCCGGTTAAGGTGTCCATGTTCGTGGGTGTCAGCTGGGACAGCAGCTGAAGGAAGCTGTCCACACCCATTCCTGCCAGAGCCGCGCCAGCCATCACAGGAAAACACTTCCGCTCCTGCACCTGCCGAACCAGTGCTTCCATCCACAGCTGCTCGTCATAGCCCTGCTCGAAGAACCGTTCCAGCAATCGCTCATCCCGTTCCGCGATGGCCTCTTGCAGTGCATCATCCATGGTGCCGGTCTGCTGTAAGCTCCGCAGGTCGATTGCGTCCGGCGACAGACGGCGGCGTATTTGATTGATGACGGCTTCCTGATTCGCGCCGGTGCGGTCGATTTTGTTCAGGAAAATCAGCACGGGAACACCGTAGCTTTGCAGCAACCGCCAGACGGTCTCTGTGTGGCTTTGTACCCCTTCGGCGCAGCTGATGACCAGCACCGCTGCATCCATGACGGAAAGGGAACGCTCCATCTCCGTGGAGAAATCCACATGGCCCGGGGTATCCAGCCAGTAGACGGTATCACCCGCCAGCTCGAAGCAGGCTTGCCCCGAAAAGATGGTGATGCCCCGCTGACGTTCCAGCGGGTCGGTATCCAGGAAGGTATCCTGATGATCGACACGGCCCAGTGTGCGGATGGCATGGGCGCGGTAAAGCACCTGCTCGGACAGGGTCGTTTTGCCTGCATCCACATGGGCCAGAATGCCAATGGTCTTGCGCATGCTTGCTTCATCCTTTCTGATGCAAAAAGTATACAGCATCCTGACCGGCTGCGCAAGGGTTGCATATGGCAGGAAGATGTGGTATGCTGGGCATAGGCCAAGAGGAAGGAGCCGATCACATGGATACGCTAACTGTCAACGGACGCGAGTTTCATGTTGTGCGCCTGCTGGGCAAGGGGAAGGGCGGATATTCCTATCTGGCAGATGATGCACAAGGACAATATGTCATCAAGCAGATTCATCACGAACCCTGTGCCTACTACACGTTCGGTGACAAGCTGGCCTCGGAATGCCGGGACTATGAGCGTCTGCACAGTCTGGGCCTGAGCATGCCGAAGCTGCTGGATGTGGACCATGGGCAGGAACGTCTCCTGAAGGAGTACATCCCCGGCGAAACCCTTGACCGGCTGATTCTGCGGAATGAGGTACCGGATGCGGCAAGGCAGCAGCTGGCAGACATGTGCGCACAGTTGTATCCCGCCGGGCTGAATATCGACTATTACCCGACCAATTTCATTTTCCATGCGGGACAGCTGTACTATCTTGATTATGAGTGCAATGCCTACATGGCCGAATGGGACTTTGAGCATTGGGGCCGCCAATACTGGTATCGGACAGAGGCCTTTCTGGAGCACTTTCAGGAAAAAGCATAACCCCATGCAGGGCAAGCGCACAAAATCCCCGGAAGCGACAGGCTCCCGGGGATTTGCGCGCTTGGGGAAATTACCACACGTTGCAGGCATCCGCATAGAAGGCCTGCATATCCGCTTCGGTGGGGAAAATCGCCACATACATCTGGTTACCCATGGCACCGGCCAGCGCATCGGGAATGCGAGTCACCATGCGCATCTGCCCGGCGTACTTGGCCAGCAGCTGGTCGTGGGTCAGGCGGAAGTTCTTGCCGTCACGGCGGCCGGCGAAGGCGCAGAAGCTCTTCTCACCGCAGGGCTTTTGCGTGCTGTCAAAGGCAATCATGTCCGCCCAGATCTTGTACACGTCCGTGGAGTTGGCATAGTTCATCATGTCGGGGGAGAAGCCGCCGCAGGGACGCATGTTGACCTCCAGAGCCACCACATCGCCCTTCTTGCCCATGTGGGGGTGGTCAGCGGTCAGGCGGAAAAACTCGAAGTGGACGAAGCGGCTCTTCACGCCGAAGGACTTCACCGTCGCGCGGCCCGCACGGCGGGTATCCTCGGGCAGCTCCTTGACAATGTAATAGATGGAATTGTCGCCGTTGTTCACCACGTCCATGATGGAATTGGGGGTGACGTTGCCAGTCTCAAAGATGGGCTCGCCATGGCTGTCGATGATGGCATCGTAGCTGTTCACCTCGGCGGTGATGAACTCCTCCATGATGTATCGCACAGAGGGATCCATTTCACGCAGGAAGCTGCGCAGATCGTCATCGCTGGCCAGCTTGTAGGTGTGGGATGCGCCAACGCCGTTGTCGGGCTTGACAATGACGGGCCAGTTCACCTCGTTGATGAAGCTCTTGCAGCCATCAAAATCATCCACGATATGATAACGGGCGGTGGGGATACCCGCAGCCTGATAATAGGGCTTCATGCCGGACTTGTACTTGATGCGGGCCATGTCCTCCACCTGGAAGCCGGAGGTGATGTGGAAGTCAGTCCGCAGCATGGCATCCCGCTCAAGCCAGTACTCGTTGTTGCTCTCCAGCCAGTCAATGCGGCCGTAGCGGGCAATGAAGAACGCTACGGCGCGGTATACCTCGTCATAGTTCTCCATGGAGCCAACCTTGTAGTACTCCGTCAGGCTGCTCTTCAGCTCGGGCAACAGCTCATCGTAGGGCTGATCGCCAATGCCCAGCACATTCAGACCGTTGTCCTTCAGGTGCTTGCAGAACTGCCAGTAGTTGGTGGGGAAGTTGGGGGAGATGAAAATAAAATTCTTCATGCTTTCTCACCTTTTCTGTATAGTATCATGCTGAAAGCCTGTCGCTCACAGCACGTTGGGGACGTGAACAGCCACCTGCTTGTACCACCAGTCCCAGTCATGCTTCACATCATAACCCCAGATATCGAAGCGGACGTTGATGCCCTTGGCCTCGCAGATATCCTTGAGCCGGAAGGTGCTGGCGGGAATCTCCCACGGGCCCTGACCGACAACGATGACACCCTTGTGCTGGTTGTACTGCTGGATATAGGGATGATCCGTGGGCATGCCCGCGAGATAATCCACAGGGCTGTTGCGGTACACATCCTCGTTCATGTAGCCATGGAAGCCGTAGTCCGAGGTGTAAATGCCCGAAAGGGCCAGCAGGCCATCGAACAGGTCAGGACGGCGGAAGAACAGGTTTGCCGCGTGGGTCGCGCCCAGACTGCATCCAAAGGCAATCACGCCCGGATAGCCTTCCCAGCCATTGCGGTCGTTGGTCATCTGGCGGATGAAGGGAACCACTTCATTGGTGATATAGGCAAACCATGCCTCGTGGCGGCGGATACGCCAGTAGGCATCGCCCGTGGCGGAGTAAGTCTCCTTATCCAGCGTATCAATGGCAAAGACCATGCACTCGCCGTTTTCAATCCACGGTGCCCAGACATCGGTCATCTTGTAATTCTCGAAATCATAGAAGCGTCCATCCTGGCAGGGAATGAACAGCACGGGGCGTCCGGCATGGCCGTAGACCTTGATTTCCATCTCGCGGCCCACGGAAGGGCTGTACCATTTGGTGTAGTAGGTCTGCAAGTGTATTGAACCTCCCTTACTCTCTGTTGTACAAAAGTGCGCCCATGAAGAAAGGAATCTGCTCCTCCCAGCATGCCTCGCAATGGTCGCCGTTGGGCACGATGCGGCTGGTCAGAAATACACGCTTTTCCAGCAGATCAGCCGTTACTTTGGCAAACTGGCTGCGCATCTTGTCATGATTGGCCATCTCGCGGGAGCCGTAGTCCATATAAATCACCGTGTTGGCATCAAGCTCCGAGGAAACAATCAGCCGATGCAGGGCCTTCGTCGCAAACCAGATGGAGGGGGACAGGCAGGCAGCCCTGGAAAACACATCATTATGCGCAAGGACGGCGTACAGGCTCATCAGGCCACCCATAGAGCTGCCCGCGATGAAGGTGTGCTCCCGTTCGGGCTTGGTGGGATAACGCTTGTCAATCATGGGCTTGAGGGAATGCACCATCCAGTTCATGTACTTCTTGCCTCTGCCGGTGATATTGCCCAGCGTGGGGTCACGGAAGGTGAAAGGGGAGTATTCACTCAGACGACCATGGTTGGGGCTGTGGTTGCAGTCCACGGCAACAATCATCATCGGCGTCTGACTGGCATCCATGTATTCCTTCATGCCCCAGCATTTGCCGTAGGTGGCATCCTCATCAAAGAAAACATTGTGCCCGTCAAACATGTACAGCACAGGGAAGCGTGCTTCCGGGTCGTCCCGCGCTATATCCGGCGTATAAACATACACGGTACGCGGCTGCTTGCCGGTCAGGGCAGGCAGCGTTGTTGACCACTTTTCAATCATAGCAATCCTTCTCGCATCATAGTAGCAGCCAAAGCCGCATGAAACAGTTTACCATAGACAGAAAACAGGCACAAGTGATGGTGCGCCTGTTTTTCTGCATTTTCTGCGTATTTTTGACAATGGGGGGGCAGATCAGTTACCGCACTCAATGCTGATGGCATTGAAGATATCCAGCAGATCCTCCACGCGGGTTGCCGCTTTGTCCGGCCCAACCTTGTCCAGCACAACGCCGCCCTGGTGCATCATCAGCAGCCTGTCGCCGTACTGCACGGCATGGCGCAGGTTGTGCGTGACCATCAGCGTGGTCAGCTGCTTTTCGCGCACCACCTTGTCGGTCAGCTCCATGACAATCTCGGCTGTTTTGGGATCCAGTGCAGCAGTATGCTCGTCCAGAATCAGGAAATTGATGGGCGTCATGGTGGCCATCAGCAGCGCAAGGGTCTGCCGCTGACCGCCGGACAGGCTGCCAACCAATACACTCAGCTTATCCTCCAGCCCAAGCCCCAGAGGAGCCAGCATGGCTTTGTACGCGTCCATGCGGCGACGGTTCGCTCCGGGTGTAAGCCCATAGCGGCGACCCTTGTTGTCCGCCAGGGAGAGATTTTCCAGAATGGTCATGGTCGGACAGGTTCCCATAGCGGGGTTTTGATACACCCGGCCTATCCGCGCATACCGCCGGAATTCCTTTAGCCTGGTGATGTCCTTGCCATCCATGAGGATTTGTCCGTCATCCACGGGGATGGAGCCGCACAGGATGTTCAGCAGGCTGGTCTTGCCGCTGCCGTTGCTGCCCACCACGGACACAAAGCTGCCTTTCTCAATGAAAAGGCTGAAATCCTTGAACAGACATGTCTCCTGCACCGTACCGGGGCTGTAGGTCTTGGATACGTTTCGCAGCTCAAGCATGGATGCGCACCTTCTTCCGCTTGAATTGGGTCTGGGCAGCAATGAGAATCAGCAGGAACAGCACCGCTGTGATGAGCTTCATATCTTGCGCCTCCAGACCGCAGGAAATCGCCGTCGACACGCACAGCTTGTACAGCACCGAGCCGATGATGACCATGGTGGTACTCTTCATCCAATGGAGAGACTTGAACAGGTTCGTGCCGATAATCACCGAAGCCAGACCCGTGACCATGGTGCCGGTACCCATGGAAATATCGAAGGAACGCTGATGCTGTGCCATGACCGCACCGGAGAGCGCGACCAGCGCGTTGGCAATCATCAGACCGATTATCTTGGTGGTGCCGACGTCCCGCGCCAGCGTCGTCACCACGCTGGCATTGTCGCCCGCAGCCCGGAGCAGGAAACCGGCCTTGGTCTTGAGATACCAGTCCAGCAGGAACTTGGCAACCAGAACAATCAGCAGGATAATCAGCAGGGTGCTGTAAGGCGCAATCCAAGTGGGCAGGGACTTCGTTAAGCTGTTCTTGAACAGGGTTTCATTGGAGAAGAAGGGGAGGTTGGCTCTTCCCGCGATGCGCAGGTTGATGGAATACAGGCCCGTCATGGTGATGATGCCGCTGAGCAGGTCACGCACATGGCACCGCACATGAATCAGGCCCGTGACCAGCCCGGCTACCGCACCAGCCGCTGCTGCTGCTATGAGAGAGACCACCGGCGGATAGCCATTGACGGTCATCAGGGCTGTGATGGCTGCGCCAAGAGGAAAGGAGCTGTCCACCGTCAAATCCGGGAAGTCCAGAATGCGGTAGGTAATCAGCAATCCCAGAGCCAGAATGCCGTAGATCAGGCCCTGCTCCATCGCGCCTGTGATAATGTTCATAATCGCGGAAAGGTTCATTGCTACAACCAGCTTTCTGCATTGGGATGAAGGATATCATGGATGAAGCCCGGCCCCCCAAGGAGGAGAGAGGAGCCGGGCAGGGGAAATGCATGTTACTCAGCAGTCACGGCAATGGCACGCTCGACCAGCTCGGCAGGAACCGTCAGGCCATATTCAGCAATTACTGCTTCATTGATGTACAGGTAGGAGTTGCTGATAATCTCAAAGGGGATGTCCTTCGCTTCGGCCTCGCCGCTGAGCACCTTGGCAGCCATGCTACCGGTCTGACGGCCCAGCTCCACATACTCAATACCCTCGGAGGCCACACAGCCGTTGCGCACCTGCTCAATCTCGCTGCCGAAAACGGGCTTGCCAGCTTCCTTGGACATTTCCAGCACAGTCGCCAGATAGGAAACAACGGTGTTGTCGGTCAGGTTGGTGGTGCAGTCCACCAGAGGCAGCAGCGCGTCCAGAGCCATGGGAATATCCGCGCCCATGGAGATGCCCTTGTCCACAATCTCAAAGCCGTACTGCGGTGCCAGCTCCTTGTAGGTAGCCAGGGTGGAATCGCTGTTGGTCTCGCTGGTGGTGTGCAGGATGCCAATCTTGGTGGCATCAGGCATCAGGGCACGGATGAGCTTCAGCTGGGCTTCCACAGGCAGGGCATCGGAGGTGCCGGTGACCTGACCGGGATTGGTACCATCCGCATTGGCCAGCTGGGCGGCGATGGGATCGGACACGGCGGTGTAGATCACCGGGATGCCCTTTTCCTCGGCCACGTTATAGGCCGCCTGGGCCACGGGGGTTGCAATGGCACAAATCATGGCGCAGTCAGCAGCCATCTTGTCAGCAATCTGGGCGGCGATGCCGGTATCCGCCTGCGCGTTCTGATAGTCAAAGACCACATTCACGCCCTCCACATAACCGGCTGCGGCCAGACCTTCGATAAAGCCCTGACGGCAGTTGTCCAGGGAGGGGTGCTCGGCGAACTGGATAATGCCAATCTTCAAAGGCGCATCATCCGCATGGGCAACAGCGGCAAAGGAGAAAACAAGGGTCAACGCCAGGAACAGGGAGGCCAGCTTCTTCAGGTTCTTCATCATCAGGTACCATCCTTTCTTTTATGATGCGGGGGGAGCAGGGGTGATTTTGGAATAAAAAAAACGCCTCAATCTACCAATGGTAGACTGAGGCGGTATTCCCGCGGTGCCACTCAGCTTCGCCTTCTTCGAAAAATGAAAAGAAGAACGCGCTCTTTTGTCGCGTACAACATGATACGCGCCGCCTGGATAACGGGTGCGGTTCCCGTTCCTTCCTACACGCTGCCGTTTCGGAAGAACCCTCCGGAGTCCATTCGCTCCAACTGCACGCGCCGCCGTCCCACTATCAGCGACTCCCTTTGCCGTGCTGTGAAGGAGGTACTACTCTCCATCGCAGGTTTCTTTGGATTGATGACAGCATACACGATTTATGCCGGGATGTCAAGGGGATAACCGATGTTTTTTCATTGTTTTTACTGTGTGTGTCCATCGCAGACTGTGATACAATGGGCTGGACAGCGCATGGAACCTGATTGCTGTCGGGGAGGAATGACGCACCATGGACATCATGAAGCTGGTACGGGAACAGTACCCTTACGCGGTGATGCTTCGCCGCCGTCTGCATGCTTACCCGGAAGCCGCACCGGAGGAACAGCTGCACACCATGGCTGCCATCGAGTCGGAGCTGGACACGATGGGCATCGAGCATCTTCGGGTGGATGGCGGCGGCGTGCTGGGCATGATTCATGGCAGCAGGCCGGGGAAGACGCTGCTGATGCGGGCGGATATGGATGGCCTTCGCATTCAAGAAAGTCCCTGCAATCTCAAAGGCCCGCGCACCTGTATTTCGCTCAAGCCCGGGCTGATGCACGCCTGCGGCCATGACGCACACACAGCCATGCTGCTGGCGCAGGCACGCATCCTTCGGGATATGGCCAGAGAGCTGTCGGGCCGCATCATCCTGATGTTCGAGGAAGGGGAGGAAGGCGGCGGCAACATCAAGCGGCTTTGCCGATATCTGCATGAAAGCGGCATGCAGCTGGACGGATGCTATGCCACCCATGTACGCTGGGACATTCCCACAGGCCGCATTGGACTGTGTGACGGCATGGCCATGTGCGGACAGATGCGCTTCCGATTGACGCTGGAAGGCCGCAGCGGTCACGGTTCCCGGCCTGATTTGGCCTGCAATGCCATTGACTGCTTCCATTTGATTTATGCTGCGTGGCAGACCCTGCGCATGACGCACGTTCGCCCGGATACCAGCCTGACATGGTCGGTCTGCTCCCTGCACGCGGGGGACAGCCACAATGTCATTCCCGACCGGCTGACCTGCGAGGGCACCATCCGTATGGCGGACATGCCCAGCGGGGATGCTTTCTGGCAGGCGTTCCTGCAGACAGCCCTGCGGACAGCGGAACAGTGCGGCTGCCGGGCGGAGCTGACACGGCCCATGTTCCTCCTGCCGCTGCAAAGCGAGCCTGCATGCCAGGGACTGTTCCGACAGGCTGTGGCGGAGCATCTGGGCGAGGAGGTCACCTTCCTCTGCGAGCCGTGGATGGCTTCGGAGAGCTTCAGCTATCTGTCCGCCATGTATCCCAGCGTATTCAGCTTTGTGGGTATCCGCAATGAACAGCTTGGCTCCGGCGCAAACCATCACACGCCGGCGTTCGATCTGGATGAGGAAGGAATGCTGACAGGCATGGCAGCAGCAGTGGCCTACGCACAGGCGTTCCTGACCACGCCCCCGGATACTGCCGGGTTCGTGCCGCTGTGCAGGGACATGGCTGCTCTGCTGGACATGGTGGAACAGCAGCCGGGGCAGGTTTGAAAAGCAAAAGCCGTCAAATTCAGCCAGGACATGGCTGTTTTTGGACGAAATGAGACAAATGACCCTTGCGGGAAAGCAGAATGAACGGTATAATAGAGAATCAGTATGAGCAAAGCGGCTATGTGCCGGACAGGAGGCTGAACGGATTTGCTAAGCAGGGTTGACCCGACGGTTCGTCGGGAAACGGGCTATATAGCCCTATGTGTACTGATTGGCAGTCTGGCCATGGAGGCTGTATACCTGCTGCTGGGCGCGTGGACGCTGCCGGTGCTGCTGGGCAATCTCCTGGGTGCAACGCTGGCTGTCGGGAACTTTTTCCTGATGGGCTTGACCATCCAGAAGGCTCTGGGCAAGAGCGAGGCGGATGCGAAGGTTCAAATGAAGCTGTCGCAGCAGCTGCGCCTGCTCATGCTGGCACTGGGCTGCGTCCTTGGCGGGGCACTGTCTTGCTTTGACCTGGTGGCAACGCTTGTTCCCCTGCTGTTTCCGCGGCTGGCTGTGACCATTCGCGGCCTGACAGGAAAGGACAAAGCATAAGCGAGTCCGCGCTGGAACGGGCGCGGATGACTCCTTATTGAAAGGAGGTGAACTGGTATGAAGGATAAGCGTCTTCGTTTTCGAGTGATTGACGGGCTGCTCATTTTGATGATGATCCTTCCTCTTGTTGCAGCCATGGTGCTCAACATCCTCACCACGCCTGCAACGGAGGGCATCAGCATCACAGGTGCATTGATCTACTTCACCATCCCCCTGCCGCTCATGGAGCTGCCCATTACCGAATCCCAGATCAATACCTGGCTGGTGATGATTTCCATCTTCGCAGTCTGCCTGTTCCTGACCCATGGCATTCAGGAGAACAAGGGCGGCATGCGGCAGATGGCGGCTGAATGGATTGTGGAGAAGCTGGACGGGCTGGTGGGCAGCAATATGGATCCGGTTTTCCACTTTGCCTATTCGCCCTTTGTGGGGGCCATCATGGCCCTGTCGGTGTGCTCCAGCCTGATGTCGCTGCTGGGCCTGTATCCTCCGACCTCCGACCTGAATGTGGTGGGCGGCTGGGGTATTCTGGTGTTCATGCTCATCACGAAGAACAAGCTCAAGGCCGGCGTGGGTTACTACCTCAAGGGCTTTACGGAGCCCATTCCCGTCATGCTGCCCATGAACATCATCAGCGAGATCGCCACACCCGTTTCCATGACGTTCCGTCACTTTGGCAACGTGCTGTCCGGCTCGGTGGTGTCCGCGCTGGTGGCATGGGCGTTGCAGGGCGCGTCCGCCGCGTTGTTGGGCTGGCTGCCCGGTGCGCTGGGGCAGATTCCCTTCCTGCAAATTGGTCTGCCCGCGATTCTCAGCGCGTACTTCGATGTGTTCAGCGGCTGCATTCAGGCGTTCATTTTCGCCATGCTGACCATGCTGTACATTTCCTCCGCTTACCCCGCCGAAATTCTCTCTGCCCGGGCGGAAGGCGGCAAGACCAAGGCCGCCATGGCCAAGTAAGGGCCGCAGGTGCGGCAGTTTCCTGACCATTCATCCCTGATAAAATGATTGGAGGTACATCATCATGTTGGAACTGGCTATTGGTATCATTCTCGGCTGCTGTGCTCTGGGCGCGGGCTGCGCCATGATTGCTGGTATCGGCCCTGGTATCGGTGAAGGCAACGCTGTTGCCAAGGCTTGCGAAGCCATCGGCCGTCAGCCGGAGAGCAAGGGTTCTGTGACCTCGACCATGATTATGGGCTGCGCTATCGCTGAGACCACCGGTATTTACGCGCTGGTCGTGGCCATCCTGCTGATCTTCGTTGCGCCCAATATCCTGGTGGGCGTGCTCAAGAGCGCGCTTGGCCTGTAAGTAAGTAGGTGACGGAAATGCAATCTTTGGAAGTCATTTCCATTAACATATGGCAAATCCTGATTTCTCTGGCCAATCTGACCATCCTGTACCTGCTGATTAAGAAGTTCCTCTATCAGCCGGTCAAGCGGACCATGGCCAAGCGGCAGGAAGCCATTGACGAGCAGTACCGTGCGGCAGCGGAAGCGGAAAAATCCGCCGTAGCCAGCCGCGACATGTACGCAGCCAAGCTGGCCGGTGCCCATGCCGAGGCGGACAGCCTGATTCATGAGGCCACTGCCAGCGCGAACCGCCGCAGCGAGCGTATCGTGGCCGATGCCCGTGAAAAGGCCGATGCCATCGTTCGTCAGGGTCAGGTTGAGGCTGCCATGGAAAAGAAGAAAGCGCAGGCCAGCATTCGCCGGGAAATCACCGATGTGTCTGCCGCGCTGACCGAAAAGCTCTTGGGCCGGGAGATGAACACCGGCGACCATCGTGGGCTGATCGACTCCTTCCTGAATGAAATGGGTGACGAGCAATGACGGACACGAGCAAAGCCTACGCCGACGCCCTGTTCTCCCTTGCGATGGACAGCCACACCGAGGATGTGACCCTGGAGGCCCTGCACACGGTTTTGACGGCCCTGACCGCCATGCCTGATGTCATGGATCTGCTGGCATCGCCCAGCATTCCCAAGGAGGAGCGGCTGTCTGTGCTGGACAAGGCCTTTGGCGACCTGCCTGAGTATGTGATGAGCTTCCTGAAGGTGCTGTGCAGCCATGGGCAGATTCGCCATCTTTCCGAGTGCGTCAAGGCCTTCGAGGAGCTGCACGACTCTGCCCGCAAGCTGTCCACGGCCTATGTGAGCAGCGCAGTCGCCCTGACGGAACGGGAGAAAAAGGAACTCAAGGATAAACTGGAAAAGCGTCTGGGCCGGACCATCCGCCTGGAATGCGCCATTGATCCCAGCCTGCTGGGCGGCCTGGTGGTTCAGGTGGACGGCAGGGTCATCGACGGCAGCCTGAAGCATCGGCTGCATGAAATCAAGGAAGTGATGAACAGATGAGCAACAAACCGGAAGAAATCAGCAGCATCCTCAAAGAGCAAATTCGCAACTACAAGTCCCGCATCGAGATGGCTGAGACCGGCACCGTCATTACCGTAGGCGACGGCATTGCCCGGGTGTACGGCTTGCGCTCCTGCATGGCCAATGAGCTGCTGCGCTTTGAGGATGGCAGCTTCGGCATGGCACAGAATCTGGAGGAGGAGACGGTCTCCGTCGCCATTCTGTCCGATAAGGATGCCATTCGTGAGGGTTCCACCGTGTACCGCACGGGCAAGGCACTGTCCGTCCCGGTGGGCGAAGCCATGCTGGGCCGCGTGGTGAACGCGCTGGGCATGCCCATTGACGGCAAGGGCGATATCGTCACCACCCAAACCCGTCCCATTGAGTCCGAGGCTCCCGGCATCATCGAACGTCAGAGCGTGCATGTACCGCTGCAAACGGGTATCAAGGCCATTGACGCCATGATTCCCATTGGCCGCGGTCAACGCGAGCTGATTATCGGTGACCGTCAAACCGGCAAGACCGCCATCGCCATTGATGCCATCATCAACCAGCGTGGGCAGGGCGTGATTTGCATTTATGTGGCCATTGGCCAGAAGCGTACCAGCGTGGTGCAGATTGCCAACGAGCTGGAGCGTGCCGGTGCCATGGCCTATACCATCATCGTATCCGCCTCCGCCGCGGAGAGTGCGCCGCTTCAGTACATCGCGCCCTACGCCGGATGTGCCATGGCCGAATACTTCCGTGAGAAGGGGCAGGATGTGCTCATTGTCTATGATGACCTGAGCAAGCACGCCGTGGCCTACCGCGCGCTGTCGCTGCTGATTCGCCGTCCTCCGGGACGTGAGGCGTTCCCGGGCGACGTGTTCTATCTGCACTCCCGCCTGCTGGAGCGTGCTGCCTGCGTCCACAAGGACTTCGGCGGCGGCTCCATCACCGCACTGCCCATCATTGAAACGCAGGCTGGTGACGTGTCCGCCTACATCCCCACCAACGTCATTTCCATTACGGACGGCCAGATTTTCCTGGAGACGGAGCTGTTCCATTCCGGCATTATGCCGGCCATCAACCCCGGTATTTCCGTCAGCCGTGTGGGCGGCAGTGCCCAGCTCAAGGCCATGAAGAAGGTCGCTGGCGAACTGAAGCTGCTCTATGCCCAGTATCTGGAGCTGAAGTCCTTCGCGCAGTTCGGCTCTGACCTGGACGCGGACACCAAGGCACGTCTGGCCATGGGTGAGCGCATTGTGGAAGTGCTCAAGCAGAAGAAGAACGCACCGGTGCGCGTGGGCTGCCAGGTGGCGATCGTGTACGCGGTGATTCACGGCTATCTCAACGACGTGCCTGTGCGCAAGGTGCAGGAGTGGGAAGAGCGGCTGTATGAGAAGCTGGAAGCTGAATACGACAGCCTGCTGACGCACTTCGAGCATGGTCTGTACAGCGATGAGGACGTAAAGACGCTGGAAGAAGCACTTGAGTCAATGCGGAGGTGACAGGCATGGGAGCCAATACCAAAGCCCTGAAAAGCCGCATCCGCAGCGTTGACTCCACCCTGCATCTGACCCGCGCCATGGGCCTTGTGGCATCCTCCAAGATGCGCCGCGCCAATGAGGGCATGAGCAACGGCAGACAGTATGCTGCTTCCTTTGGCAGCGTGATGGATTTGCTGACAGCCTGCCCGGAGTGTACGCACAGCCCCTACATGCAGCCTACGGCGGGCAAGCATGTTCGACTGATTGTCATTGCGGGCGACCGTGGTCTGGCAGGCGGCTACAATGCCAACATTTTCCGCCTGACCGAGAGCCTGGAGAAGGATGCCGTGATTCCCATCGGCAAGCGCGCCTGTGACCGCTACCATGACAGCACCTTTGCTTCCTCTGAGCATTTTTCCGGTGCACAGGCCAGTGAGCTGGCTCGGAAGCTGTGCCGTGAATACCTGCATGGCGACTTTGACCGGCTGGGCATCGTGTCCACCAAATATGTGAGCATGATGACGCAGGAGGCACAGGTGACGTGGCTGCTGCCTCTGGAGCGCACGGAAAAGACCGGCAGTGTGGGCGTGGTGTTTGAGCCGGACGAGCAGAGCATCCTGAATACCGCTGTGCCGGATTATCTGGCTGGTGTCATCATGCGCTGCATCCGGGAGAGCTTCGCCTGTGAGGTCGCAGCTCGCCGTATGGCCATGGACTCCGCTGGAAAGAACGCTCAGTCCATGATTGAGAACCTGCAATTGCAGTACAACCGTGCCCGTCAGGGTGCGATTACCCAGGAAATCACGGAGATTGTGGCCGGCAGCGGCGCGTAAGGCTGCTGCCTGAGCAGGGAACATCCTGCGCCACAAACCAGAAAAGGGGGTATTCCTTTTGGCAGACAAGCATACGGGCGCGGTCTCGCAGGTCATGGGGCCTGTGGTGGACGTCCGTTTCGATGACGGCAGCCTGCCGCCGATTCATAACGCGCTGACGGTCATGATTGGCCAGCGCAAACTGACCTGCGAGGTAGCCCAGCATATCGGTGACAGCACGGTGCGCTGCATCGCCATGGCCTCCACCGATGGTCTTCAGCGTGATGCGGTGGTCACGGACACCGGCGCGGGCATCAGCGTGCCTGTGGGCCGTCAGACACTGGGTCGCATCTTCAACGTTCTGGGCGATGTGGTGGACAATGGCCCCTCTGTGGACAGCGCACGCTGGGACATTCACCGTCCTGCACCGGCCTATGACGAGCTGTCCACCTCCACGGAGATTCTGGAGACTGGCATCAAGGTCATTGACCTGATCTGCCCCTACTCCAAGGGCGGCAAGATTGGCCTGTTCGGCGGCGCAGGCGTGGGCAAGACGGTGCTGATTATGGAGCTGATTAACAACATTGCCAAGCAGCACAACGGTCTGTCCGTGTTCACGGGTGTTGGCGAGCGTACCCGCGAGGGCAACGACCTGTACAATGAGATGAAGGAATCCGGCGTTCTGGCCAACACGGCCCTGGTCTACGGCCAGATGAACGAGCCTCCGGGAGCGCGTATGCGCGTGGGCCTGTCCGGCCTGACCATGGCAGAGTACTTCCGCGATGAGGAAGGGCAGGACGTGCTGCTGTTCATTGACAACATCTTCCGTTTCACGCAGGCTGGCTCCGAGGTGTCTGCACTGCTGGGCCGCATGCCCTCTGCTGTGGGCTATCAGCCGACACTGGCCACGGAAATGGGCGCTCTGCAGGAACGCATCACCTCCACCCGCAAGGGCTCCATCACCTCCGTGCAGGCGGTGTATGTCCCTGCGGACGACCTGACCGACCCTGCTCCCGCCACGACCTTCTCCCACCTGGACGCGACGACGGTTCTGTCCCGCGCCATTGCCTCCCAGGGCATTTACCCGGCCGTGGATCCCCTGGAATCCACCAGCCGCATCCTGTCCCCGGAGGTGGTGGGCGAGGAGCATTACCGCATTGCCCGTGAGGTGCAGCGTATTCTGCAGCGCTACAACGAGCTGATGGACATCATCGCCATCATGGGCATGGACGAGCTGTCCGATGAGGACAAGCTGCTGGTGGGTCGCGCCCGTAAGATTCAGCGTTTCCTGTCTCAGCCCTTCGATGTGTCCGAGAAGTTCACCGGCTTCCCCGGCGTGTATGTGCCTGTCAGCGAGACGATTCGCGGTTTCCGTGAAATCATCGAAGGCAAGCACGATGCGCTGCCGGAATCTGCCTTCCTGTTCGCCGGTACCATTGACGACGTTGTGGCCAAGGCGAAGAAGGTGCAGCAATGAACACCTTCCAGCTGAACATATCTTCTCCTGACGGGAAGATTTTTGAGGGTGCTGTCCGGCGAATCACGGTGCGCGGTGTGGAGGGCGATTTGGCGGTCATGGCGGGGCATGTGCCCTTCATGACGGCTGTGCGCGCTGGCGACTGCGTGCTGCATATGGCCGATGACTCCATCCGGCGCAGCCATACCGAGGGCGGTCTGCTGACGGTGGCCCGAGAGGGTGTCACCTTCCTGACCAGCGCACTGACCTGGGAATAAGGAACCATGAAAGAAGCGTTCTGCATGATGCGGGACGCTTTTTTCCTTGGGTGCATGCAGAGGAAAAGTAAAATCTGTGTAAAGGAAAAGTGAAATTCAATCTTGCTTTGTCTGGTGCAGGCGTGTATAATAGGGGCAGGGAATCATTCGTTTCATACAAAGCCTGGTCAATTTTGAAGGAGGTATGTTCCTATGAAAAAGGTGCTTGCCCTGATTCTTGCGCTGACCATGATGCTGACCCTTGTGGGCGCGGCCAGCGCGGATGGCGATTACACCATCCGCATCTACTCCAACTCCAACTCGACCGAGCGTGCTACCTGGCTGGTCAATGCCGCCAAGGAAGCCGGCTTCAGCATCTCCATGGATGACAACTCTGTCCTGTCCGGTGACGTGGCTGCCATTCAGGCTGCCAATGAGAACAAGGACGGCGACATCATTTTCGGCCTGAACGAGACCCGCTGGT
>JBJEUL010000169.1:0-3840 GCA_051883835.1 Aristaeellaceae bacterium
AGGGGTGAAACCCCTGCGCAGGTCTGGGCGGCAGCCCAGCGCAACACGTTCAAACCGCAAAAAGGAATCGGAAAAACCGTGAGTTTCCAAGCAGACGACGCAGTTCGTCCGCGTTGGAAACGGCAGGTTCCGGGGATTGCAACAGGAACGACACCTCATCCGCCCTCGCTGCGCTCGGCCACCTTCCCCAGAAGGGAAGGCTTTCTGAGGGACATGCTGCGCGGTGAAGCATGCAAGTAATTTTCCACATCTCGAACCAACTGAAAATACCGTTTGACTGTTCGCGGCGTATGCTTTGCCAGGATGTTGGTTATCCTTTCCGGAAAAGGGGAGGGATGAGCGCGGTGCAGTATGCAATCCTGATTGTGGCGGGAACGGCTGTGGGCATGGTGCTGCGCCGTATGGTGTTTCTGCGCCGGTGCGCCTGTCTGCCCCTGGCGCGGCGGCTGTACCGCCGGGCCGCATGGACGGCGGGCGGCATCATCTACGCTGCCATGCTCACGCAGGAAGGGCTGCTCATGGCGGCGGGGCTGCTGGAGCTGCGCACAGGACTGCCCCTGCACCTGTGCAGCCTGATGGGTCTGCTCATCCTGCCTGCGCTGCTGTCGGAAAAGCCCCTGCTCTGGCAGATGACGCTCTATCTGGGCATGCCCGGTGCCCTGCTGGCCCTGCTGTTCCCCGCTGTGGTGGAAACGCCATGGCCCGAACTGACCACGCTGGCCTTCCACATCATGCATGTGATGGTGTTCCTTGCCCCCCTGCTGCCGCTGGGGCTTGACTGGCGGCCGGATGTGGGCGGCGCGTTCCGGGCGTGGCTGGCCCTGATGACGCTGGGCCTGATTGTGCTGGCGGTGAATGCGTGGCTGGGCAGCAATTACCTCTTTCTGGGCTGGCCGGTGGAGGGTACGCCGCTGGCTGCGCTGGCTTCGCGGGGCATTACGGGCTATCGGCTGGCCCTGGCAGGACTGGCGACAGCCGTGCTGGTGCTGGAGGGCGCAGGCGTGTGGCTGGCGCGGCGGATGGCATGGACACGGTTAGGTTAAATGTGGGTAAAATGATGGAACCCGCCAGCCGCAGCGGTTTACAGCCCGATGAATCTGTGTTACAGTAGAAGTATATCGGCTGCCATCCACACATACGCGCAATACGGAGGAAACGAGTATGAGTGTCATGAACGTACTTTCGCTGCTGGGCGGACTGGGCCTGTTCCTCTTTGGCATGAAAATCATGGGCGAGGGCCTGGAAAAAGCCGCCGGCAACCGGCTCAAGCGCATCCTCGAAATCGTCACGCATAACCGGCTGCTGGCCGTGCTGGCCGGCGTGGGCATTACCGCGGTGATTCAGTCCTCCTCCGCGACAACGGTGATGGTGGTGGGCTTCGTCAACGCCAATCTGCTGACGCTGACGCAGGCCGTGGGCGTGATTATGGGTGCCAACATCGGCACCACGGTCACGTCCCTGATGCTCTCCATCAAAATTGACTTCGCGGCGGTGTTCGCCTTCCTGGGCCTGATGCTGACGGCAGTCAATGCCCGCAAGCATCCCACCGCCAGCCAGTTCGGGCAGGTGGCCATGGGCCTGGGCATCCTGTTTGTGGGCATGAATACCATGAGCAGTGCCATGCGCCCCCTGCAGGACTGGCAGCTGTTCAAGGACGCGATGGTGTCCATCAGCAATCCGGTGCTGGGCGTGCTGGTGGGCCTGGTCATCACGGCGGTGCTGCAATCCTCCTCGGCCAGCGTGGGTATTTTGCAGGCACTGGCGGGGGAGGGTCTGATTCCCCTGCAAACCTCCATGTTTATCCTGTTTGGGCAGAACATCGGCACCTGCGTCACCGCGCTGATTGCCTGTGCGGGTACATCCTCCACCGCCAAGCGGGCCGCCATGGTGCATCTGCTGTTCAACGTGATTGGCACGGTGCTGTTCGTGCTCCTGGCGGTGCTGTTCCCCTTCGCGGAGCTGGTGGAGAGCATGGCCCCGGGCAACTTCCGGCTGCAAATCGCCCTGACCCATGTGATTTTCAACGTGGGCAGCACGGCGGTGATGCTGCCCCTGGCGACCTGGCTGGAGAAAATCGCCTGCCTGCTGGTGCGGGATGACGGCGTGGTCTATGAAGCCATGAAGCTGAAGTATTTCGACCAGCGTCTGCTGAACACGCCTGCCATTGCTGTCCAGCAGCTGTTCCGGGAGGTGCAGCGCATGGGCGATATCGCTGCTGCCAATTACGCCGGAGCCGTGGCTCTGTTCCACGACTGGAACGAGGAGCGCGCCGAGGAAATACGCCGCAATGAGGACGTGCTGGACTTCCTCAACCATGAGATTACCGCCTGTCTGGTGGAGGTCAAGGGCCTTGACCTGAATGACGTGGATACCCGTCTGGTCGGCTCGATGTTCCATGTGGTGAATGACATTGAGCGCGTGGGCGACCACAGCATGAACATGATGGAAGCCGCCGAAAGGAAGTTCAACGAGGAGGTATGGTTCTCCGACGGAGCCTTTGCGGAGCTGGAGGATTTGGCTGAACGGGTCGCCCGGCAGCTGGACGTGGGCATGGAGCTGTTCCGCCAGCAGAGCGACGACCACGATGTGCTGCGCAAGGTGGAGGATGATGAGGAAGAAATCGACAACCTGACCGATGCGCTGCGCGAGCATCATGTTGAGCGGTTGAAGGAACGCAAGTGCTCGGCCAAGAACGGCATGCTGTATCTGGATTTGCTGACGAATCTGGAGCGCATCGGCGACCATGCCGAAAACATCGCCACCTCCGTGGACAAGGGCGGCAAATTTGCCTGATGCTCTGCTGGATGTCTGACCATCATTGACAGCGTGCATCCCATGCGCTATGATGAATCAGACATGACCGGCGGGAGGTTATCGGGATGAAACGAAAGATGACGGCCCCGGCAGGGCTGGCGATTCTTGCGGCGGTGTTCTATGCGCTGAACGCACCGTTCTCCAAGCTGCTGCTGGAGGATGTGCCGCCATCGACCATGGCAGCGTTGCTGTACCTGGGGGCAGGGGTGGGCATGGCGATGCTGCTCCCGCTGCGCCGGGGCAGCGAAAAGCGCAGCAGCGGACTGACCCGTGCGGATATCCCCTATGCCGTGGCGATGGTCGTGCTGGACATTGCCGCGCCGGTGCTGCTGATGAACGGCCTGCTGCGCACCTCGCCGGCCAGTGCGGCCCTGCTGAACAATTTCGAGATTGTTGCCACATCGCTGATTGCGCTGGTGATTTTTCATGAGCGAATCGACCGGCGGCTGTGGTGTGCCATTGGCGTGGTTACGGTGGCCAGCATGCTGCTTTCTGTCGAGGACGTGCAGAGCCTGACTTTTTCATCCGGGTCCTTGCTGGTGCTGCTGGCCTGTGTTTGCTGGGGCTTTGAGAACAACTGCACACGCATGATGAGCCATGGCGACCCGCTGTACATTGTGGTCATCAAGGGGCTGGGCTCCGGCGTGGGCGCGGCTGTGGTGGGCTGGCTGAGCGGGGAAGGGATGCCTGCGATGCCGCTGATTCCGCTGGCGATGCTGCTGGGCTTTGTGTCCTACGGGCTGAGCGTGTACTGCTATGTGTATGCGCAGCGCAGCCTGGGAGCGGCGCGCACCAGTGCGTACTATGCCATTGCGCCCTTTGTGGGGGTGGGGCTGTCCTTCATGATGTTTCGGGAAGAGCCGGGGCCGTTGTTCTTTGTTGCACTGGCGATGATGGTATGGGGAAGCTGGCTGCTGTCCGTGGAGCCGAACCAAGGGCCTGAAACCTAAAACATAAGTCGCATGTCAAACACCCCTCCAAGGGACCGCGCCAGCGGAAAGGGGTCAAGGGGCGATGCCCCTTGTG
>JBJEUL010000170.1:0-16784 GCA_051883835.1 Aristaeellaceae bacterium
TTGTTTCTGTATCGTTTTCAAGGTTCGGTGCTGTGCTCTCGCGAGTCAGCTTAGACATAATAACACGCCCCTCCGTTTTTGTCAACACCTTTTTCAAACTTTTTTGAGGTTTTTTCGCATCTTTTTTCGTTTCCGAATATCCAATAAAAACAGGCCGGATTCGTTCGGAATCCGACCCATATTTTGTGGATATTTCTTTCAGATGCCACAAGAAGAATCGTCCTGATATCCTGCATCCAGCACGGTTTCCACCACCGCACCGCCCAGGCATTGCTCCCCCTGATACAGCACCGCGCTCTGTCCGGGCGTAACGGCCCGCTGCGGCTCCAGGGAAGTCAGCAGCAGTTTGTCGCCCTCCAGCCGCGCCTCCACCGGCTGATCCCCCTGCCGATAGCGGTATTTGCAGGTGCAGCGCAGGGTCTCGCCAGGGGCGAGGGGCGCGTCACCAATCCACGTCACACCGCCGCACAGGCTGCGCGTGGAATACAGCATGGGGTGGTCTTCCCCCTGCGCCACCAGCAGGCGGTTATTCGCCATATCCTTGCCGATGACGAACCAGCTCCGCCCGTCCCCGCAGCCGCCAATGCCCAGCCCCCGCCGCTGGCCCAGCGTATAGTACATCAGGCCGTCATGCCGGCCCACCACCTGACCGTCCGGGGCCACCATGTCGCCGGGCTGGGCGGGCAAATACTGCGAAAGGAACTGCTTGAACTTCCGCTCGCCGATGAAGCACACGCCGGTGGAATCCTTCTTCTGGCTGACGGGCAGTCCCTTTTCGGCGGCGATGCGGCGCACGTCCGCCTTGGTCATGCCGCCCACGGGGAACATGGCCCGCTTCAATTGCCAGTCCTTGAGCATATACAGGAAATAACTTTGATCCTTGCTGCCGTCCGCACCCCGGAGCAGCGCGCCTGCGTCATTGGTCTGGACGAAATGCCCCGTTGCCATCCGGGAAGCCCCCAATTTCATGGCGAAGTCCAGGAAGGCGCGGAATTTGATTTCCCGGTTGCACAGCACATCCGGGTTCGGGGTGCGGCCAGCCCGGTATTCCGCAAGGAAATAGCTGAACACCCTGTCCCAGTACTCCTGCGCGAAATTGACCGCGTAGTAGGGGATGCCAATCAGGTCGCAGACCTCCCGCACATCCCGCCAGTCGCTCTCGGCGGTGCAGACACCGTCCTCGCCGTCCTCGTCCCAGTTCTTCATGAACACGCCAATGACATCATACCCCTGCTCCTTGAGCAGCAGCGCGGCCACGGAGGAATCCACACCGCCCGACATGCCCACGACAATGCGTTCCTTCATGCTTCCGCCTCCATCAACCGTGCCAATACCCGCTGCGCGACCTCCCGGCCGATTTCCTCCGGCGTGCGCGATGCGTCCACCACGATGAAGCGCGCCGGGTCACGGGCAATCAGCTCCCGATAGGCCGCTTCCGTGCGGCTGTGAAAGCTGTCGCCCTCCATCTCGATGCGGTCCAGCTCCGTGGCCGCGCTGCGCCGCTGCAGGCTCGTGCGATGGTCGATGTCCAGATACACCGTGGCCATGGGCAGGGTACCGTCCACAGCGGGGGCGTTGATGTCCAGAATCGTCTGCACGCCCAGCTGCCGTCCGCCGCCCTGATAGGCCACGGAGGAATCCACAAAGCGGTCACACAGCAGCACCTTGCCCGCTGCCACCGTCGGCCGGATGATTTCCCGCACATGCTGCGCCCGGGCCGATGCGTAGAGCATGGCTTCCGTGATGCCGGTCATGCCCACGTTGGCCTTGTCCAGCAGCACGCCGCGGATGGCTTCCGCCACCTTGCAGCCCCCCGGCTCCCGGCTGGTGACCACCTCGAAGCCGAAGCGTTCCAGCGCGTCCGTCAGCAGGCGCAGCTGCGTGGTCTTGCCGCTGCCGTCCAGCCCTTCCATGGACAGGAAGGCTCCGGGCAGGGGTTCCTCGCCGGGGCAGAGCACGTCCATCAGGGCCTGCACCGTGGGGGCATACACATCGCAGCCCGCCTGACGCAGCTCCTCCTCGCTGCCATAGCCAAAGCCCACGCCGATGGTTTTGATGCCCACCGTGCGTCCGCCCTCGATGTCGAAGCGGCGGTCGCCCACCATCCATGCCTCGCCGTAGTCCTCCGGCAGCGCGGCGCGAATCAGCCCGGCCTTGTCCGCGTCCCGGGTGGCACCGTCCGGGCCAACAATCCGGTTGAAATACCGGCTCAGCCCGAAATGCTCGATAATCCGCTCCGAGGCGTTCTGCGGCTTGCCCGTGGCCACGCCCAGATAGCACCCCTGACGGCGGAGCATGCGCAGCAGACGGCGGATGCCGGGATACACCCGGTTCTCGAACAGGCCCACCTTGGTATAACGCTCCCGGTAGGCGGTCACGGCTGCCTGCGCGGTGTCCTCATCCATGCCCATGTAGGTCTGGAAGGAATAGAACAGCGGCGGGCCGATGAACCGGCGCAGCGTGGCCGCGTCAGGCTCGGGGAAGCCCAGCTTCTGCGCCGCGTAGCGCACACAGTTCCAGATGCCCTCCTCGGATTGGGTCAGCGTACCGTCCAGGTCGAAAATCACACACTTGTCGTAACGCACAGCACCTTGTCTCCTTCCGTGCCGAATCGCTGCTGATGGCCCGCGTGCATCAGGCGGGTCAGCACTTCCTTGTCAAAGCGTTCACCGGGGCAAATCAGCGGTATCCCCGGCGGATACAGCCCCGCGCTGGCCGCAGCAATGCGCCCCTGCGCCTGATGCAGCTCCACGGCCTCGCAGGGGGCCATGGCCGCCTGACGCACCTCCATGACCTGCTCGGGCATGGGACAGGGGAGCGTCAGGGCCGCTGGCGGAGCCTGCACCGGGGGAATGTCCGCCAGCGCGTCCAGCAGGGCGGTGAAATCGCTGTCCGGATTCATGGCGGTGAGAATCAGCACCACCCTCGTCAGGTCGTTCATTTCCACGTCCATGCCCCGCTGGCGCAGTGCTGCCGCCAGCGCGTCGCCGCCCTGCGGTGCGGTGATGACCAGCCGCGTGGGGTCAAAGGCCTGCCCTGTTTCCTGCCAGGAGGTATGGGCATCGGCATAGCCCAGCGCAGGCAGACGGCGGCGGACTTCCTCCGCACGGGCCATGACCCGCGCAAGCTCCTGCGGGCCGTGCTGCTCCATATAGGCCCGGGCATCGTCGATGCTCATCAGCATCACGAAGGACGGGGAGGACGTCTGCCCCCAGCGCATCAGCCGCAGGGCCTGCCCGGCATCCGCCGCGTTTTGCAATTGCAGCACCGCGCTGCCCGTCAGCCCCGGCAGCGTCTTGTGGACGGACTGTACCCAGGCATCCGTGCCCAGCTCCCCGGCAGAGGGCAGCTTCGCCATCCAGGGCAGGTGTGCGCCGTGGGCCTCATCCACCACCACCTTCATGCCCAGCGCATGGGCGCGGCGGATGATGCGCGCCAAGGGCATGCAGCCGCCGTAGTAGTCCGGGCGGGTGAGCAGCACCGTCCGTGCCTGCGGATGGCGTTCCATGGCCGCCAGGACATCCTCCTCCCGGACATGGCAGTAGCCGTCCTCCCGGCAGGTGACAGGAATCCACCGCACCTTCAATCCGCCCATGACGCAGCCATTCACCGCGGACAGGTGGGCATTGCGGGGCAGCAGCACGGTATCGCCCTCCCGCGCCCACAATTGCAGCATAATGTGGATGCCGCTGCTGGAGCCATTGTGCAGAAAGAGCGTTTCCGCCGCGCCCGCTGCCTGAGCATAGAGCCGCTGGGCCTGGGCAATGCCCCGTTCGGCGGCATAGAGGTCATCGGTGACGGGCAGCTCGGTGGTGTCCAGCGCGTACAGGTCAAGGGAGCCGAAGGGCGCACGGCCCTTGTGCCCCGGCATATGGAAGCTGCTCCGGCCTGATGCTGCCCGGAGCATGTCGTAGATGGGTCTTGTCATGGTTCCTCCCGGTAAGCGTCATCCAGCAGGCAGGCCATGCGCTCCATCAGCTCCCGCATTTCCAGCACGTTCAGCCACCTGTCCGGGATGGCCTGTGCGCCCAGCCATGCGCCCAGGATATTCCCGGCAATGGCTCCTGTGGAGTCGCTGTCGCCCTTGTGGGTCACGGCTGCGCTCAGGCAGTCCTCCATGCTGTCCGGGAAGCGCAGGCAGCAGTAAACGGCAATGGCCAGGGCCTCGTCACCGACCCAGCCCTCGCCCAGCTGACCAATGGCCTGCTCGGGCGGGGTATCGGTTTTGGACAGTGCCATGGCCCGGTTCATCAGCTCGCGGAAGGCCAGGATGGGGCCCAACGCGCCAGGGCCGGGGGCGTCATCGGCTTCACAGCCATCGGCGGCACGAACCTCCGGGGCAAACAGGCGGCACACCCGGTTCAGGGAATCGCGGGTCAGCTGCTCCAGCGTCCGGCCGTCTGCCTGCAGGATGCCATGCACCATGTCCGCCAGCATCGCCGCCGGAACATAGCCCATAACATGCCCGTGGGTGATGGCTGCCGCTGCCGCGCCCTGCATGGCGTAAGCATCCTGTTCCGGCACATCCTTCATGGCCCGCACCATGCCGCAGGGGGCGGTGCGCATCACGCCGCCGCAGCCCTTGGAATGATTGATGGGCGTGTGGATGTCGCCCATGTCCCCGGATGTCAGCGCGGACAGGCAGGTATTGCCGGGCGCACGGCGAGCATGCAGCCGCGGCTCGGGCAGCAGGATACTTTCCCCGTGGAATACGCCGTGCGTGCTGTTCCACCCCTGCGTATTCAGCCAATCCCGATAGGACTGGTAGATGCACGCTGCCGCGTCCATGCCGTGGCGGATACTGTTCAGCAGGCCCTCGGCGGTGAAAAGGGTCATCTGCGTATCATCGGAGATGAGCGTCAGGCCATTGTGCAGCTCCATGTCCCGCACGCCTGCCGCGCCGAAGCGTTGACGGATACGCGCCCCGGAATCAAACTCCACCTGATAGCCCAATGCATCGCCGCAGGCACCTGCCAGCAGGCTGCCGCGAATGCGTTCCAAGCGTTCCATCCGTGATGCCCTCCCGTTTCATTTTCCATCAAGTATAGCAAAAAGCCGTTTTCGGTGCAAGCCGCCCCGGGCATGCGGTCAGACAGGGCGGATGATGCAGCTTTGCGTTCCCGCTGCGCCCACGCGCAGGCAGTACGTTCCCGGATGCACGCGGCGCAGCTGTGCGCCCTGCGGAGCTTCCGTCAGCTGATAGTCACAGCCTTCCCGCAGGGTGACAATAACCACAGCACGGGGGTTATCCGCCTCCACCGTCAGCTCCACGCCGGTGCAGTCCGCATTCCACGTCTGCCGGACAATCGCCGTGCGCAGCCCCGCGCTGACCGTGCCGGGCGTATAGTACGACTGGAACCACGACAGCACCGGGCTGGACAGCCCCGAAAAATGATGGAACCCCGCGCCCCTGCCGTTGGTCAGCATGAAATGCTCGTAGCAGTTGCCGTTTACGCCCGTTTCCCGTTTCCACAGCCGCATGGCCGTCCGGGCAATGCGGTGGGCCAGCGCGTCCTCGCCCATGTCCAGCAGGGCCTTCCACACAATCCACTGATGGGGCATCCACACCGAGCCGTTCCAGTAGCCCGAGCGGATGAAGTACGGCGAGCGCGTATCCACCACGCTCAGGCCCACCGGGGTAACAAGCCCCTTGCGGATGTTGTCCAGCATGCGCCTGCGCTGGGCCGCCGTACCGACCCCCGCCAGCAGCGGATACAGGCCGTCCAGGCCCTGATTGGGGTTCACGCCTGCCTCGTCCCGCAGGATACCGGCAAAATGCCCCTCGCCGTCATCGGTGCTGTAGCCGAAATAGCCTGTTTCCGCATCCCAGCAGGGAGCAAGGGCCGCGCTCAGCTCCTGCCGGTCAGCATCGTAGGCGGCGATATCCTCCGTCAGGCCCAGCCGCCGGGCCGCGTTTTGCAGGATGCTGCCGCAGATGAGCGTCATCGAGGTGACAATCACCGGCGCGGTCTTGCCCGTCAGGCAATGCTCGTGCATGTACTTCTGCGTGGGATAGTCATCCCAGCCGCCGGAATTGTAGAAAATTTCCCAGGTGGCAATCAGCCCGCCGTGCCGGGGCAGGGTCAGGAAATAGCGGTACGCCCGCTGCAGTGCGGGATACAGCTGCCCGCAGGCTTCCATGTCGCCGGCATCCGTCAGCTGCTTGAAGGCGAACATCTGCGTCAAGAGAGGAGAGCCGTGGTTCAGGTAAGGGGAATGAGGGTCATCCTGGGGCATCAGGTAGGCTTGCAGGCATTCCAATGCCCGCTGGCGATCCATCGTCAGCAGACCCAGGGCAATCATGCCGCAGTCCCAGGTGTAAAAGCTGTCCCAGATGCGCCCGGGCGTGTAGCTGTGAATGTAGCGGCCCCGATAATACGCCGGATAGACCACATTCAGCGCAGTGGACGCCCGCAGCCGCGCCATGGAGAAGCGCAGCGGCTCGGCGCAGGGGTTCACAGACAGGTCAGGCAGAGCAGGCGGGTCAATCATCCGGGGCGTACCCCCGGCGGAGATGAGCAGGGTGAAGCTCCTGCTTTCATGGGGTGCAAGGAACACGGGGCGTACAAACAGGTCGGCAAAATGGCCCTTGCCGCTGCCCGTCATTTGCAGGCTCACATGGTTGTGGATGTTCCGGGTGAGGATGTCCCCGTCCTGTTCGCCCAGCAGCTCCCGCAGCACATAGTCCTCGGCATCCCAGCGGATGGTGTAGCTTTGGGGCAGCAGGGGATAGCGCAGGGTCATTTCCCGCTCCCCGCGGGTGATGGCCGGGGCAAAGACCTCCGGCCATGGGGTGAAGGCCGTTTCCCCGGCGTTCAAGCCAATGGCAAAGCCGTCCAACAGCAGGCCCTCGCCGCTGTGGGTCAGGGTCAGGCCGGTATAGCAGTCCCGGGGCAGGGAAGCGGTCACGGTGGTCAATACGGGGCTGGCCGGCAGGGTAACGGGCATGTCATCCACCAGCAGGGTGGTGTCGGCATCAGCCCGGTAGCGCAGCATCAAATGGTCAGCCTCCACCGGGGAGAAGGCGTACTGCAAGCGTACCGTCTGCCCGGCAGGGAGATGCATCAGGCAGCCCTTCACAGCACCCGGCTCGGGCCGCTCACCCAGACGGAAGCCATCATGCGTGATGCCCGTCAGGCCCTCCTGCGCGACATACGCTGCCGCCGATACCCACGCACAGCCCTCCGGCACGCTGACCTCCGAGGCCGTCAGGGGCCAGTGGTAGAACGTCGGCACCCGGACAGAGAAGCAGAAATCCACCTGCACGCTTTGGGGCAGGGCCGTATGGTTGACGAAGGTGCAGCGCACGGCCGCTTCGCTGCCCTCCTGCGAGAAGTCCGTTTCCAGATACAGTTGATGGGGCTGGAGCAGCTCATAGCGGTACACGAAGCGGGTCAGGTCAGGACGGGCATGCCACAGCCGCGCACCGCTGTCGGTGATGGCGCGGGTGTCCATCACCGCCCGGCGGTAAAAGCCCGGCAGCACATCCACGTCCAGCCGCAATCCGCGCTCCGGGTCGGCCACATGGGAAAAGCCCACATACTCCTTGTTGTAGGGGCCATAGGACGGCAGGTCAATATCGTGCGAATCCCAGTCGTGCATCGTTACACTCCCTTTCACTGGTCATGCAATACAAAAAGGTGGTCATCCGGCATGTCATGGCCGCGCAGTTGCCAGATGAATTGCCGCTGGATGGCTTCCCCATCCCGCGCAGGGTGCTCAGGCTCCGTACCGTCCGGCACGCTGCGGCGCGGCTGAGCGGCACTGCTGGGCGATGCGCCAAAGTGCTTCACATACGCCCGGAAAAAGCTGCTGTATTCGCTGAAGCCCGCCATGGTGCAGGCCTTGGTCACAGGATAGCCGTTCTCGATGAGCATCCGGGCATAATGCAGGCGGCGAAGCTGGACATAGTTCATCACCGTGGAGCCGGTCTCCCGCTTGAACAGGCTGTTCAGGTAGTTCTTGCTGCAATAGAAGGCCCGGGCCATGTCCGAGAGGGTCAGCGGCTCGGTCAGATGGGCGTTGATGAACTCGATGACCTTCTCACTGGTCAGGGAACGCCCCTCCTTCTCCGTTTCCGCCAGAGGGGCATGGCCCACGGCCATCATCACGCAGATGAGCAGCGCGACAATCATGGGCGGCGCGAGCAAATCCCGCTGCTCCTCCGGCAGCACATGCAGCTGCACCAGCTCCTTGAGAGACCGATGGATATTGGTTGCCCCCAGGCGGCGCACATGGTTCCCGGCGATGCCTGTCCCTGTGCCGCGGAACATGTCCAGCAGCTGCTCCCGCAGGTGCGGCGGCACCATTTCCCGGGTGAAATGCACGGTGTACCGCTCATAGTCCTGCTCGGTGAGCACGCGGATGCCATGGGGCACGTTGCAGTTCACCAGCGTCAGGCTGTGGGGCTGGAGACGGATGACCTCCCCGGCATAGGCAAACTCCACATCGCCCCGGACGAAATAGTGCAGCTCATAGTAGGGATGCGTATGAAGCACGAACCCGTCCGAAGCCGCATGGCTGATGTTCTGCGCGATGTCATAGTCCGCCGAGATGAAATGGATGTACATCCGTGTTTCCTCCTTGACCGATGGTGCCGCCCGCCGTGCAGTTCTCTCCGCGCAAAGCAAGAGCGGCCGCAGCATCGCGCCGCAGCCGCCCCACAAGAACCGTCAGCCCTTCACCGAGCCAATCATCACGCCCTTGACAAAATGCTTCTGCACGAAGGGGTAAATCAGCAGCACCGGCACCACAGCCACCACAATCAGCGCGTACTTGATGATGCCGACCATGTCCGCCAGACGAGCCTGCAGCTCGGGGTCGGAAACGGTGGAGGGGTCAATGTTGCTGGACATGAGGATTTCCCGCAGGTACAGCGTCAGGGGGTACAGTTCCCGCTTGGACAGGTAGATCATGGCGTTGAAGTAGGCGTTCCAGTGGCCCACGGCATAGAACAGGGCTTCAACGGCGATGATGGCACCGGACAGCGGCAGCACGATGCTGACATAATACCTGATATCCGAGCAGCCGTCAATCTGCGATGCCTCCAGCAGCTCGCTGGGAATGGTGTTGACGATGAAGGTACGGGCCACAATCAGGTTGTACACGCTGATGGCACCCGGCAGAATCAGCGACCACATGGTATTGAGCAGCTTGAGCTTCTGCACCTGGATGTACATGGGAATCAGGCCGCCGGAGAAGAACATCGTGAAAGTGAAGGCGAGCATGATGAAGCTGCGCCCCGGCAGATCCTTGCGGGAGAGGCAGTAGGCCGCCGTGAGGGTCACGGCCAGGTTGATGATGGTGCCCACCACCGTGTAGAGGATGGAGTTCCGGTAACCCAGCCACACCGTGGGGGTGTTCAGCACGGTCTTGTAGCCCTCCAGGGTGGGCTCCACCGGCAGCAGCACCACCTTGCCCGCCTGCACCGCCGAGCCGGAGGAGAAGGACGCGCTCACCACGAAGATGCACGGATACAGCACCGCGATGAAGAACATCGTCAGCACAATCACCACGAAGATGATAAACAGCTTGTCGCCCAGGCTGTAATTCTTGAATCTATCCATTGCTTCCTCCTCCTTAGAAAATGCCGCTGCCGCTGAGCTTCCTGCTGGTGAAGTTGGCAATGACAAGCAGGATGAAGTTGATGACGGAATTGAACAGGCCGATGGCTGTGGACTGCGCGAAGTTGGGCACACCGCTGGCCAGACCCACCTTGTAGGAGTAGGTGGAGATGATTTCGGAATAGTTCATGTTCAGGTCATTCTGCATCAGCAGAACCTTCTCATAGCCAACATTCATGATGTTGCCCACTGCCAGCACCAGCATGATGGATACCGTGGGCAGGATACAGGGAACATCAATGTGCAGCACACGCTGGAGCCGGCTCGCGCCGTCAATCATGGCCGCCTCGTGCAGGGACTGGTCCGCGCTGGACAGGGCCGCAATGTAGATGATGGCATTGTAGCCGGTGGCCTGCCACACATGGCTCCACACATACAGGTGCTTGAAGTTTTCACCGTTGGCCAGCAGGCTGGCTGGCGTCTTGCCGGTCAGGAGCTTGGCCATGGTGCCGTACAGGCCGCTGCGGGGGTCAATGAGCTGATACAAAAGGCCCACCATGACCACCGTGGAGAAGAAATAGGGGATGTAGGTCACCGTCTGAATGGCCTTCTTGTAGCGGCGGCCGGGCATGACGTTGAGCAGCAGGGCAAAGAGAATCGGAATGGGGAAGGTGACAAAGAGCGAGTAGAGCGAGATGGTCAGGGTGTTTTTCAGCACCATGCCGAACTTGTAGGAGGAGAAGAACGCATTGAAGTTCTTCATGCCGACCCACGGGCTGCCCCAAACGCCGAGATTCGCCCGGTAGGTCTTGAAGGCCAGCACCAGACCGCTCATGGGGACGTAAGCAAAGGTAATCAGCCACGCCACGGGGATGATGAGCAGCAGATACAGCTGCCAGCGCGCCAGGATGCGCTTGCCGAGCTTGGCTTTGCCAGAGGTTGGGGCTGCGACAGCTTTCATAGCCATCGTTCTCCCTCCTTTGTTGATATTGGAATCACGACATCATCAGGAAAGCCGGACGGCAGCGGAAAACTGCCGCCCGGCCCCGGGTCACGGGCCTGCATCATCAGGCCCCATGTGTAGCATTACTTGGAGCGGTTGTAGGCCTCCTGGCTGATGGAAATCAGCTGCTGCAGGCCCATGCTGTCCAGCTGCGCCAGATACTGGTTCCAGGCAGCGTCGTCGTTGATGTCGCGGGTGCCGGTGGTGAACTCGGCGATGGCCTGCATCACGAAGGCGGGCACGTTGATGATGGTGTCGGTCAGCTGCTCGGTTTCCTCGGCGGTGTACTTCAGCTGGGGCAGGAGCTTTTCGGGCTTCTTGGAGAAGTACATCTCATAGCACTTGCCGTTGAGCTGGGTGGGGTCTTCGGGGTCGAACTTCTTGCCGGTGGAGTAGTCATACACCATCAGGAAGTTGTCGATGCTCATGTAGCGGGGGCCATGGTTGCGCCAAGTTTGATGCTGGTTGTCAGCCCAGACGGTGGAGATGACCAGGTAGGACACCTTGTCGGTCAGGCCGGCTTCCATGTAGGCGTTGCTCTGGCCTTCCAGCAGGGCGGGGTCGCGGCTCCAGTCCACATTTTCCTCACCGAAACGCTCAATCATCGAGGTCTCGAAGGAGAAGAACTCGTCGCAGAACTTCACCGCCAGGTCAACCTTGTCGGTGTAGGCGCAGATCATGGCTTCCTGGCCGGGCCACACTTCCATGAAGGGGGTGTAGTTGACGCCCTCGGGGCCGGTGAGAGGAGCAATCAGCTTCATCTCGGCGAAGGCGGGGTTGGTCGCCACAGCGGGCCAGGAGGACAGGGAGCCGGAGGAGGTCAGGCCAACGATTTGCGTCTCAGCGTTCAGAACGGCCTTGTAGGTGTTGTTGTCGTCGGTGAAGGTATCGGCGGACAGCACGCCCTCTTTGTACAGGTCGTTGAGGTACTTCATGGCCTCGCGCCATGCCTCGGTGGTGTAGGGCGCGATCACGGTCTCATAGTCAGCCTCGGACAGGGCCAGGCCGCAGTTCAGGCCGTTGTTGTTCCAGTACAGGAAGGCGTTAATCAGGGCGGCGATGACGTTCTGGCCGTAGGTGCCGGTGCTCTGGCCATACACGCCGATTTCGTCCTTCTGGCCGTTGCCGTTGGGGTCGCCGTCACGGAAGGCAATCAGCACCTGCTTGAGTTCCTCGGTGGTGGTGGGCACTTCCAGGTTCAGCTTCTCCAGCCAGTTGTTGTTGATGAACATGCGGAAGGGGGTCATGTTCCAGGTCTCAGGCTCATAGGCGGACAGGCTGTACACATGACCGTTGGCCTGGGTGGAGGCGGTGGTCATCAGGGTACGGTCAGCCTCCGGGATGGCGCAGTAGTTGGGCATCTTCTCGGGGTCGGTGACGAACTCGTCCAGCTCCATGAACAGGCCGGCTTCGCCGTAGGCCAGAATCATTTCGTTGGTCAGGTGGTTGTCCACCACGAACACGTCGGGCATGTCCTCACCGCTGGTGGCCATCAGGGCAATCTTGGTGCGGGTGTCGGCAGCGTCCACGGGCAGCATGATGAACTCAATGTTGATGCCCAGCTTGTCCTCGAGGTAGTTGGTGAAATAGTTGTCCTCATAGTCCGTAACCATGGACGAGGTGGTCAGGGCAACCTTCAGGGTGGGACGGTCTTCGGCGGAGGCCACGGTGACGGAGCCGACCATGGTCAGCAGCATCGCCAACGCCAGAAGCAGGGACAGGGTCTTTTTCATGGGGAACCTCCTTTTTTTTCGCTGCCGGGTCGTCCCGGCGCATTTATGATGTACCCTGCATCCGGCGTGCCGTGTGCACGGCTTGCCGCGAGTGCCAGGGAACCTCATCACATCAGGGTTACAGGGTCATCAGCGTGCTTTCCGCCAGCACTTCCTCCCGGCCGTCCGACCAGACCAGGCGGATGGCATCGCTCCGGCCATCCCTGTCGGCCAGCACCTGCGTCAGGCGCGTCTCCCCGTCATGCACGGCCATCACCGTGACCTGACGCAGGCAGTCGCCCTCCGTCCGGACGCACACGCAAGGAACCGCCCGGTACATGCCCTGCTTGGTGCCCGTGGCCACGAAGCCCTGCCATTCCGGCTGCTCCTGCCCGGTCACGACCTCCGCCGTGCCGTGGGCATAGACCACATCCATATCCGTCATGCGCACGCTGCCCGGCTCCTGGGCCGTGACGGTGCTGTCCGCATGCCACAGCCATTCATAGGCATGGGGCTGCGCCGCTTCCAGGCGGTCAACCACCACCAGCAGCGGCGCACCGCTCCTGCGCAGGAACACCCGCCGCCGATGCACGGCCTTCACCTTGGCCTCAGGGCCGTAGCCCTCATCATACACGCCCTCAGCATAGTCCCACGCTTCCCCGTGGTGCCACTGGAGGCCCGGGGCTTTTTGACGAATCATCTCATCCTGCCAGGCATAGTTCACCTTGCGATTTTGCGGCAGGCCGTCCACACGGACGGTGTTGTGGCTGGCGGTATCCAGCACATAGCTGCGCATGGGCGATACGTCATAGGCGTAATTGCCGCCCTCGGTGAGCAGCAGCTTCCCTGCCGCGTAGAACAGCACGTTCAGCTTATCCTCATGCTGATGGCCGCGCCCGAAGGGGCCTGCATCCAGCATAGCCCAGCTGGCATCCCTGTCCCAGCCGGTGCGCATCACCGCCATGCCCGACCAGGGCAGCAGCATGGAGGTTTCCTTGGGCTGACAGCTTGCATCGCCGTCCGCCAGCCAGCGCACAATGGGATGCTCCGGGAAAACGTCCCGGCGGATGCGCATCAGCCGCGCCACGTCATAGCGGTTGCCGTCGTTGATGTCCGGGGTGGTGCCGTCGGGCATCATCAGCTGATGCTCAAAGCCGATGGCCGGGGCCAGCTTGTCCCTGAGCGGCTGGGGGACGGTCACGCCCATCACCCGGCACAGATTCAGCAGACGCTGGTAATTGATGATGATGACATTATGATAATTCGTGGTCAGCTCGTACTGGAAGCCATCGGGATACACCTGCCGTTCCAGCTCCTCGGTCAGGCAGCGGAAGCTCATCTCCCGCCATGCATCGGCATGGGCCAGGAAGGGCAGCATCAGGCTGATATGGGCCAGACCGTTCATCTCCATGATGAACCAGTTGCCCGACATATGGTTGCGCACCAGACGGCGTGCATGCTCCACATAGGATTTCACCCAGTCCACCAGCACGTCATCGGTAAAGGCCGGTGCGTCATGGAAGGCATAGAACGCATAGGGCCATGTACAGCCCGTGCGGATGCCGCACTCAATGGTGCGCCAGCACAGCGTCTGATACCCCGGCACGTCCGGGCCCGGCACGGTGGCCTGCTTCATCCACGAGGCCAGCAGCTCCGCCGCGCATGCCGCCAGGGCTGCATTGCCCGTCAGGCGGTACTGATGGGCCAGCATTTTCAGCTCATGGTGCCGGCTGAGCTGCCAGGGCCATTCCTTATAGCCGTTCTCGGTGGGATTGGCCATCCAGTCCACGGGATTCCCCGCACCGTACACGCAGGGAACGCCCACGGAAATCAGCGTATGCCCCATGATGCGTTCGCAGGCCTGCGCCTCGCTCTCACCGGGGAAGGTAACGAGGTTTTCCGGCGGCTCATAGGTGATATCAAAGAACCCCGCAGGGACGGGCAGCTTTCGGATGAAAGCCGCCAGCGCGGCCCGGGCCACCGGCCAATTGGCTGCCTGCGCGGCTTCCTTCACCGCTTCCATGCCCGGCCAGTCCAGCGACAGGCACGACTGGAACAGCTCCTCATCCGTCAGCAGCGGGCCGTATACCTTTTCACACATGATGGTGTCCTCCTGTCAGTCCTCGGCATGGTCAATCACGATGTGACCGCCAGCCCACACCTTGCGGCCCGTCCAGTCATCGTCCGGGTCGGCCCAGAAGGGGTCATCGGGACGCAGGCCCAGGGGCAGGAACACCGCTGAACACAGGTACAGGCTACCGATATTGATGTACATTTCCGCCAGCTCCGGCTGATGGCCGTACACGCCCGGCAGCAGCCAGCCCTGCGCATCGAACATATCCGGCGCACTCATCACCCGATGAATGACGCTGGTCAGTCCGCAGCGCACGCCCGCGGGGGTCAGGTGGGCTTCCAGCCGGTGCTGCAAGGCGGCCTGCGCCAGCATCTGGAACGCGCCGAAGCGGTAGCAGATGGAGCGGCCCACCACCGGATAGCTGCCCTCCGGCCCAATCATGCGCTCCAGAATGGAGGCATAGCGGGCCGCGTGGGCATTGACGGCGGGCTGCATGCGGGCAATCTCCCCATGCTCGGATGCCAGCAGATTGACCAAGTCCACATACATGGGCTGAATGACGAAGCTGTTGTAATAATCCCAGTGATAATTGGCACCATCGCCATACACGCCATCGCCCACATACCAGTCCTGGAACACGCGCAGGGCGTAGAGCACGCGGGTCATGTCATAGGGCTCGCCCAGCACATACAGACCGGCCTCCACCATCGCGGTGAAGAACAGCCAGTTGGTGCTGCCTGCCACGATGACCCGGGAAGAACGGAGGGCTTCGGCCAGGTTATGGCGCACCCTGTCCGGCAGGGCAGCGGCGAGGGCTTTGGGCGCACGCACCAGCGCGTGGCACAGGAAGGCCGCATCCACCAGCGGCTGACCGCCGGTGGTGAAGTTCATGAAGTCAGGGGAGTCGGGGTCGGTGGCCATGTCGATGCAGCGGATGGCCTTTTCACGCCATGCGGCCTGCAAGGCACGCTCATCCGCATCGAGGGTATCGGCATCCACCTCCAGCCAGGGCGCAAGGCCCAGCATGCTGCGTCCGAAGGCTTCCAGCGGGGCATAATCCGCACGGTCGCTGTGGAAGTCCAGGGGCATGGTCTGCTTCAGTTCACCGGCAGCCAGATGATCAAGCACGTTTCCTTCAATTTTGAGCAACCGTTCCAGCCAATCCCAACGGCGCGCATTCATGGATAAGACCTCCTGCATCGCTTGCTTTTGTCGTTGCTGCAAGGATGATATTTTCATTTTTTTGGGGGCAAAAAGTCCATACTCGCGGAGGATATGTCCAAATTATATCGTTTCTTTCCTAAAAAGTGCATTGCAAATATCATTGATTATATTGCAAATATCATTCAGTGCTGTGCAGGATATGGTAAAAAAACGCGCTCAGTCCGTGAAAGCACGGCATGAGCGCGTGAGGGGAGCTGGGCTGCCGCCCAGACCTGCGCAGGGGTTTCACCCCTGCTACCGAACAAGGGGCATTGCCCCTTGACCCCTTCGACGCTGGCGCGGTCCCTTGGAGAGCGTCGAAATCAGGGGCGGGTTTGGGCGAGCAGGCGGAGGATGGAGGGCATGTAGACGGGCATTTGCGGGATGGGGGTGTGGCCCCAGCCGGGGAGGGTAATCAGTTCGTGCGGCACGTTTGCAGCATCGAGGGCTTCTCCGAAGGGCTTTTCCAGCGCAATGGGGACGGCCTTGTCATCGGTGCCATGGACGCACAGCGTGGGCGGGAAGCCGGTCACATCCGGCAGAATGGTGGGCGAGCCCCACAGCGGCACCAGCGCGAAGTATTGTTCCGGGGCCTTGCTGACGGCATAGACGGAGGCCATGCCGCCTGCGCTGCCGCCCATGATGGCGGCCTTGCCCGGCTTCACGCCGTACTCCTCGGCGTGGGCCATGATGAAGCGGCAGGCCGCATTCACCGCGTCGCTGCTGGTCTGGAAGGCGCGCATGTGGTTCTCGGGATGGGTTTCAAACTCGCTGACATCATCGAACAGGGGATAGTCCGGGGACACAACCGTATACCCCTGTGCACACAGCTCCCGGGCAAACAGGCAGATATACAGCTGCCGCTTGTCGCAGGGCTGGGAGAACGCGCCGCCATGGACGAACATCACCACATAGCCGTTCTGCGGCACGGTTTCGGAGGTGATGACATCCAGCTTGTAGTCCTGCTGGCCGCCATAATAGGTATCGAGGGTGGCATAGGTCACTTCCCGGACGCACAGGCCGGAATAATCCGGCTGGCGGGTACGGAACATTTCTTCAATGTTGGCCATGGAGAACCGCTCCTTTCATCCTTACGCATCGAAACAGCAAACGTATCCTTGGAATAGAGAACAGCGCGGCAAGGCGGATGAGGTGTCGTTCCTCATGTAGTCCCAGGAACCTGCCGTTTCCGGCGCGGACGAACTGCGTCGTCTGCTTGGAAACTCACG
>JBJEUL010000171.1:0-3806 GCA_051883835.1 Aristaeellaceae bacterium
CGCCGTTGCGCTCATGCCAGCCCTGGAGCCAGCCGTCGTTGCACATGCGGATATACCGCTTCACAATGGAAATGTCAGTCATGGCCATGGGAATCCATCTCCTTATGTATGTTATAGTGAGCTGCTTTCATGGCTTACGCGCGCTTGCTCTGCACGTCCTGCTCGTACTGCTTCACAAGGGAGAACCACTCACCGTCCGCGGGCGCGCCGCAGCGGCGGCAGTACTCGTTCCATACCTCACCGAAGGGCATGGTCTTCATTTCTTCCTGACGCACCATCAGTTCGGTGAACTGGTCGGTATCCTGCAGCCGGGCCAGCTCAGCGTTGGGCGTGAGCAGAGCCATCAGCAGGGCCTTCTGCACATTGCGGAAGCCCGTGACCCAGGCGGACACACGGTTGATGGACGCATCAAAGTAGTCCAGTGCCATATGCACACGGCCATCCAGACCACCGCAGCGCACGATTTCCTTGCAGATCTCCCGCGTCTCGTCATCCAGCAGCACCACATGGTCGCTGTCCCAGCGGATGGGGCGGGTAATGTGCAGGGCCAGCTCCGGGAAGAAGGCCAGCAGTGCGGGAATCTTATCGGAAACAACCTCGGTGGGATGATAGTGACCATTGTCCATCAGCGGGATGCACTTGCCGGGATTCACCGCGGCATAGCTCAGGGCGTATTCCGCACTGCCCACGGTGTAGGCTTCCACACCGATGCCGAACACCTTCGACTCCACGCAGGGCTTCACCTTGTCAAAGTCGAACGGCTCGGAGAGAATCTCGTCCATGGCTTCCTTGTAGCGCACACGGGGGCCCATGCGGTCAGCGGGAATATCCTTGAAGCCGTCACCCGTCCAGATGTTCATGATGCAGGGCTGGCCCAGCTCCTCGGCCAGATATTGGCTGATACGGATGCACGCCTTGCCATGCTCAATCCAGAAGCGGCGGGTGTCCTCGTTGGGCGAGGACAGGGTCAGCGGGTCGCATTTGGGGTGAGAGAAGAAGGTGGGATTGAAGTCGCAGCCCAGGCCGCGCTCCTTGCAGAAATCCACCCACTTCTTGAAGTGCTTCGGCTCAATCTTGTCGCGATCCACCCAGCCGCCGTTCTCCTCATCAAAGATGGCATAGCAGGCATGGAGGTTCATCTTCTTGGTACCGGGGCAGAGCTTCATCACCATGTCCAGGTCAGCCATCAGCTCTTCCGGGGTGCGGGCGCGGCCGGGATAGTTGCCGGTGGTCTGGATGCCGCCGGTCAGGGGCGCGTTGGGGTCGCCGTCAAAGCCGCGCACATCATCGCCCTGCCAGCAGTGCAGGCTCACAGGAGCCTTGCTCAGCTTGTCCATGGCAGCGTCCACGTCCACACCGATGGCGGCGTAGCGTTCCTTGGCATACTCAAAGGGAGTCATGGGCTATCTTCCTTTCTTGTGACCAGCCCTTGCGGGCAGGTGAAGTCGTATGGATAGAGGGCCATCAGCCCTGAGAAGCTGTGTAGGTCACGATATCAAAGCTGCCGGGCAGCGCGGCACGGAAGTCTGCCAGATTGGCGAAATCGCCGGAAACAATCATCTGCGCCGCCAGATTGCCCAGCGCGGTACCCTCGGTGGGGCCAGCGTAGACGGGCAGGCCGGTCACGTCCGCTGTCATCTGGTTCAGCACCACATTCTGACTGCCGCCGCCCACAATGTTCAGGCTGGTAAACGTCTTGCCTGTTACCTTCTCCATCTCGCGGATGGAATCCCGGTAGCACACGGCCAGACCCATCGTCACCGCCCGCAGCACATCGGACAGGTCGCGGGGTTCAGGCGCACCCTGCTCCCGTAGTGCCGCCTTGACCTCCTCCAGCATGCTGGCAGGAGCCATGAAGCGGTTGTCCGCTGCGTCCACCCACGCGGGATAGTCGGATGCAGCCGCCATCTGCGCCATCTCCGCGAAGGAATGGGCCTTGTTGATTTCCTTGTGAATGCATTGCAGCATCCACATGCCCATGATGTTCTTGAGGAAGCGGGTGGTGCCGTCATAGCCGCCTTCATTGGTGAAGCCGGAGCGCAGGGCATCCTCGTTGGTCACAGGGGCGCGAAGCTCCGTACCCAGCAGGCTCCAGGTGCCGCTGGACAGGAACGCCGCGTGGTCATCCCGGGCGGGCACCGCCATGTAGGCACTACCCGTATCATGGGTGGCAGGCAGAATCACCGTGCTGTTAAAGCCAACCTGTGCCGCAATCTCCGCGCTCAGCGGGCCCAGCACCGTGCCGGGCTGCACCAGCGGCGTACGGAACCACTTCTCCGGCAGACCTGCACCCTCAATAATGGCCGTGGAGAACGTGCCGGTGGCCGCATCACAGATGGCACCTGTGGTGCAGTTCGTCCATTCGTGGGCCTTTTTGCCCGTCAGGCGATAGCTGAGATACTCGGGTACCAGCAGGAAATCCTCGACCTGCTCGCGATACTCGGGATGCTCCTTCAGCACTGCCGCCAGCTGATACACCGTATTGAAGGGCTGCTTGGCAATCCCGCAGATGTTGTACAGCTCCGCAAAGGTCATGGTCTTTTCCAGCTCGGTGTCGATGCCCTCAGTGCGGCTGTCGCGGTACGCCACCAGGTCCCCCACCATGTTGCCCGCGCCGTCCAGCAGGGCGAAGTCCACGCCCCAGGTGTCGATGCCGATGCTCACGGGGGTATAGCCCTGCTCATGTGCTGCACGGATGCCCGCGATGACATGCTGTACCAGACCCTCCGCGTCCCAGCACAGATGGCCGTCCTTCATGGACGCGCCGTTAGGGAAACGGTAGACCTCCCGGGTCTCAATCTTTCCGTTCTCCAGCCAGGCAACGATGTGCCGTCCGCTGGATGCGCCAATATCAATGGCAAGATATGTTTTCATCATTCATCACTCCATCAGGAACATGCAGGTCATCTTGGGCTGCGCACCGGTGACGGGATCCATCTCCAGTTCCAGCACGTCCTGCATGTATTCGTTCCAGCGGTCAACGATGGGACTGCCGGCCTGGGTGCGCTCGGCAAATTCAATGCCCTGTTCGCACTCATAATAGCCAAAGAGCGTTTCCCCGTCCGACCAGATGGTGTAGTTGCGGATGCCCGCAGACTTGAGCAGTGCGACCATTTCGGGCCAGATTTCATCATGACGGCGTTTGTACTCGTCCCTCATGCCGGGCTTGATGCGGCCCTTCCAGGCAAAGCGTTCCATTCGTTATCCTCCTTATGGGCGGGGAGAAGCTCCACCGCACCTTTGATGCTGATGCTATTGTAGCATGATGTCCATTCCGGGCGAAATGCCGCCGCTTAAACAATTCCACGTCCTGAATTAACAAGGCGGTAGGCTGTCGGATTCATCCCGCACTGCTGGGTAAACAGCCGATAGAAGTGGCTGGTGTTGCTGTATCCCACGGCGTAGCACACGTCCATGACGGACATATCCGTCTCCCGCAAAAGCCGCTTGGCCTGGGCGATGCGCTGCCGCTGGAGATGTTCGGTGCAGCTCATGCCCGTGGCCCGATGCACCGTCTGGCTCAGGTACGCTGCGGACACATGATGGGCAGCGGCGAAGTCCTTGAGACTGATGGAGGCGTAATTATGACGAATCTCATCCAGCACCGCCACCACCAGTGCGTTGCCGCCGGAGGGGGGCAGGGTCAGACGATTGGCATTTTCCAGCAGGTGGAGCATCAGCAGCGTCATGGAAGTTTTGAGGATGCGCTGGCTGGTGGGTACATCATCCACCAGGGCATAGACCATGCTTTCCAGCAGGCTCTGTACCGCCGGAACCTCCGCGACATGAAAGTGCATGTAGGGTAT
>JBJEUL010000172.1:0-16589 GCA_051883835.1 Aristaeellaceae bacterium
CAGGTTCTTCTCGCTTCATACTCCGCTCCATCACTTTCCGTGAAGAACCAAAAAACGTGAGTTTCCAAGCAGACGACGAAGTTCGTCCGCGTAGGAAATGGCAGGTTCCGTGGACTGCAACAGGAACGACCTCATCCGTCCTCACGCCGCTTGCCCACCATCCTAAGCAGGGGAAGGCTTTCCGCTGGACGTGCTGCGTTGTGAAGCATCCGGTATTGTATGAACAATAAAAGCCGCTGCCCGGTTATGGACAGCGGCCTGTGTGGATGCGAGGAAGGATACGCTCCGTTGGGAAATTTCGGAACATGCCGTTTCCGGCGCGGACGAACTGCGTCGTCTGCTTGGAAACGCACGCTTTGCCTTTTCCCTTTTTGTGATTGGAAGGTGGTGCGCTGGGCTGCCGCCCAGACCTGCGCAGGGGTTTCACCCCTGCACCCCACAAGGGGCATCGCCCCTTGACCCCTTTCCGCTGGCGCGTTCCCTTGGTGGGGGCTTAGTCGTAGACGGCCCGGCTTCCTCCTATGTAGGGCAGGCGGCTGTAGGCCATCACCAGATTGGCATGCCCCACATGCCCCACCTCCAGCCGCAAAGGCACCGCCACCGGCCGGATGTGCATGCCCACCAGCGTATCCCCAATGTCAATGGCGGCATCCGCCTGCACCGCCACAGCCAGTGCCGGCTGCTCCAGCAGCTTCCACGCAGCAGCCGGCACGCTTCCCCCCGCCTTGGGCTGGGGAATAGCCCGTACCTGCGTCAGCCGCAGCTCCCGCAAAACTCGCAGCTCCATCACAATGGCCCGGTTCAGATGCTCACAGCACTGGAAAGCCGCTTCCAGCCCGTGGGCATGGCAGGCATCCAGCATCGCCCGGGCAATCACCTCGCCCAGCTCCGGCACGCTGCCCTTGCCGATGCGTGCCCCGGCCACCTCGCTGGTGGAGCAGCCCAGCACAATCACGCCGCCAGGTTGAATGCTTCCGGCCTCGGTCAGCGCGTCCACAGCCTGACGCAGCGTCAGGCGAATCTCCTGCTGCAATGCTTCGTTCATGCTTCATTCCTCCTGAGGGGTACTGTCGTGGCTGTGCAGGGCCTGTTCCCACAGCAGCCGGTGTCTGCGTGTGGCGGCATCCAGCAGATTGCCCATGCCAATGCTCACAAGGCTGCTGATCAGCTGGGCAATCATCCGCAGGGTGTCCGGGTCGATGTCCCTGCTGGCGGTCAGGATGGCCAGTGCCGTGCGGAGCTTGTCTGCGGACAGCTCGTGCAGGGTGGATGCGCCGGTGGATTCCAGCAGGGTGAACAGCGTATCCACAAAAACCTTGCGCTGCGGGGGTGGGGCCTGACGCAGCCATTCGTGCAGGGTCTCGTCCATCAAATGGCTGCCGAGGTCCACCTCGCCCAGTTCGTCAAAGCGTGGGCCAATGAGCTGCCAGGTGAAGGTATCGTGCTGATACAGGCTGACGGCGTTGGAGCGCACCACCGTGTAGTTGGGATGATGGGCCAGCAGCAGCCCCACCACCGAGGACTGCGGAATGATGGAGTGCAAAACACGCTGAATCCGTCCGTAGCCCTCGCTGGCCATGGTGGCATCGTCCAGACCGGGGCCGTCAAAGCTGTACACGGCGCGGATACGACGCTGCGTCTCCGGCTCCGCATGGGCTGCGGCATAGGCTGCCAGATTGCCGCCCTTGCTGTGACCGACCAGCAGCAGCTCGCGTCCGGTGTGCAGGGCGGTGCGCTCCAGATAGGTCAGAGCTTCCATCTGCGCAGGGACGGGGCTTTCAAAGGCCATGGTGAAGTCCTCCCGCCAGCCCACCAGCGTGCTGTCCGTGCCGCGGAAGCACACGCACACCGGCCCATCGGGCAAATCAGCCGTGACGGCGGAAAACTGGATGCTGCGCTCCTCATCCACCACGTTCACATAGTCATGCAGGCGGATGCTGCCGAAGCGCACGGTATCCGCCATGACATAGAGCAGCTCCCGCGACTGGACGAAGGACTGGCTGCCCGTCTGCGCCCGCAGGGGCAGCAGGGGAGCCAGCTCCCGCAGGAGCATGCCCTCGCTGTCCTCGGCCTGCGGGCCCAGCTCATTGTAGCACAGGCTGGCCAGTATCAGTCCGTCCACGGGATTGAAGGGTACGCATGGCAGGGACAAGTCCCCGCGCCAGGTCAGGTAATCCATCATGTTGGGCATGATACCGCCTCCTGCCGGGTGCGTTGGCCCGGGATTATTCGTCCAGCTCGCCGGAGGCCTGCATGGCCTCGAATTCCTCCCGGGAAATCAGGCACATGCGGGGCTTCGCGCCATCCTTGGCGGAAATGATGCCTCGGCGTTCCATCTCGTCCACCAGGCGGCCTGCGCGGGCGTAGCCAACCTTCAGCCGCCGTTGCAGCAGGCTTGTGGATACCTGGCCGTCATTCACGGCCATTTCGATGCACTGGGCCAGCAAGGAGGCATCACCGTTGACGTTGTCGGTGGCATCGGCTGTATCAGCGGAGGGGGGATTGGCATCCCGCTCCATTTGCTCCAGCTGCTCAAGGATGTTGGGGTCGTATTCCGCGCTGCTGTTCTCGCGGATGAAGTCGGTGACGCTGTTCACCTCGTCATCGCTCATGAAGCAGCCCTGAACACGGATGGGCGTGAACTCGCCCGTGGGCAGATAGAGCATATCGCCCCAGCCCAGCAGCTGCTCCGCACCCTGACGGTCAAGGATGGTTCGGCTGTCGATGAAGCTGGACACCTTGAAGGCGATGCGGCTGGGAATGTTGGCCTTGATCAGGCCGGTAATCACGTCCACCGAGGGACGCTGGGTGGCCACCACCAGATGAATGCCCGCAGCACGGGCCAGCTGGGCCAGACGGCAGATGTGATCCTCCACCTCGCGCTTGCAGGTCATCATCAGGTCGGCCAGCTCGTCAATGATGATGACGATGCGGGGCATGAATTCCTCGCCATCCTCCCGACGGGCATTGTAGCCGTCAATGGCACGCACACCCTTGCGCTCGAACTTCTTGTAGCGGTCCATCATCTCTGCCACTGCCCAGGCCAGCGCACTGGCGGCCTTGTGGGGATCGGACACAACAGGAATGAGCAGATGGGGAATGCCGTTGTAGCATTGCAGCTCCACCACCTTGGGGTCAACGAGAATCAGGCGAACCTCCTGCGGGGAACAGCGATACAGCAGGCTGTTGATCATCGTGTTGATGCACACGGATTTACCGGAGCCTGTGGCACCGGCAATCAGCAGATGCGGCATGCGGGCCAGGTCACATACGATGGGCGTACCGGCAATGTCCTTGCCCAGTGCCACCGCCAGCGGGGACTTGGCCTCGGCCATGGGCTGAGAGCTGAGCACCTCCCGCAGCGTAACGGTTTCCACCTTGCGGTTGGGCACCTCCACGCCCACCAACGCCTTGCCCGGAATGGGAGCCTCGATGCGCACGGACTTGACTTCCATGTTCATGGCAATGTTCTTGCCCAAATCCGTGACCTTGGTGACCTTGATGCCTGCCGCCAGCTCCAGCTCGAAGCGGGAAATGGCCGGGCCATGGGTCACATGGCGCACCTTGGCAGGCACCTTGAAGGATTGCAGCGTTTCCTCCAGCCGCTGGGAGCGCATGGCATCCTCCTCCGGGCTGATACCGGCCTGCGGCTTGGGCATGTTCAGCAGCTCCAGCCCGGGATAAACATAGGGCGGGGGCTGGATGGCTTCTTCCGGCTCGTCCTCCATGCCGGGCTTGCGGGGCGGGAGCTTCAGGTCAGGCTGCCAGGCATCCTTGGGCGGCTCCTGCTGCAAGCGCGGAGGACTCGCTGTGCCAGCAGGCTGCTGGGGTTGGGGAGCTTCCTCCCAAGGGGGTGTTTCCGACCAGGAGGGAAGGGGCTGCTGCTTGCGGGCAGGCTCCCCGGTACGCTGCCCGGGGGCTGTGGGACGGATGGGGCCGGTGGCCTGGCGGGGCGGCGTGGCAGACTCCTGCGAGGGGGCCGCTGTGCGGAGGGCACCTGTGGTCTGACGGGGCGCGGAGCCATCGGCAGGCCTGCGGGTGCGGCTCATGGACGGCATGGCATCCTCATCGCTGCGCCAGGTGGCACGGCGGGAAGAAAAGGAGTCATCCTGCCACAGGCTGTCATCCTGATAGGCTGATGGCGTGGACGGCATCGGTGCCTGCGGGGCTTCGTCCGGGGAGAAGGACGGCTGCATGGCGGCATCCTGGGCAGGAGCATCCATCATGGGCTGCTCCGGCACCGACGCATCAGGGGCAGGCTGCGGTTCCTCGGGACGCTGGAAGATATGACCGGGGTGAGGCGGTCGCTTGGGTTCCATAGGCGTTTCCTCCTCATCATCATTCTTACGGGCGAAGATCCAGGAGCGGCGGGGGCGAGGGGCAGGCGACTCTGTACCACCTTCATCGCGGCGGCTGCTGCGCCGGGCCTCCTGCCGGTCATCCGGCTCAATCTTCTGTCGGGAAAAATGCCATACCCGGCGGGGCTGCTCAGGCTGATAGGCCCCCTCCATGACAGGCTGGAAGCCGACAACCGCCTGCCGTCTGTCAGGCTGCACGGGCTGGAAGTCTCTCTCCTGCGCGGGCGCATAGGCCTGCGGCGTCGGGTAATCCTGCAAAGGGGATGGCGGCGGCTCCGGGACAGGAGGCCGATAGCTGCGCTCCGCCATCTGCTGCTGCCAGGCCAGCTCCTGCTGCTGGAGCTGCGCCTGCTCCTGCTGCTGCCGCTGCGTCCGCGCATCCACACGGCTGCGCAGTTTGGCCTGAATGCCCTTCACATCCAGATGAATCAGGAACGCAAAATCCACCAGCGCGCCCAGGATGCACAGCACGCCGCCCAGCACGGCATTGCCCAGCAGGAAATACAGCGGCCAGGCCAGCAGCATGCCCAGTGCACCGCCGCCAGCCATGCGGCTGCACCCCAGCTCATAGCTGCGGGCCAGATAGGTATCAAAGCCCGAGGGATTCTGCCCCCGGTTCAAATTGAGGGTGTAGAAATAGCGCATCAGCGGCACGGCCGGTGAGCCGGAGGTGGAAATCAGATTCACGGCGGCCAGCAGCAGCACATACAGCCCCACCGCCAGCAGGAACGCCCGAAGGGGTGCCTTGCGGTACACCGAGAGCAGCACCAGCACACCGCCCCAGACCGGGAAAATCGGCAGCAGAAAGGCCAAAACGCCCGTCATGCCGTAGCATACCTGCCGCATCCCGGCGAATACATCCCCGGACATGCCCGTCACCACCGACAGGAAAATCAGCACGCCCAAGGCAATCAGCAGCAGTCCGCCCACCAGATGCAGTGCCATGGCATCCGCGGAATAGGCGGGGGTGTGCCGGGGCGTTTTTGGTTTGGATTGTTTCTTCTTGGCTGGCATGCTGATCCTCCCTTGCATGGCAGGCTTATTCGGCCTGCGTGATAATCAGGCTGCTCAGCAGTCCCTCCTCGTTGAAGTGAAGGCGCAGCTGAACGCCCGTATAGTTGTAGTAATAGCTTTCGCCGGGGGTAAGCCGGTAGGCATCGGCCATGGCTTCGTCCAGCACCAGGACGGTATCCGGCTGTCCCAGCAGGGCTGCAACGTCCGCTTGCGCCAGCCCGGGATAAAGCCCCCACAGGTTGAAGCGATCCGCCCGCAGCCCCTTGATGACACTCTGGTCCCAGGTCTTGTCGGTGAGCGCGTCCGTCAGCAGCCATACCTGACGGAAGGCAGCATCCTCCAGCGCGAACATGCGCCCATCCTGATACAGGTCAGGATCGGTGAGCATGCGATAGGTGTCGGTGGCCTCCTGCACCGAGCCGCCCAGCGTGACGGGCACGCCGGGGAGTGTCCCGCTCTCCAGCGCGGCACGGATGTTCGCTGCGCTGTCGGGGGAGGGAATGAGCATATCCCTTGCGCCGATGCGGCTGAGGACATCATCATCCGTCAGCCGCAGATGCTCCGCCAGCTCATACCACAGGATGGTGACGGCTCCTGCCCTGTCCGACAGGGTGGAGAGCTGTTCGATGGGGTAGTACAGCGTCAGTCCCGTTTCCGTCAGGCCGAACACCTCCGGCACGGGCGTCAGCTGGCTGTTGGCCAGATGCGCGGACAGCTCCGGCCCCACGCCGTAGTCAAGGTATTCCTCCAAATCCATCATCAGGGCAGGCACATCGGTGAACAGGCGGTCAAAAGTAATGTCGCTGCCATCGGTGATGTCCACATTCAGCGCAGACCATTCATGGGTGGAGCGTTCATCCGTGAGCGCACCCATGGCGGAAAATACGCAGGACAGCACCTCGCCCTGCAGCGTTGCCTGATAGCTGACATGCATGGTGGCCGGCAGCGGCATCAGCAGCACCATACGGTTCAGGCGGGCCTCAACATCGCCTGCGGTCAGCAGCTGGTCGTTGAGCTGGGCCTGCAGGGCTTCATCCGCCATGCCGGTGAGCTGCGGATAGTACACACTGCTGTCCATCAGCATCAGACCGTCCTCAATCAGGGCGGGGACGGGCTGCTGCGCTTGTGCGCAGGACAGCAGCAGGGTCAGGACAAGAAGAAGGGACAGGAATCGCCGCTTCATCATCAATCCACCTCCGGGAAGAACTATTGTACAACAATTAACGAATTATCGCAAGTTCTCCCTGCATGGGAACATGGAAATCATGTAGAAGCGTCAAGCATAGGTTACAGGGAAGCGACCCCATAGCAGTCAAGGGAAGGGTGGAGATTTGCGAAGCAAATATCAGTAGAAACGATGCATTGGTTACTTGACGTGCATTTTGAAGAGGATTACTTCCGTGTTGTGAACCAGACAATCCAGAAAACCATGAATCTGCTCCGTAAATTCGTCTTGTCAATTGTTAAACGCTACAAACGAAATTCCAACTCAAAACGCCCTATGTCTCAGATTATGTTCGATTGTTTGCTCTCCTCCGCTAACATCGTTAACGTCCTTGACCAAAGTTGATTTCCGTGCTCAGGCTGACTGCGCCCTTGACATTCGCCGCGCAATCGCCTATACTGGAGATGAAGAATGATTCCCCTGGCGTGCTGTGATTGCGGGCTTCACAGGATCACAAGCAATGCTGGGATGTCAGCGCAGGCTACAAAAGCATGGATCAAGAATATTTTAGAATGTATGTTGTTTAGAAAAAAGCTCCTGTCTGCTGACCGTATCATGAGTTGTCTGATGCACGAGGTGCCGCCGTATTCTGGGAGGGGTCATTCTATTTTGCCGCCGTCACGGGCCAGCATGATGCTGACCCGTTTTTGTGTGCCCCTGGACAAAAAGCCAAGGGAACGCCTCAGCGTTCCCTTGGGGAGGATTCGTCGGCAGGGGAGAGCGGCAGCTCAAACCAGAAGGTCGAGCCCTTTCCTTCCTCGCTCTCCACACCATAGGGTACCTGATGCCGCATCAAAATGCCCTGCACAATGGACAGCCCCAGCCCACTGCCAATCACCGCCCGCCGATGCGTCTCCTGCGTGCGGTAGTAGCGATGCCAAATCATGGGCAGCTCCGCCTTAGGAATGCCCTTGCCCGTATCCTGCACGCTGAGCCGCACCCGCTCGCCCACCTGCTGCTGCGTCACGATAACGAGCTTGTCCTCGCCGGTGTAAGTCAGCGCATTGCCGATGAGGTTGTAAATCACCTGACCGATGCGCTTTTCATCCGCCATCACGGTGGGATGCTCCCTCGCGTCATAGCGGATGGTGTAGCCCTTGGGCTCCACCAGGGTGCTGATGCGCTCAACAATCTCCTGAACCGAAGCTGTCAGGTCAAAGTCAGCGGATACCATGGGCAGCTCATCGGCCTGCATGCGGGAAAAGTCCATGATTTCGTTGACCAGCGTGGTCAGGCGGGTCGTTTCGTCAATGATGACCTGCATGTTCTCCGGCGTGCTTTCCCCGGGAATGTCCCGCATCACCTCGGCATAGCCGCCAATCATGGTCAGCGGCGTGCGCAGGTCGTGGCTGATGTTGGCAATCAGCTCGTGCTGCATCTTCTCCACCCGGTGCAAGTCCTCCGCCGCCTGGGTCAGCGTGGCGTTCAGCTCCGCGATTTCCTGATAATCCCCACCGTGCTGCGTGGGCTGGAAACGTCCAGTGGACAGCTCCCGGGCAGCGGTATTGGTCTCGATGATGGGCAGGGACAGCTTGCGGGAGATGAACACCGCCATCAGCAGCGCGCCCAGCAGCACCACGCCGGTGATCATGATGAGCTGCGAGCGCAGCACGGCCACAGTGGCATCCAGCGGGGTAATCATGGTGTTGATGAGCATATACCCCATTTCGCCCCCCGGCAGGATGATGCGCTGGGCATACAGCAGGCTTTGATGGTGACTGACCCGCATGGGCGGCGCACCGTCGGCAAACTTCCGGGGATTGTAGCGGTCATTCTGGAAGGGCTGCACGTTGAATTCCTCCAGCAGGATGGAGCCGTCCTCCGGGGCGCGCTCGCACCACCAGGTCAGGTCGCGCTGGCTCATGCGGTGAATCAGGCAGAACTGCGTGTCCTCGCTGGACAGCATGATATGATTGTCCGCATCCAGAATGAGGATGCACACATCATGCTGGGAGGCCAGCTCATCGGCCAGCACGCTCAGCTCGCTGTTGTCCAGATTGTCCATCAGGGCAGCAGCCGTACCCTTGACCTGCCGCGTCTTGTACCAGCGGTAGAAGTCATTGAGCCCCACCACCTGAAACAGCCACAGCATGCCCAGCATCAGCGCAACAAAAAGCACCAGGTACAGCATAATGCGGCTCCTGATGCCCAGTAGGCGACGCTTATTCCTTTTCAAAGCGGTATCCCACCCCTCGCAGCGTCGTGATGCGGTTGCTGTACGGCCCCAGACGGCGGCGCAGGAGCTTGATGTGCGTATCCAGCGTGCGCTCATCGTTGAAGAACTCGTAGCCCCACACCTTGCTGATGAGCACCTCCCGCGTCAGAGCAATGCCGCGGTTGCGCACCATGAAGAACAGCAGGTCGTACTCCTTGGGACTCATGGTCAGCTCCGTGTCCCCAATGGCCACCCGCCGGGCCGTGAAGTCCACCGTCAAATCCTCGATGGTGACAACATCGTTGCCCTGCCCTGCGCCTGAGCTGCGCTTGAGAATGGCGGAGACGCGCATCATCAGCTCCCGGGGGGAGAAGGGCTTGACCACATAGTCGTCCACACCCAGCTCAAAGCCGTGGATGCGGTCGTATTCCTCGCCCCGGGCGGAGAGCATCAGCATGGGCACCTGGCTGAACTTGCGTATCTCCCGGCAGGCGGAAAAGCCGTCCAGCTCGGGCATCATCACATCCATGATGACCAGGTCATACGACCGCGTCCGGCACTTGTCAATGGCCTCCATGCCGTTGTTGGCTTCATCCACATCATAGCCCTCGAACGCAGCGTATTTGCGAATCAGCTCGCGAATACGCTTTTCATCATCCACAATCAGCAGCGTCATAGGCACTCACCTCTAAGTAACAGTATACCATGCTTTGCGCGGTGTTTCAATCCGCGGGCAGCCATAGGCGGACAGTTCCCGTCTCGCTTCCTCGCTGGAGCTGGAGCAGCAGCGTTGCTTCCCTGCCTGCCAGCAGGCAATCGTCCAGCATGTCCACGGTGGACAGCGGCGCGTCATTGAGGGTGAGCAGCACATCGCCCGGGTGAATACCCGCCTGCTCAGCCGCGCTGTTTTCCCGCACCGCCAGCACGGACAGGCCCTCCTCCGTATCCAGCAGCATCAGGCCCAGCTCCGCTGCGCTGGTGATACCTGAGGGCAGGGCCGGCCGGGACAGGTACAGCCATGCTCCCGCCACGACCGCCACAACCAGCACCGCCGCCGCAATCATATGCCATCGTTTCATGCTGTCCCCTCCTTTGCGGCTTTGGTTGACTCTCAGCATAGGCGGGGAAAGTGAAGAATGGATGAAGTCCGCATGACAGTGCCCTGAATTTGTGCTCACACACCGCCAGTGCGCAGGCCTGTGGCCGTGTCGCTGATGGGCCTGTCTCGCGCTCCGCTGCCTGCGTGGCGACAAGTCGAAATTTGTTGACATCTCAACAAACATGTGTTATCATAGGACTGGGTGAATCATCAATCATGAAGGATACCTTGAATAATCGCTATGAAACCTTTACCGTGCTGGTGAACCGTATCAGCCGTAACATCCGCCGTATCAAGAATCAGGAGATGGCATCCTACGGGCTGCGCAGTGCGCACATCTCCTGCCTGTACTACCTCTACCTCTTCGGCGGGCTGACCGCTACCGACCTGTGCGAACGCTGCGAGGAGGACAAGGCAACCATCTCCCGTGCGCTGGAGTTTCTCGAGCAGGAGGGCTATGTGACGGATGAACCCCATGCGACCCGCCGCTACAAGACCATCCTGCTCCTGACGGACAAGGGCAGGGAAATCGGTGCGCAGATTGCCGGGAAGATTGAGCGGGTTCTGCAGGCAATCGGCGGCGAATTGACCGAGGATGAGCGGGTGCAGTTCTACAGGTACCTGAGCATCATCAGCGACAGTCTGGAGGCTGTGGCGCGCCGGGATGGAGGGATTTGAACCGATGTTCATCATGAAAGCGGCGTTTTGCCGCGTGTTTCAGGCAGCCTTCCGCCTGGCCCTGCCGCTGCTGCCCTACCGGGAGCCGGCGATCCTGCGTTCCCTGCCTGAGCTGGTGCAGACCGCGCATCAAAAGGGCCTTGCGAACATACTGATGGTAACAGATGAGGGCATTGTGCGTCACGGTCTGGTGCATCCGGTGGAGGACGCGCTCCATGGCGGCGGCATCGCCTGTACCATCTATGACAAGACCCAGCCCAATCCCACCGTGGACAATGTGGAGGAAGCTCTGTCGCTCTACCGTGCGCGGGGCTGTGACGGGCTGCTGGCCATCGGCGGAGGCTCCGCCATGGACTGCGCCAAGGCCGTGGGGGCACGGCTGGCCCAGCCGTTTATGTCCCTGCGGCAGATGAAGGGCATTCTGCGGGTTCTGCGCCCGCTGCCGACGCTCATCGCCATCCCGACCACGGCAGGCACGGGCAGTGAGGTCACGCTGGCCGCGGTCATCACGGACAGTGCGCGGCACGACAAATATGCACTGATGAGCTTCCCGCTCATCCCGCACTATGCGGTGCTGGACGCATCGCTGACCGTTTCCCTGCCGCCCCACCTGACGGCCACCACCGGCATGGATGCCCTGACCCATGCCATCGAAGCCTACATTGGCCGCTCCACCACCCGAAAGACGCGGCAGCTGGCGGTGGAGGCCATCCGGTTGGTCTTTGGCAATCTTGAAACCGTCTATGCCCACGGCAGCAGCCTGCCTGCCCGGGAGAACATGCTCCACGCAGCCTACAAGGCAGGAGCGGCCTTCTCCCAATCCTATGTGGGGTACGTCCACGCTCTTGCGCATGCGCTGGGCGGTCAATACGGCACGCCCCACGGGCTGGCCAACGCCATTCTCCTGCCATGGGTGCTGGAAGCCTACGGTGAAAAGGCCCACCGTAAGCTGCACGCGCTGGGCGTGGCGGCAGGTATCTGCACGCAGCAGGATTCCCATGCCGCAGGCGCGGGCAGATTGATTCAGGCTATCCGGGCCATGAACGCCCGGATGGGCATCCCGGAAAAGGTGCCGGGTATCCGCCGGGAGGACATCGCCCTGCTTGCCCGGCATGCCCAGCGGGAAGCGAATCCGCTCTACCCCGTGCCGCGCCTGATGACGGCCCGGGAGCTGGCGGCTATCCTTGAACAGGCGGCAGATTGGGGGGAGCATGGATGACGGCGCAGGAGATACAGTCCCTGCTGGACCGACAGCGCACCTTTTACCGCAGCGGTGCGACTCTGTCGGTCAGCTTCCGCACCGCACAGCTTAGGAAGCTCTACCGGGCGGTCAAGGCCCATGAGGACGAGATTGCCCAGGCCCTGCAGCGTGATTTGGGCAAGAGTGCCTATGAGAGCTTCATGTGCGAGAGCGGCCTGGTGCTATCGGAGATATCCTATATGCTGCGCCACATCCGCCGCTTCACCCGGCGCAGGTGCGTGTATACACCGCTGGCGCAGTTCCCGTCCCACAGCTATACCCAGCCCACGCCCTACGGCAACACTCTCATCATGAGCCCGTGGAACTATCCCTTCCTGCTCACCCTTGATCCGCTGGCGGATGCCATCGCGGCGGGCAACACCGTCATCCTCAAGCCCAGCGCGTATGCCCCCGCCACCAGTGCGGTGGTGGAAAAGCTGATTGCGGCGTGCTTCCCGGCGGAATATGTGGCTGTGGTAACAGGGGGCCGGGCGGAAAATGCAGCCCTGCTGGCGCAGAAGTTCGACATGGTATTCTTCACCGGCAGTCAGGCGGTGGGGAAGGAGGTACTGCGCCGCTGCGCGGAGCATTTGACCCCGGCGGTGCTGGAGCTGGGCGGCAAGAGTCCCTGCATCGTGGACGAAACGGCGGACATCCCGCTGGCGGCAAAGCGCATTGTTTTTGGCAAATACCTCAACTGCGGGCAGACCTGCGTAGCCCCGGACTACATCCTGTGCCACAGCTCGGTGAAGGAGCGTTTCGTGGCAGAGGTCATCCGGCAGGTGAAGGCGCAGTATGGCGAGCATCCGCTGGACAATCCCGACTATGGCCGCATCATCAGCGAGAAGCACTTCCGCCGCCTGATGGGCCTGATGGACCCGGCCAAAGTTGTGCTGGGCGGTCAGGCGGATGAGCACGCCTGCCGCATCGCCCCCACAGTGATGACGGATGTCACCCGGGCAGACGCGGTGATGGGCGAGGAAATCTTCGGCCCCATCCTGCCCATTTTGACCTACGACCATCTGGACGAGGTCATTGCTGACCTCAAGACCCGCGACAAGCCCCTTGCGCTCTACCTGTTCTCCAGCGACAGGGCGCATATCCGCCGGGTGACGGAGGAGCTGCCCTACGGCGGCGGGTGCATCAATGATGTCGTCATCCATCTGGCGACCAGCGGCATGGCCTTTGGCGGCGTGGGTGAAAGCGGCATGGGCGGTTATCATGGCAGGGCAGGCTTTGAAGCCTTTTCCCATACAAAGTCCATCGTGGACAAAAAGACCTGGCTGGACCTGCCCATGCGCTATCAGCCCTACCGCAGCAAGTTCTATGAGCTTCTGCTGCACCTGTTCCTACGATAAAACGTGATTCAGAAAGGATGGATGATTCATGAAGAAGTGCAAGAAGATTCTCCTTGGCCTTCTGGTCGGTCTGCTGGCCGTGGTGCTGGTGCTGGCCCTGACCATCGGCGTGATGTGGCGCGATGAGATTGCCACCGTGATGAGCATGCAGCAGCTGCGCCAGCGCGATGATGACCATCGGGACGGCTCCGTGTACACCCTGCACGTCAAGGGCGGGTTCTATCTGGACGATCTGGTGGCGCAGGGCGGCGTGAGCAGCGACGCAGAGCTGATTGACTTTGTGACCAAGAAAATCACCCGGGGGCTGATTGACATCAGCATCAGCAACCCGGCCATCGGCTGCTCCTCCTTCACCGCCCGGACGGTGGATGGCGACAGCCTGTTTGCCCGGAACTATGACTTTTCCAAGACCAACACCTGCATCGTCTTGACGGAGGCCAACGAGGGCCGCCACGCCAGCATCTCCACGGTGGACCTGCAGTTCCTGGGCCTGAATGTGGACAAGGATGTGGAGGGGCTGATGAAACGGATCATCTGCCTGGCCGCGCCCTATGCCCCGCTGGACGGCATCAATGATGCGGGCGTGAGCTGCGGCATCTACATGACCTATCAGGGCGGCGAAAAGACCATCGCCACCAACCAACAAACTGACAAGCCCGACTTCACCTCCAGCCTCCTGCTGCGCCTGATTCTCGACTATGCCGATGACCTGGAGGAAGCCGTCGCCATCGCCTCCGCCTACGACCTGCACGACTCGGCCGGTACGTCCTACCATTACATGGTGGCAGATGCTACAGGGCGCAGTGCAGTGCTGGAGTGGGTGGGCGACAATGATGCCACCGACAATGACGGCAGCCAGCGCGAGCTGATTGTCACCTACAACGATGCGGACGAACACATTGGTGCCATGGAAGCCGTTGCGGATTATCAGGTGGTCACCAACTTCATCCTCCAGCCGGGCTACTATGACGGCTGCCCGGAGGGCAGCAAGCGGGGCTATGACCGCTATGAGCGGCTCTATCAGGAGCTGAACGCGGTGGACGGCGTGGTGGCGGATGAAGCGCAGGCCATGGCTATCCTGAGCGTCGTAGGCCGCCGCGGCTGGACCAATGACGACAGCAACAGCTGCACCATCCACAGCGTCATCTACAACCTGACGGACAGGACGGCAATGTGGATTCCCAATGAGCACTACGGCGAGGCGGATGCCGTGTACACCTTCGCGCTGAACAGCGGCAACTGAACCCCGCCGGGGAATCGCACCAGTGAACAAGGGTCAGGGTGCGGTTCCCCTGTGCAGACCTGACAGCACCCGGGCGCAATGCGTTCGGACATCCCCAAAGGAAAGCAGCCAGAGCTTCCAGACAGATGACGCAGTTCATCCAAGCCGGAAGCTCTGGCTTTTTCGTTGGCGCAGGGATGAGTATCTCTGCAATCAGGCAGGCCCCTGCCGGAAGCACGTCCGACAGGGCGGGGAATCAGGGTGGGGGAGGTGGGTTATGCCTGCCCTGCCGGGATGCGGCCAATCATCTGGTTGAACTCGTCCTCGGTGATTTTCTTTACGCCCAGCTGCTCGGCTTTCTTGTTCTTGGCCGTGCCGGAATTGGGCGTGTTGGTCAGCAGGTAGTCGGCTTCGGCGGTCAGGGTCTCGGTGAGGGTGGCCCCGACAAGGGTCAGGCATTCCTTCAATTCGTCGCGGCTGAGGAAGGTCTTGAGCTTGCCCGTGACAACGATGGTCTTGCCGCGCAGCACCTCCAGCTTCTCAGCGTCAAAGATGAAGCTCGTCACGTTTTCCTCGCGGGTTTCCTTCTTCGCCTGTGCTTTGGCCTTGTCCTTGTCGGACACGCTGCTGTGGCCGTATTCCAGGATGGCGGCCATCAGCTCGGGGTTGCCGGTGGCTTGCACGGCGGCGGTCACGGCCTCCACATCCTTGGCGGCGATGAGCTTTTCACGAATCATCAGGTACAGCAGCGCGGGGTGTTCACAGGCCAGCGGGGCCAGCTTGGCGGCATTGGCCTTGATGTATTTCAGGTATTTCTTGCCGTTGTCGTCCGTGCAGTCGCGGTTGCCCTCGGCGAAACCTACAGCCGCGCCGGGGCGGAATTTGGCACTGACGGGGGTGATGTCCGGCGTGTGCAGGATAATCCGTGCTGCCATTAGGGGGGCAAAGCTATTCAGCTCCTTGGTCAATTGGGCAGAAAGGCTGATGTTCATCATCTTGGAGCAGACGTTGAACGCTTCTTCCCCGATGCTCGTCACGCTATCCGGAATTGTCACGCTCGTCAGACTGCTGCACAGATAGAACGCACTCGCCCCGATACTCGTCACGCTGGACGGGATTGTCATGCTCGTCAGACTGCGGCACTCACTGAACGCACTTCTCCCGATGCTCGTCACGCTATCCGGAATTGTTACGCTCGTCAGACTGGGGCAACACCTGAATGCTTCTTCCCCGATGCTCGTCACGCTCTCCGAAATCGTCACGCTCGTCAGACGGTCACAGTTAAAGAACGCACCGCTCCCGATGCTCGTCACGCTGTTCGGAATCGTCACGCTCGTCAGACTGTTGCACCGAGAGAACACATTCCCCTCGATGCTCGTCACGCTGTCCGGAATCGTCACGCTCGTCAGACTGCTGCACTCATAGAACGCACTCTTCCCGATGCTTGTCACGCTGTCCGGAATCGTCACGCTCGTCAGACTGCTGCATCCATAGAACGCCCTCTCCCCGATGCTCGTCACGCTGTCCGGAATCGTCACGCTCGTCAGACTGCTGCATCCATAGAACGCCCTCTCCCCGATGCCCGTCACGCCGTTCGGAATCGTCACGCTCGTCAGACTGCTGCACTTAGAGAACGCACTGTCCCCGATGCTCGTCACGCTGTCCGGAATCGTCACGCTCGTCAGACTGCTGCATTCCCAGAACGCTTCCGCCCCGATGCTCGTCACGCTGGACGGTATCGTCACGCTCGTCAGGCTGCTGCATTCAAAGAACGCACTGTCCCCGATGCTCGTCACGCTGGAGGGAATCATCACGTTCGCCTTTTCTTGCTTGCAATGGTGCAGAACACCGCGCACAATCACCAGTCCCGATTCATCCGCCATCCCATCGCAACCCCCGAATGCGCGGTTTCCGATGCTCGTCACGCTGTCCGGAATCGTCACGCTCGTCAGACTGCTGCACCTATAGAACGCCCACGCCCCAATGCTCGTCACGCCGGACGGAATCGTCACGCTCGTCAGGCTGCTGCACTTATAGAACGCCCACGCCCCGATGCTCGTCACGCCGGACGGTATCGTCACGCTCGTTAGACTGCTGCATTCGTTGAACGCCCCCTCCCCGATACTCGTCACGCTGGAGGGAATCGTCACGCTCGTCAGACTGCTGCATTCATTGAACGCCCGCTCCCCGATGCTCGTCACGCTGGAGGGAATCGTCACGCTCGTCAGACTGCTGCATTC
>JBJEUL010000173.1:0-3779 GCA_051883835.1 Aristaeellaceae bacterium
GAGTTTCCAAGCAGACGACGCAGTTCGTCCGCGTCGGAAACGGCAGGTTCCGGGGACTGCAAGGGGAACGCCCTCCTCCGACCTTGCCCCGATGAAAACGAAAGGATGTTTCATGCCCGACGATTTGTATGAAATTCTCTCCCTCGGCATGCGCTACTGGTTCGTCCTGCTGGGCGCGCTGATTGTGTGGCGATCCTTCCGCTGGCTGCGCAAGGATCGCCGGGAGAAGCACCGCCGTCTGCGCCAGCTGCCGGACGCAGGCATGGTGGGCGAGCTGGTGGTGCTGGTTGGCTCGGACGAGCTGCAGGAGGGCATGGCCATCCCCGTCCCCCGGGAGGGCGTGCTGGGCTTCCTGCGCACCTGCGATGTGGTGGTGCCTGTCCCCGGCGTGGCCAAGCATCACCTGGATTTCACCTTTCAGGACGGCAAGGGCCTGCTCATCAAGCCCTGGCGGGGGCAAAGTTGCCAGGTGGACGCGGACGAGCTGACCCACCGCAGCAAGGCTGCCCTGTATCCCATGCATCACGGCTCCCGGCTGTTCGTGGGTGACGCGGTGCTGCGCCTGAAGCTCTTTGCAGGGCTGGAAACCGCCGCACGTCCCACCTTGGCCCCGGATGAAGCGGATGAACCTCCTGTTTGGCAGGATACGCCCTATGTCTACCATCAGCATACCGCCTCCTGGGGCGATACGGGCCGCATGATGCCCCTGCGCGGACAGGAGATGGAGCCCGGTCAGACTGAGGAAGCTGACCTGCTGCCGTATCCAACGCCTGACTGGTCGGAGGAAGCACCGGAGGAGGCCCCCGATGCGCTCCCCGCTGACTTCGATGATGACCTTGACCCGCTGCGTCCCCGTATGCGCCCCAATCGCCCGGGAAGGAGGAGCCGCCGTGAAGAAGAATAAGCAGCGTACCTCCCGCCGCGACCCGGGCCGTATGCTCATCGGCGTGGTGCAGGTGTTCTATTTCAGCGCATTCCTGCTGCTGTGGCTCAAGGATTTCGCGTGGCAGGGCCTGCTGCTGGCCGTGGCCGTGCCGGTGATGATTCATCTGGGCACGGCGTTTCTGCCCCGGCTGTTCCCGGCGGACAAGCTGCTGCTGTCGCTGGTGAATTTCCTGTGCGCACTGGGGGTGCTGGTGCTCTATGCCACCAACCCCTCCTATGCCTATCAGCAGGCCATGTATTACGGCGTGGGGCTGGTGTGCATGGTCGTGTGCATCTATTTGACGCGGCTCATCCGCTCCTGGAGCATCCCCGCCGCGCTGTTGATGCCCGTGTCCCTGGCCCTGCTGGCCCTGCCGCTGCTCATCGGCAAGGAAACCAACGGCGCGAAAAACTGGTTCTATGTCGGCAGCATCTCCGTGCAGCCCAGCGAGGTGGTCAAGCTCAGCCTGCTGGTTATCATCAGCCATTACATGAGCAAACGGCGGTTCTTCATCTGGCTGGGCTTCGCGGCCAGCTGCCTGCTGCTGCTGATGCTGCAAAAGGACTTGGGTACCGCCCTGCTGTACTACGGCGTGACGCTGCTGCTGTATTACGCATCCTCCAGCAATCTGCTGATGACCGGCGTGGGCCTGATGGGCGGCGCAGGCGCGGCGGTGCTGGGCTACAAGATGTTCGCCCATGTGAAAAAGCGCGTTGCCATCTGGCGCAATCCATGGAGTGACTATGACAATTCCGGCTACCAGATTGTCCAGAGCCTGATGGCCATTGCCAGCGGCGGCCTGTTCGGCGTGGGGCTGGGGCTGGGCTCGCCGCGGACGATTCCCGTCTATCATACGGACTTCATTTTTGCCGTGATCTGCGAGCAGTTCGGGGTCATCTTCGGGCTGTTCGTGCTGATGATGTATGTGGCCCTCATCTGGCGGGGAGCCACCATCGCCATGGCGGCACGGCGCAGCTTCCACGGCCTGCTGGCCATGGGCTGCACCCTGATGCTGGGCTTGCAGACGTTCGTGATTATCGGCGGGGTCATCAAGCTCATCCCCCTGACCGGCGTGACCATGCCCTTTGTGAGCTACGGCGGCACATCGCTGGTATCCAGCCTGTGTTTGGCCGGATTGCTCCAGGGCGTTGGCAGCCTGAACGAGGATGACCTGGACGAGGATACCCGCCTAGCCACCATGGACGCGCCCGGGGAGGTGCTGTCATGAAAAAGCAGCGGCTGCAATTCAAGCTCCTGGCCCTGTTCATGTTCGGGCTGTTCCTGCTGCTGGCCGTGTATGGCGGCTACAGCGTCATCACCTACGGCAATCGCTGGTTTGCCTCCAATCGCAATCCCCGCGTCCGCGCCCAGAAGGAGCAGGTGATTGCCGGAGATATCCTCGACCGCAACGGCGTGACCCTCGCCACCACCGTGGACGGCGAGAGGCTGTATCAGCAGGATGTGCAGGCCCGAAGTGCCATCGTCCATCTGGTGGGGGATGAGCAGGGGCAGGTGTCCAATGGCGTGGAAACCTTTCAAACGAGCTACCTCTACGGCTTCCAGACTCCCTTTCTGGAGCTGGTGCAGGGGCTGCTCTCCGGCAGTGCGCGGCAGGGCGACAACGTGACCCTCACTGTGGACAGCCGCCTGTGTACGCAAATCCCGCAATACTTCGCCGCCCAGTCCACCACGCAGGGCCACTATGGCGCGGCGGTGGTCATGAACTACCTCACCGGCGAGGTCATCGCCATGGTGAGCCTGCCCGGCTTCGACCCCAAGAACATCACCAGCGAGACCCTCAGCGACCCGGGACGGCCCTTCTGGAACAGGGCCACCCAGTCGGTGTATCCGCCGGGCAGCTCGTTCAAAATCATCACCACCGTGTCCGCGCTGGACAACGTGGACAACGCCGCCACCCGGGCGGATATCGAGTGCAACGGCGGTCTGGCGGTGATGAATCAGGGCATCCGGGACTATGGCGGGGCCGTGCATGGCCTGCAAACGATGAAGTCCGCCTTCACCGTCAGCTGCAACAACGCCTATGCCCTGCTGGCCCTGACCATCGGGGATGAGAAGCTCCGGCAGACAGCGGAGAGCTTCGGCTTCAATGATAATTTCCTGTTCCGCGATTTGGTGGTGGAGAACAGCTCCTATCCCACCGCCAACCGCAACCAGTTTGAAATCGCCACCTCCGGCATCGGCCAGAGCGCGATTGTGGCCTCCCCCATGCACATGTGCATGGTTGCTGCCGCTATCGCCAATGACGGCGTCATGATGGAGCCTGCTCTGCTGCTGCGGGTGGACAGCGCATCCGGCGCGAACCGGGAGAGCTTCAAGCCGCGAATGTACCGTACCGCTACCACCACGGCCAATGCCGCCACCCTCACAGCCTATATGCGTGGGGTCATCACCGGCGGCACAGGCCGCAGGGCAGCAGTGGAGGGCCTGACCATCTGCGGCAAGACCGGCTCGGCGGAGAGCAGCATGGACGGCAATGCCGTGACCCACGGCTGGTTCGTGGGCTTCATTGACGATGCTGCATTGCCCTATGCGGTGTCCGTGGTGGTGGAGTCCATCGACGACGGCGAGGGCGGCGGCAGTACGGCGGCCCCCATCGCCCGGCAAATCTTTACCTACCTGCGGGACAATGCCGCCCGCGTTGCATCTCAAACCCCAACAGAATGAGTCATTCATCCCCATGCAAGGAGAGGAGGTTCCCCCATGTCCCCCAAGGAACAAATGGAACGGTGCATGCACCAGCTGATTGACCGGGAAGCACAAACCGGCGGCCTCAATGTCCTGGTGCATCATCATGGCAAGGAAGTCCTGTACGCGCAGGCAGGCTATGCCGACC
>JBJEUL010000174.1:0-3755 GCA_051883835.1 Aristaeellaceae bacterium
CCCTCACCGGCGCGTGGATGCTGGCCATCGGCATCGCCCTGCAGAATTTCCCCGAAGGCGCTGCGGTGAGCCTGCCCCTGCGGCGGGAGGGCATGAGCCGGGGCCGAGCCTTCTTCTACGGGCAGCTGAGCGGCGTGGTGGAGCCCATTGCCGCAGTCATCGGCGCGCTGCTGGCCGTGGCCATCCGGACGATCCTGCCCTTCCTGCTGAGCCTGGCCGCGGGGGCCATGATCGCGGTAGTGGTGTCGGAGCTGATCCCGGAAAGCCAGCGCAGCAGCCGCCGCAGTGCCATGACCCTGGCTACGCTGCTGGGCTTCACGGTGATGATGGTGCTGGATGTGGCGCTGAGCTGACCTTCCAACAAAAAAGGGTCCGCCGAATCACGGCAGGCCCTTTTGTCATGCGTCAGCCCGCTCCCGGATTCCAGCTGACGTCCACATTCACCATTTCCACCAGCAGCTCCCGGGAGTCGACGCTGCTGATGTCCAGCATCAGGCTTTCGCCCGGAGACAGGGTGTGCATCTCTTCCGCGCCGCTCACCAGTGATGTCACCCGCACGAGGGATTCACCCTCCCGCCCGATGAAGGTGTAGTTCCGCTCAGGCAGCTGCATCCCCAGCATGTACCGTCCCTGGGTCACATGCGCCGCCGTGCCCTCCTGGAACAGCTGCTCCGTGGTCATGCTGCGCAGCAGGCAGCCATCGCTGAGTTCCACCGCGCACCCATCCTCCATGTGGATAGTATACTGTGCGCCAGGCTGAAGGCGCCATGCATACAGGACTTCACCCCTGCTGTCCGTCACCGTGACTGCGGCGTTCTCCCCGCCATTGTTCTGCACAATGTACAGACCGGGCAGCATATCTTCCCCCGATTGGTAAAGACCTGGCTGCGTCAGGCAAAGCTGCCGGGTACCCGTATCATAAGCGGAGGTGACGAGGCCCTTGTGGAACTCCCCCTGGCAGTTCTCGGGCAGGTACACCGTCTGTTCGTTATAGATGAACATGGTTTCGTACCAGCCGGAGTACACCTCCTGCTGATAAGCGATGCTCCCGTCCCAGTTGGTGACGGTCATCACGCCGGGGGTGTTGTCGCTGCTGAAGAAGCTGTACTGCCCCTGGGGCAGATCCACCCCCACGACGCAGGCGTCACCCTCACCCATGGCAGTGCTGAACAGCATCATCAGCAGCCATAGAGTCGCAATGAACCTTCGCATTTCGCACACCTCCTGACCATAGAACGTCTTAAGCCATTTCCATCATGCGTCATTGGCTGCCTTTGCGGATGGTAGTTGAAGCGCAAACAGCCGAAGGAGATCGCATCTGTGAAGGCTTCGGTAGCTGCCGTCTCCAACGCGGACGGACTTCGTCATCTGCTCGGAAACTCTTTTTTCATTTTCTTACCTAATTGTTGCTATGTGTTACGCTGGGCTGCCCCCCAGACCTGCGCAGAGGTTTCACCCTGCACCTGACAAGGAGCATTGCCCCTTGACCCTTTTCCACTGGCGCGTTCCCTTGACGAATTCGCAGCATGAAGAAAACCGCCCTGCCTTGCGGCAGGACGGCTTTGCAGTGCAGGCTGATCAGAACTTCAGCGGATTCACGCGCACGGAGGGGCCCATGGTGCTGCTCAGGTACAGGGAGCGCACATAGGTGCCCTTGGCGGCGGCGGGCTTCGCCTTGTTGATGGCCTCCATCAGGGCGGTCAGGTTCTCGTTCAGCTTCTCGGTGCCGAAGGAAACCTTGCCGATGGGGCAGTGGATGATGGCCGTCTTGTCCAGACGGTACTCAACCTTACCAGCCTTGATGTCCTTGATGGCCTTGGTCACGTCCATGGTGACGGTGCCGCTCTTGGGGTTGGGCATCAGGCCCTTGGGGCCCAGCACACGACCGATGCGGCCGACCAGACCCATCATGTCAGGGGTGGCCACGCAGACGTCGAAGTCGAACCAGTTCTCCTGCTGGATCTTGGCGATCATGTCCTCAGCGCCCACATAGTCAGCGCCGGCGGCCTTGGCTTCGTCAGCCTTCACGCCCTTGGCGATGACCAGCACGCGGATGGTGCGGCCGGTGCCATGGGGCAGAACCACCGCGCCGCGGACCTGCTGGTCAGCGTGACGGGGGTCAACGCCCAGGCGGACGTGGATTTCCACCGTCTCGTCGAACTTGGCCTTGCCGGTCTTGCAGACCAGGTCGCAGGCCTCAGCGGGATCATACTGGTTCAGATGGTCGATCAGCTTGACGCTGTCCTGGTACTTCTTACCATGCTTCATTTTCTAATTCCTCCCATGTGGTATTAGCGGCGCTATGTCCTCCCACATTGTTAAGGGGCAGTGCCCCAGACGGTATGACTCCCGGGGGAGCCGCAGGCGTTTACTCCTCCACGGTGACGCCCATGCTGCGGGCGGTGCCGGCCACCATGCTCATGGCGGCTTCGATGCTGGCAGCGTTCAGGTCGGGCATCTTGGTGGTGGCAATCTCGCGCACCTGCTCCTTGGTCAGCTGGCCAACCTTGTCGCGGTTGGGGCGGGCGCTGGCAGTCTCGATGCCGAGGGCCTTCTTGATCAGCACGGGGACCGGGGGGGTCTTGGTGATGAAGGAGAAGGTACGGTCGGAATAGACGGTGATGACCACGGGGATCACCAGGCCGATCTGATTCTTGGTGCGCTCGTTGAATTCCTTGCAGAAGCCGGGGATGTTCACGCCGTGCTGGCCCAGGGCAGGGCCGATAGGCGGAGCAGGATTGGCCTTGCCGGCCTGCACCTGCAGCTTGATGTAAGCGTTAACCTTCTTGGCCATGTTAATGGCACCTCCTAAAAAATGTGGTCACGCGGAAGCTGACGACTTCCTCCCACGTTGGCGCGCCGGGCATGCCGTCGCGCTTGGAAAGGCGGAGCGGAGTCCGCCTGCCTTCGCCGCACAGTGGCGGCGGAAAAGCCTTCATTTGCGGCGGATCAGTCTTCCTTCTCCACCTTGTCCAGGTCGAGCTTGACGGACTGCTCGCGGCCGAAGAACATTTCGACCTTCACCGTCACAGTGCCGCGGATGGTGTCAATGTCCTCCACAACGCCGGTGAAGTTTTCCAGCGGGCCGGAGAGGATCCGCACCCTTTCGCCGATGGCGAAGCTGAAATCGATGCTCCTGGCCTGGGAGTTCAGCATCATGTCGACCTCTTCCTGGGTCAGGGCAACGGGCTTGCTGTCCGGGCCCACGAAGCCGGTCACGCCGCGGGTGTTGCGCACCACGTACCAGCTCTCGCTGGTCTCGATCATGTGCACCAGCACATAGCCGGGGTACACCTTCCGCTGGCTCTTGACGCGCTTGCCGTTGCGGATCTCCACAACGTCCTCCACGGGCACGCGCACGTCAAAGATCAGATCCTGCATGCCGTTGTTTTCCACGGACTTTTCCAGGGTGTCCTTGACCTTGTTCTCATACCCGGAGTAGGTATGCACCACGTACCAGCAGGGCTCCTTGCTCTTTTCGGTCATGCTCTTTCTCCTACTGCCGCCTTACAGAACCAGCAGCCTCACCAGCGCGGATGCGCCCATGTCCAGCAGGCCGATCACAATGCCCATGAAGAGCATGAAGACCAGCACGGTCAGGGAATACACAATCAGCTTGCGCTTGCTGGGCCAGGTCACCTTCTTGAGCTCGTAGTACATGTTCTTGAAGGGCTTGGCAATGCGGCCGGGAAGCCGCTTCCACCAGTTCAGGAACTTCTGCATCTTGCCCGGTTCAGCCTTCTTGGCGACGGCCT
>JBJEUL010000175.1:0-16016 GCA_051883835.1 Aristaeellaceae bacterium
GCACCCCACAAGGGGCATCGCCCCTTGACCCCTTCGACGCTGGCGCGGTCCCTTGATTATTGCGCGTCAAAGGCGGTCAGCACCGCGTTGGCCATGTCTTCCTTCTCGCACTGTGCAGTATGGCGCACAGGCAAGCTCCGCAGGGCCTTCACCTGCTCAGGCTCCGGCATGCCGCTCAGCTCCTCCAGCTTCTCCGAGCAAGCAAACGCATCCAGCCCGTCAGCAGCTTCCTTGCCCTGCACCGCCGTCAACACGTCCGCCGCAAACTTGTAGGGGCTGGCCGTAGACACAATCACCGTCATGGTCTGGTCTCCCGTCTGCTGGCGGTATTCCCGCAGCACATGGCTGGCCACAGCCGTGTGGGTATCCATCAGGTAGCCGTCCTGCTCAAAGCGTGCGCGAATCTCCCCAGCGCACTGCTGGTCATCCGCATACCCGGCAGAGAACAGACTCTTGAGCCACTCCAGCCGCTGCTCGCCCACGTTGTAGGTGTAGCTTTCCTTCAGCTGGCGCATCCACACGCTGATGAGCGCGCTATCCCTGTCCGCCACCTCAAAGAGCAGCCGCTCCAGATTGGAGGAAATCAGGATGTCCATGGAGGGCGAGGTGGTCTTGTAGAACTGGCGGCGGGTATCGTAAATGCCCGTGGTGAAGAAGTCCGTCAGCACGTTGTTGCGGTTGCTGGCGCAAATCAGCCGTCCCACCGGCAGGCCCATGCTCCGGGCATAGTAGGCCGCCAGAATGTTGCCGAAGTTGCCCGTCGGCACCACGAAATTCACCGGGTCGCCGTTCTTGATTTTGCCCGCAGCCAGCAGGTCGGCATACGCGCTGAAGTAGTACACGATTTGCGGTGCCAGCCGGCCAAAGTTGATGGAATTGGCGGAGGACAGCACCTTGCCCCGGCTGTCCACCTGCCGGGCGAACTCCCCGGAGGAGAACAGCTGCTTCACGCCGGTCTGCGCGTCATCAAAGTTGCCGTTCAGACCAATAACGTGGGTGTTGCTGCCGCCGGTGGTGGTCATTTGCAGCTTCTGCACGTCGCTGACGCCATCGGTGGGGTAGAACACCGTGCAGGAGGTGCCGGGCACATCCTTGAAGCCCTCCAGAGCCGCCTTGCCCGTGTCGCCGCTGGTCGCCACCAGAATGCTGACCTCCCGGTTCTCGCCATTCTTGCGGGCGGACAGAGTGGTCAGGTGGGGGAGCAGCTGCAACGCCATGTCCTTGAAGGCCAGCGTGGGGCCGTGGAACAGCTCCATCACAGCGGTGTTGTTGTCCAGCGTGCGGACAGGAGCCACACGGGGGTCATCGAACTTGTCCGGGGCGTACGCCTGATGGACGGCGTTCTCCAGCTCGGGCAGGGTGAAGTCCTCCAGATACAGCTTGAGAATCGCCACTGCACGCTGCTGGTAGGTCATGTCAGCCAGGGCAGCAATCTGCTGGGGGGTCACGGGGGGGAACATGGCAGGCACATACAGGCCGCCATCGGGAGCCAGGCCGCGAAGAATGGCCTGGGAAGCCGTGACGCACGCGCCGCCACGGGTGGAGAAGAACGACATGGGGAATCACACTCCATCCTATGTAATAGGCGCACGCCGCAGGGGCGACACCGCGCCATGGAAAAGGGCGGCAGTTGCACAGCACCGCCGCCCGGAAATACCTTGCTCCGCGCTCATACCGGCAGACCCAGCCTGAGCAGGGGACGCGCCATTAAATCACATAGCCCTTCATGAACTCGGGCAGCAGCTCGGGAGCCTCGCTGACGGAGAGCACGAACTTCACGCGATGCTTCTCGCCCAGCTCCTCCAGAATGTCCACGATGGGCTTGGCATCGGCCAGCTCGGTGTGGGTCAGCTTGATGAAGGCATCCACGAAAATCACGCCCACGTCATAGTTGGAGGCCAGCATGCCGCCCAGGAAGCCCACGAACATGTCGCTGTTGCTGACATGATAGTCATTGACGTTGACGAAGCGGACAGCGCGGTCCACATCGAACATATAGCTGTTGTCCTTGTCCAGGAAAACAACGCTGCTGCTGGCCGTCCTGGCGGTATCGTTGGTCATATTGATAAGACGCTTGGTCTTGCCGGAGCCCTTCTTGCCTGCGATAATCTGAATCATGGGGGGTCATCCTCCTTACGAGTGTTGTGTGGAATCATTATATACCATTTCCCGGCCACATGCAATCCATGCTCTGAACTTTTTCATCATCCGGGCATCAGGTGGGGAGGTGGTCGGTTTCCTCGCCTGCATGCTGTTTATTCGCCAGCAGATGGGTCAATTCCTCCCTGCTCAGATGGGTCAGCACGCGCTTTTCTCCCCCGGGCAGGGCGGGGTCAAGCCCGCACACGGCGGCATAGTCGCACCAGTCACAGGCGCACCACGGGCCGTCCTGCGCCGGGGAGATGTCCAGCCGTCCCTCCCGGATGCGGTCCGTCAGCTCGGCTGCGGTCTGCTGAACGTGCAGCAGCAGAGCGCGCATTTCCTCCAGGTCGTAGGCATCGGCATGGGCGGCAACGCTGCCATCCTTGTTGAAGATTTTCCCAAGGGACAGCTCCTGTTCCTGGGCATCCATGGCCTCCACCACTTCGGTTTCGGCCAGCACCACCCCCTTCAGGCGCAGCTCCCGGGCAATGAGCCGCTCCGCCTCGGCCTTCACATCCTCCGGCGCGGAAACCATGGGGTCTTTGACCATGAAGTAGAACGCCCCCGCCGGAAGCGCGTCCGGGCGAAGCTGGCTGGCGGCCTTCAGGTACAAAAGCAGCTGCAATTGCAGCCCATACCACAGCCGCGTGGGATCGATTTGATGCTGACTGCTCTTGTAGTCGATGACCCGCAAATACAGCCCCTTGTCCCCCTGATAGCGGTCAATGCGGTCAATCTTGCCCCGCAGGGCCACCCTGCGCCCATCGTGCAGGGTGAGAATCACCGGGGGCAGGCCGCCTTCCTCCCCGAAGGCCACCTCCGTGCCCCAGGTGGTGAAGCGGCTGTTGCGCGCATGCCTGGTGAACAGCCATGCCGCCCGGCGCACATCCCGGATGTATCCCTGCCCCAATTGCCGCCCCATGGCATCCTCCGTCAGCGGGCCGCCCTGCCATCGGGCGGTCATGGGGGCCAGCACCTGATCCATCAGCCGCTCGGTTTCCTCCTCGTCCACATCGGGCCAGTCGGGCAGGGCGGAAGCCAGCGTGGCGTACTGCTGCAGGGCTTCATGGAAGAAATCGCCCCGCTGGGCCGGGTCAAAGACAAAATCCTGCCGCTTCACGGGCTTGAGGCCATAGTCCACGAAATGCTTGTAGGGGCAGGCGGCGAACTGCTCCAGACGCGAAATGCTCACCGTGTCTTGCGTGAAAAGCCGCCGGGTTTGCTCCCGGGTCAGCTGCCCCGCCTTCACCTGCGCATTCAGGCTGCTGACCACCTGCCGCACCCGCTCCCCCCACTGCTCGGAACGCCACAGCACCCGCAACGCTTCCTGCCAGCGGGGGTCAAGGTCGTCTGTCTTGCCGTCCGCCATCTGACGCAGGCGCAGGGCCAGCCCGTCCAGAGCCAGCAGGGGCGACAGGGGCGGCTCGGCGGTGCCGTCAGCCGTCACACCGCCCGTGACCATCTTGCCGGGATAGAGCCGCTGAACGTCCCGAATCAGCCCTGCCGGTCGAAGGGCACCGCCGTCCTGATTCCCCTGCGAGAAGGTCAGCGTCAGCAGCCTGTCCGGCAAGGCCAGCGTCCGGTAGAAGTCCGACTGCCGCAGGGCCGCCTGCTCCTGGCCCGTCAGGCCAATGGCGCGGTGAGTCGCATCGCACAGAGCCGCACGTTCCCGCTCCGACAGCAGGCTGTCCAGCCCCGAGGACAACGCCCCGTCCTGCATGCCCACCACCAGCAGTGCGTCCAGATGGCCAGTCATCAGGTGGCCTGCTTCACCCACCATCACGGTATCCGGCTGGGGCGGCAGACTGCTGATGCTCGCCCCCGCCAGACCGGACGCGATGAAGCGCGCCATGTCCTTCATGGCGGCGCGGCTCTCGCCCAGCAGCGCGTGGAGCTGATCCAGCAAATCCATCACCAGCTGCCACACCTGCCGGTTGCAGGCCGCTTCCGCTGCCATGCCCCGGGTCAGCAGCTCGTTTTCCCGCTGCAAAAGACGCTCATAGGCTCCTACATCCTCCAGCATGCGGAACACCGCCTCCACCGAAGCTGCCGCCGTGCGGGCCTGACGCAGGCTCTCCCGAAGGTTCAGCACAGGCTCCATCAGGCGCAGGCGCAGCAGCTCGATTGCCTCGGCGTTGCCCCGCTCAAAGGGCCGGAGCCACTTGCCCCGATTGATGCCGTTCTCAATGGCGTAGTTTTCCAGCAGACAGGCTTCCTCCGCCGTCAGCGGGGAGAAGCCCGACTTGGCCATGTCCAGCACATCCTTTTGCGCAAAGCCGTTGGCAATGGCCTGTAAGGCCCCCGTCAGCATGCGGCACAGACCATGGCGCAGGGCGGAATCCTTCCGGGCCAGATAGTGGGGAATGCCCGCTGCTTCCAGCGTCACGGCCAGAATGCCGTCCATGGCCCCGGGCATGGCCAGAGCCACCGCCATGCGCGACCACGGCACCCCTGCATCATGCCAGCGGCGCAGCTCTGCCGCGGCATAGGCTGCTTCGGCGTAGGGGTTGGCGGCGGCATGCAGCGTGATGCACGCGCTGTCCCCGTCAAAGGGCGCGTCCCGCCGGGTGAACAGGTGCCGCTCCAGATGCCGCAGGGCCGGATCCTTCGTTTCCCGGCACAGGGGCAGATAGCGCAGCTCGTGGGGAATGCCCTGCCGGTCAAGGCATGCAATCAGCTCCCGGGCACTGCGCCGCTGGGTCAGGAACACACGCCCGTCAGCGGCTTCCTTGGCGTCCATGGTCAGGGTGACGGTGATGCTCCGGGCCAGCGGCGCAGCCTGCACCAGCAGCTCGCAAAAGGGCTGCTGAAGCACGTCAAAGCCATAGACCCACACGTCCGCACCGTCCATGACATGGCTGGCAGGCAGACGGCGGATGGCTTCCTGCTGCTGCATGGTTTCATCCGCGAACCGCCCGGCAATTACCTGCTCATAGGCCGCCCAGACCATGGCGAGGTCTTTTTCCTTGGAGCGGGCCGCGCCGGTGAGGGTCTGGGCGTGTTCCATCAGCTGGTCGGGGGTCAAGCCGGCCTTCTGCATGTCCTGCAAAAGGACGGACACCTTGTCCGGCAGCCCCGGCTGGGACGCTACCCGCCGGTAATAGTGCAGCTCCTCCCGGCACAGGTGCAGGGCCTGACTGATGGCCATGCTCCGGCCACGGTCATCCAGCGGGGCCACCGGGTCACGCCCGCCCCGCTCATGAATGCGCCTGTGCAGCCGCCGGGGGGACAGCACGTCCACGTCCATCAGTCCCGGCAGATGCAAGCCCGCAATCAGCTCCCGCTCCGCCTGCAGGGTGTACTGCTCCGGCACCAGCAGCAACACCCGAATCCCTGCCCGGCGGCTGCGGTCAATCTCCGGCAGCAAATGGGGCATCATCTGCCCCGCTCTGGCCCCCAGTATCCGCACCGGCTGCATGTTGCGTCCCCCTTTGTGGTATGATAGCTTCATTATGCCACAAGGCGCACGGCTGGTCAAATGCCTTTTGCGGCAATTCGTCAGGAAAGGTCAAACTTTTTTCGTTTGTCCGCTTGACTTTCCAGCAAAGTGTAGTACAATAGTCTTGTGAAAGTCAAAGAAAGTCAGACTTTCCCCTGAAACAGGAGGTGGGCTTATGAATATGAACCAATTCACGCAAAAGACCATGGCCGCCTTGCAGCGCGCCCAGTCCATGGCGATGGAATATCAGCACATGCAGGTGGAGCAGGAGCATTTGCTGCTGGCCCTGACGGAGAATGACGGGGAGCTGATTCCGCAGCTGCTCAAGCAGTGCGGCTGGAACGTGGACACCCTGCGCCGCCAGCTGACCGACGCGCTGGGGCGCATTCCGCGAGTTTCCGGCCCCGGCCGGGAGGCGGACAAGGTGTACATCGCCCCGGATGTGGAAAAGGCCCTTGTGGAGGCCGAAGCCCGGGCCAAGCAGATGAAGGACGAGTATCTGTCCGTGGAGCATCTGTGGATGGGCCTGTGCGCCAAGGCCTCCAGCCGGATGCAGCCGCTTTTGCGGGGCATGGGCTACAATGAGGAGACCTTCCTCAAGGCCCTGGCGCAGGTGCGGGGCGCGACCCGCGTCACCAGCGACAACCCGGAGGAAACCTATGACGCGCTGAAAAAGTACGGCACCGATCTGGTGGAGATGGCCCGTCAGCAGAAGCTCGACCCTGTCATTGGCCGGGACAGCGAAATCCGCAACGTGATTCGCATCCTTTCCCGCAAGACGAAGAACAACCCCGTGCTCATCGGTGAGCCGGGCGTGGGCAAGACCGCCGTGGTGGAGGGACTGGCCCAGCGCATCGTCCGGGGTGACGTGCCGGATTCGCTCAAGGACCGCACGATTTTCTCCCTGGACATGGGCAGCCTGATTGCCGGTGCGAAGTTCCGGGGCGAGTTTGAGGAACGCCTGAAGGCCGTGCTGGCGGAAATCAAAAAGAGCGAGGGTCGTATCATCCTCTTTATTGACGAGCTGCACACCATTGTGGGCGCAGGCAAGGCGGACGGTGCCATGGACGCGGGCAACCTGCTCAAGCCCATGCTGGCCCGGGGTGAGCTGCACTGCATCGGTGCCACGACGCTCAACGAATACCGGCAGTACATTGAGAAGGATGCAGCCCTTGAAAGGCGTTTCCAGCCGGTGATGGTGGGGGAGCCGACGGTGGAGGACACCATTGCCATCCTGCGCGGCCTGAAGGAACGCTATGAGGTGTTCCACGGCGTGAAGATTCAGGATGCCGCGCTGATTGCCGCCGCCACGCTGTCCAACCGCTACATCACCGACCGCTTCCTGCCCGACAAGGCCATTGACCTGGTGGACGAAGCCTGCGCGATGATTCGCACGGAGATTGATTCCCTGCCCACGGAGCTGGATGACATCAGCCGCCGCATCATGCAGCTGGAAATCGAGGAAGCCGCGCTGAAAAAGGACGATGACGCGCTGACAAAGGCCCATCTGGCCGAGGTTCAAAAGGAGCTTGCCGACCAGCGGGAGCAGTTCAATGCCATGAAAGCCCGCTGGGAGAGCGAAAAGAACGCCATTGGCAAGGTCACGAAGCTGCGCGAGGACATCGAGCGCGTGAACGCGGAGATGGAGAAGGCCCAGCGCAGCTATGACCTGAACCGTCTGGCAGAATTGCAGTACGGCGAGCTGCCCCGGCTGAAAAAGGAGCTTGCCGAGGAGGAAGCCATTGCCGAGGGCAGCAAGGGCGAGGACAGCCTGCTGCGGGACAAGGTGACGGACGAGGAAATCGCCCGCATTGTGGGCCGCTGGACGGGCATCCCGGTGAGCAAGCTGATGGAGGGCGAGCGGGAGAAGCTGCTGCATCTGGAGGACACGCTGCACGAGCGGGTGATTGGTCAGGAGGAAGCCGTCACGAAGGTGGCCGAAGCCATCCTGCGCTCCCGGGCAGGCATTCAGGATCCCAACAGGCCGCTGGGCAGCTTCCTGTTCCTGGGCCCCACGGGCGTGGGCAAGACGGAGCTGGCCAAGGCTCTGGCCCAGGCGCTGTTCGACGATGAGAAGAACATGGTGCGCATCGACATGTCCGAGTACATGGAGAAGTTCAGCGTCAGCCGCCTGATTGGCGCACCTCCGGGGTATGTGGGCTATGACGAGGGCGGTCAGCTGACCGAAGCCGTACGCCGTCATCCCTACTGCGTGGTGCTCTTTGACGAGGTGGAGAAGGCCCACCCGGACGTGTTCAACGTGCTGCTGCAGGTGCTGGACGATGGCCGCATCACGGACAGTCAGGGCCGTACGGTGGACTTCAAGAACACCATCCTCATCATGACCAGCAATCTGGGCAGCGAGTACATCCTGGACGGCATCGCGGACGGGGACATCACCCCGGAAGCCCGGGCGCAGGTAGACAGGCTGCTGAAAACGCACTTCCGCCCCGAGTTCCTCAACCGCATTGACGAAATCGTGTACTATAAGCCGCTGACCAAGGCGCAAATCGCGCAGATTGTGAAGCTGATGCTGCGCGGCCTGAACCAGCGGCTGGCGGACCGGCAGCTGTCGGTGGAGCTGACGGACGCGGCCATGAACGCGGTGATTGACCAGGGCTTTGACCCGATCTACGGCGCACGTCCACTCAAGCGTTACATCCAGTCGAAAATCGAAACGCTTGTAGCCAAGCGCATCATCGCCGCCGATGTCCGCCCCGGCGACATCCTCACGGTAGACGCCGACGCCGACGGCACCCTAACCGTCCGCTGGTAACGCCAAGGGATCGCGCCAGCGGAAAGGGGTCAAGGGGCGATGCCCCTTGTTCGGTAGCAGGGGTGAAACCCCTGCGCAGGTCTGGGCGGCAGCCCAGCGCACCACGTTCAAACCTCAAAAAGGCATCGGAAAAAACGTGAGTTTCCAAGCAGACGACGCAGTTCGTCCGCGTAGGAAACGGCAGGTTCCACGGACTACCCAAGGAACGACCACAAGAAAAGCCCCTGCGGAGCATGCTCCGCAGGGGCTTATGCGTGTGTATATGGGTCATGCAGGGCGGTGAAGCCGCTGTCAGTTGCTGGTGGGATACTTATGGCTGTACTCCAGCTTGTAGAACTCCTCCACAGCTCGGCCATCATGATGGCATTCGGCAGCAATCAGCGCACCCAGCGCAATCAAGGCCGCTATGGTCAACAGGCTCAGCATACATGTCCCTCCCTGACGTTCGTTCCGCCTACGCTCACTCCAGGAATACGCCCTTGAAGCACCTTTATCATACCAGAAATCCACTGGAAAAGCAAGCAATTTTGCAGGATTTCTCGCAAAAATGATAGCTCGCTCCATCCTGCAAATCAGGCTTGAAACAGCCTGTATGTATATTCATACAAGGCTTATAGTGCAAGGTTTCGGCACTATTTGCCTGCTTTGTCGAATGCAGATTTTTGCATGATATCCTGCAAAACGATGATATCCGGCTCTTCGCGTCCGGCGTGGGAAGCTTGACAGACAAAAAAACATCCCGAATCGCTTGATTCGGGATGTGAAGCACCTCCGACGGGATTCGAACCCGTGTTTTCGCCTTGAGAGGGCGGCGTCCTAGGCCACTAGACAACGGAGGCAAATGCTGGGGAACTAGGATTCGAACCTAGACAATACGAGTCAGAGTCGCAGGTGCTGCCGTTACACCATTCCCCAATGGATTCAGCAGTTCGTTCAACTGCGAGTGTTATTATAGCAAAGGGCGGGGTGGATGTCAAGGGGTTTTTCAAAATTATTTCCGAGATGTCGAAAAAAATCGCTGGCCGACAGACTGCCGACCAGCGGGGAATGGTATCGCTTCGTTGGAGTATCGGGAACAAGTCGTTTCCTACGCGGACGAACTGCGTCGTCTGCTTGGAAACTCACGTTTTCTCTTTTCCTTTGTTATTGTTCGGGCGTGTTGCGCTGGGCTGCCGCCCAGCCCTGCGCAGGGGTTTCTCCCCTGCTACCGAACAAGGGGCATCGCCCCTTGACCCCTTTCCGCTGGCGCGATCCCTTGGGGGTTAGAGGAGGGTGATGTGGGCTTGGTCGAAGGCGGTGCGGGTGGCCTCGTCCCAGATGGAGGATTGCACCTCGCCAATGTGCGCCTTGCCCAGCAGCAGCATGCACAGACGGCTCTGGCCAATGCCGCCGCCCATCGTCAGGGGCAGCTGGCCCGCCAGCAGCATCCGGTGGAAGGGCAGCTCCCGGCGGTGGTCGCAGTGGGCCAGCGTCAGCTGCCGGTCAAGGGACTCCGGGCTGACACGGATGCCCATGGAGGAAATCTCCATGGCACAGTCCAGTACAGGATGATAGAACAGAATGTCGCCGTTCAGCTCCCAATCATCATAGTCGGGGGCACGGCCATCGTGGGGCTTGCCGGATTTCAGCGCACCGCCGATGCCCTGAATGAACACCGTGCCATGCTCCCGGACAAACAGGTTCTCCCGCTCCTTGGCGGTCAGGTCGGGATACATGTCCTCCAGTTCCTGCGCGGTGACGAAGGTCACCTCCCGCTTCAGCAGGGGCGTGTCACACAGCTGCGGATACTTGCCCCGCACGGTCAGCTGCGTATCGCAGATGCAGCCCACAATGTCCCGCACGGTTTGGTGCAGGGTGAATTCGTTGCGGCTCTCGGGGGTGATGACCTTCTCCCAGTCCCACTGATCCACATAGACGGAGTGCAGGTTGTCCAGGCTCTCGTCGCGACGGATGGCGTTCATGTCGGTATAGATGCCCTTGCCGGGGTACACATCATAGCGGTAGAGAGCCATGCGCTTCCACTTGGCCAGGGAATGCACCACCTGTGCGTCAGCTCCGGCGAAGGGAATATCAAAGCCCACAGGACGCTCCACGCCGTTGAGGTCATCGTTCAGGCCGGAGGAGGGCTCCACAAACAGCGGCGCGGAAACGCGCTTGAGGTGCAGGGCCCGGGCCAGGGCATCCTGAAACACCCGCTTGATGAGGCTGATTGCGCTTTGGGTCTGATACAGGGACAGCTTGGGCGTATAGCCCTCGGGAATGACGGAACGGTTCATGCCGTACAGCTCCTTTGCTCATCGGATTGTGTGATTATACTACGAACACGCCGGATTTTCAATGCCCGGGGGACGCGCTTTACACGCGCCGCGCACCATGCTATAATGGGGGAAATCCGCCGGGCCGCCCGGATGGCGGCTGATCGAACCAGCGTGTACAGCCCTGACAGGGCTTGAAAGGAGTTATTCACCCATGACACAGCCCATTCAACTGAAGGATTTCCTGAACTACCGCTTCCTTTCCGAGGTGCGCTATGCCCCGGACGGCCGCCGGGCCGCCTTTGTGGTCAGCGCGTGCGAGGAGGAGCAAAATGGCTATTCCTCCCGCCTGTACCTCTATGAGGACGGACAGGTTCGGCAGATGACCGACATGGGCAAGGAGCGGGGCTTCTTCTGGCTGGATGCATACCACATCCTGTTCCCCGCCGTGCGCTCCGAGCAGGAAAAGAAGCGTGCCGCCGCCAAGGAGCAGTTCACCAGCTATTACGCGCTGGATGTGCGGGGCGGCGAGGCTCTGCCGGCCTTCACCCTGCCCTTTGCCGCCGCCGGGGTCAAGGTGCTGGACGAAACCCATCTGGCGGTGCTGGGCGCGCTGAACGTGAATGTCCCCGATTATGACCAGATGACCCCCGAGGCCCGGGCACAGGTTGCCAAGAATCTGGAGGAGGACAAGGACTATGAGGTCTTTGACGAAATCCCCTTCTGGTTCAACGGCGAGGGCGTGACCAACAAGCAGCGTGTCGCGCTGTATCTAGTGGAAACGGAGCCGCTGAGCGTCCGCCGCGTGACCGGGGATACGGCAAGCGTGAACTGCATGGCCGTTTTGGGCGATGAGGTATTCTTCGACATGACGGACTGGACGGACAGAATGCCCGATGCGGGCTGCTGCATTCAGGCCGTCAACTGGCTGACCGGCGAAAGCCGCACCGTGTACCAGCATGACCATCTGAGCGTGTCCAGCCTGCTGGCCGCAGGGGACAAGCTGTATGTCGCCGCCACCGAGGGCACCCGCTACGGCCTGAACGAGAACGCATGGGTGTATACGCTGGCCCCGCAAACGGGCGAACTGACCGTCCTGCGGCAGGAGGAATACAGCATGTACAGCTCCGTGGGCAGCGATTGCCGTCTGGGCGGTGGTCAGCAGCAGGCCATGCGGGGCAATGAGCTGTACTACGTCACCACCCGGGAAGGGGACGCGCCGCTGTTCCGCCTGCATCCCGACGGCAGTGACGAGCAGGTCATCGGCGTGGCGGGCAGCGTGGATTGCTTCGATGTGTCCGAGCAGAGCAACGTGGTGCTGATGGTGGGCATGTTCGAGCAGAAATTGCAGGAGCTGTACGCCTACGACCTGAAGAAGTGCCGTCTGACGCAAGTAACCCACTTCAACGACGCAGCCCTGAAGGGCAAGTATGTCGCCAAGCCCAAGCCCCTGAGCGTGGAGAGCGAGGGCTACACCATCGGCGGCTGGGTGCTGGAGCCCAAGGACTATGACCCCAGCAAGCGTTATCCCGCAGTGCTGGACATCCACGGCGGCCCCAAAACGGTCTACGGCACGGTGTTCTACCATGAAATGCAGCTGTGGGCGAGCATGGGCTATTTCGTGTTCTTCTGCAACCCCAAGGGCAGCGATGGCCGGGACAACGAATTTGCCGACATCCGCGGTCACTACGGCGAAACGGACTACCGCAACCTGATGGATTTCACGGACGCGGTGCTGGCAGCCTATCCGCAGATTGACCCTGCGCGGGTGTGCGAGACCGGCGGCAGCTATGGCGGCTTCATGACCAACTGGATCATCGGGCATACGAACCGCTTCTGCTGCGCGGCATCCCAGCGGTCGATTGCCAACTGGCTGAGCTTCTACGGGGTGTCGGATATCGGGTATATCTTCGCCACCGACCAGAATGCCGCGCACCCCTTCGAGAACCCGGAGCAGCTGTGGGCGCATTCGCCGCTCAAGTATGCGGGGAATGCCGTGACGCCCACACTGTTCATCCATTCGGATGAGGACTACCGCTGTCCGCTGGCGGAGGGCCTGCAAATGTTCACCGCCCTCAAAGACAAGGGTATCCCTGCGCGAATCTGCGTATTCCACGGGGAAAACCACGAGCTGTCCCGTTCCGGCAAGCCGCTGCACCGCATTCGCCGTCTGGAAGAAATCACGAACTGGTTCGAGCACTACAGCCACTAACCCCTCCAAGGGAACGCGCCAGCGGAAAAGGGTCAAGGAGCGATGCCCCTTGACTTTTTTTCGCTGGCGCGGTCTCAGGGAGAGGGGAGGAGGCTGCGGCCCTCCCAGCCACGGACAGGCGGTATGCCCAGCAGCGCGGCAATGGTGGGCGCAATATCCTTGATGCTCACATCCTCCAGTATCTGCCCCGGCGTAAAGGCAGGGCCCCACAAGCACACCGGAATGGTCATGTCCTCCGGCATGTCCGACCCATGGCTGCGGCCATGTCCGCCATGGTCAGCCAGCACAATCAGCGTGTATCCCTCCGGTAGACTGTCCTGCAAACGCTCCAGACAGCCCACCGCCTTGCGGACACATCCCATATACGTTTCACTCATCCACCCCGTGTCATGACCGCCTGCCTCGTCCGTTTCGCCCAAATAAAGGAACAGGAAATCCGGTTCCTCCGCCTGAATATAGCCGATGGCCGCCTCGGTAATGCGGGTGTCCGTATCCTGCTGACGGTGCTGGTTCAGGCAAAGGCTGTGGTGCAGGTGGTCAGGGCGCGTCAGGTCGCGCAGCTCCTCCCAGGTGTAGAAGAACGCACACTTGCACCCATGGGCATCCAGCTGCTCCACCAGCCCCGGAATGGGACGCACCTGCGGTGTCCATGTATTGGTCAGCACGCCATGCCGCTCCGGATCCACACTGTGGAACAGGGACATGTGGCATGGCAAGGTCACGGAAGGATACACCGTGCGCCCCGTCAGGGTATAGGCGGAGGCAGCCAGCAGCGTCGGCACAAAGGGGTGCCCACAGCCGGTCAGGCCATCCGGACGCATGCCGTCCACCAGTGCCAGAACCACTTTATTCATGATATGTCAGTCCTCCTGCGCCGGTCATGCGGCTGTTTTCTATGAGAATTCATCACCCCACCGGGAAAATCCTGCCGCGCATCGGGGGAGGCCCTGCATTTTCACAGGCACAGAAGCCGCGACAGGCTGTCCGATTCCCCGCATCCCAGCCGCTTCAGGATGTGGGCGGCATAGCGGTCAAATTCCGTGTGGTCAATCAGACGGAAGGCGGCAGCCGTCACATCCACAGCGGCAGTCGTGTCGGTCTTGTCCGCCATCCAGCCCAGCCACAGGAAGCGCAGCAGCGCATACACCGCGCACAGGGCCGTGAATTCATCCTTCAGGGAAACAGGCCAGTCCTGGAAGGGGAAGCGGCTGAAAAACATGTGATTCACCATCAAATTTTCCATCCACGCAGGCCACAGGGGCACAAGGGCTTCCCAATGTTCACGGGCCTGCACATAGCGGCGGAAGGCTTCCTCCCCCTGACCAAAGACCCGCAACACCGCTTCGCCATAGTCCCGGACAGAGCGGCTGCCCTCGTCAATGATTTGCAGCATTTGTTCCATGACGCTCAGGCCAAAGCGCAGGTTCTCCGCTGTCGGCTCTGCGGGCATGGGAACGTCCACAACCTCATGACCGGAAAGCAGCCGCGCCACCCGGTCAGTGTCATGGGCGGTCAGGGCATCATCCATGGCATGGAGGGACGCGCCCAGCACAAGCAGCCGCTGGGGCAGGGGATACCGCCTGTCCTGCATCCGGCCGATGAGCCAAAGCCGAATCTCCTGCTCCCGTCCCGCTGTTTCAAACTGCACCCGGCGGGGGCCTTCCGGCGGCGGCGTGACCGTCAGGGGCGTGGGCTGAAAGGTCAGGGGCTCCGGGCGAAGCAGCAGCTCCACCACCGCCTCGCAGCTGTTGGCACAGGAGCATTCCCGGCCCCCCTGCGTGCGCACGCCGCGTGGGTAAAGTCGGCATACCGCGGACAGGCTGTCCTCGCCCAGCTCCGCATGCAGGGCACAGCGGCCATCTTCCAGGCGCAGGGGGCAGTTGCCATCATAGCGGGGGACAATTTGCGCATATTCCTCCGGGGTGGGATGGGGGGCCAGGTGCATGGCGCAGTCCAGACGGCGGCGCAGCGCAGGGCTGCAATCAACGCCCAGCAGGCGGAAATAATCCGTCATGGAAAAGGAAATGGGCCATCCCTCGCAGCAGGCGGCGCGGCAGGCACCCATTTTGCAGGCAAAGCCCGGCAGATAATCCGGGGCCAGATAGATTTCCTGAGCAGGCACAGGAGAAGCCTCCTTTTGAGGACAGTTTTTTTCACGAGGATGATAGCATATTCCCCGGTGCGCTGTGTTGTTTCTTTCATGTATCCCTTCAAAACAGCAAAAATACATCGCTGGGCTGTCAAAAAGGTCGGTAAGCGCAGCGAGGAAGGACGGACGTTCCTCTTTGAGTCCACGGAACCTGCCGTTTCCAGCGCGGATGAACTGCGTCGTCTGCTTGGAAACTTTGATTTCTTCTTTTCCTTTTTTGCTATGATAACGTGTTGCACTGGGCTGCCGCCCAGACCTGCGCAGGGGTTTCACCCCTGCACCCCACAAGGGGCATCGCCCCTTGACCCCTTTCCGCTGGCGCGATCCCTTGGTGGTTGCGTGGCCAGAAAAGATGGGGTATAATGAGGGTGTTTCTCACCACTTTGATGCGAAAGAGAGCGGATTGGTATGAGCAAGTATATGGAGAAGGCCCGGAAGCTGCGGGCGATTGTGACACCTCATTATAACTGCGCACAGGCTGTGGTGCTGCCTTTTGCCCCGGATGCGGGACTCACCGAGGAACAGGCCTACCGCCTGGCAGCCAACTTCGGCGCGGGCATGAAGATGGCTTCTGTCTGCGGTGCCATCACCGGCGGGCTGATGGCTTTGGGGCTGTTTGGGTTGGAAGACCCCAAGACCATCGGGGAATACTACCGCCGTCTCAAGGCCAACCATGACGGCCTGCTGGACTGCGCTTCCCTGCTGCGCGTCAACAAGGAGCAGGGCCGGGAGAAGAAGCCTCACTGCGATGACATGGTATTCGAGTGTGTCGCGCTGGTGGAGGAGCTGCTGCGCGAGCATGGCAAGCTGTAACTGACCGACATTCCCAAGGAGGAAGCTGTCTATCATGAAGGCCAAGGTTTATTTGACCCGTGACATCACCCCGGCATCCGTGCTGAAGCTCTATCAGCTGCTGGACAAGCCCCTGCCCGGCAAGGTAGCCGTGAAGGTTCATTCCGGCGAAAAGGGCAATCAAAACTTCCTGCGTCCGCCCTTCTGGAAGGACATCATCGACCATGTGCAGGGCACGGTGACGGAGTGCA
>JBJEUL010000176.1:0-59209 GCA_051883835.1 Aristaeellaceae bacterium
CCCCGGCATGTGGCCATCATCATGGACGGCAACGGCCGCTGGGCCAAGAAGCACAAGCTCAATGTTGCCAAGGGCCATCGGCAGGGAACGGAGACGCTGCGGGAAATTATCCGCCACACGGATGACCTGGGCATTGAGGCCCTGACCATCTACGCCTTCTCCACGGAGAACTGGAAGCGTTCCCCGGAGGAGGTGGCTGCGCTGATGCAGCTGATTCTTGACTTCTTCGCCTCGGAAATTGACGAGCTGGATGCCAAGAATGTGCGCATCCTGATTCTGGGGGACAAGCAGGGCCTGCCGGACAAGCAGCGGGACGTGCTGATGGAAGCGGAGGACCGCACCTGCAAGAATACCGGCCTGCGCCTGAACATCGCGCTCAACTACGGCGGGCGGGCGGAAATCGCCCGTGCGGCCCGGGAGCTGGCCAAGCTGGTGCAGGCAGGGCAAATGCTGCCCGAGGACATCGACGAGGAAGCCATCGCCTGCCACCTGTATACCCGGGGTCAGCCGGAGGTGGATTTGATGATTCGCACCAGCGGGGAGATGCGGCTGAGCAACTTCCTGCTCTATCAGTGCGCCTATGCGGAGTTCCTGTTCCCCAAGGTGCTGTGGCCTGACTTTACCGTGGCGGACTACGACGAGGCATTGACGGCCTATGGCGGACGTGAGCGACGCTTTGGCAGGAGGTTGCAAGATGGCGGGAAGCAATGAGAAGATGCAGCGGGTTGTCACCGGTGCGGTTCTGGCGGCGGCGGCAGCTGTGCTGATGATTTTCGGCGGCGCGGTGATGGCTACGGCGGCACTGGTGTGCATCTGCATCGCCATGTATGAGGAGTATCATGCCTTGAAGGTGGCGGGAAACCGGCCTGTGGCGTGGCCCACCTGGCTGGGCGTGGTGCTGAGCATCCCGCTGGCGAGTCTGGGCGGCACGCGGGTGCTGGTTCCGCTCATCATGGGTGTGTTCCTGCTCACGGCCATCTGCGTCATGTTCCGCGCCCAGCCTCGGCTGGAGGATGCGCTGATGAGCATCATGCCCCTGTTCACCATTGCCCTGCCGGGCATGTGCGTGGTGGCCATGTCCCTGATGCAGCCCAAGGGCCTGCAGGTGGTGCTGCTGTGCCTGGCCTTTGCCACGCCCTGCGTGGGGGATATGGCGGCCTATGCGGTGGGCAGCCGCGTTCGCGGGCCGAAGCTGTGTCCCGCCGTCAGCCCCAACAAAACCATTTCCGGGGCCATTGCCGGGCTGGTGGGCAGTCTGCTGACCGCACTGCTGGTGGGCGGTATCGGCTATCTGTGCGTGTCGCCGGAAACACGGCTGCTCCTGCCGAGCTGGTGGCAGTATCTGCTGATGGGTCTGGTGGGCGGCGTGGCAAGCCAGATGGGCGACCTGTGGGCCTCCATGGTCAAGCGGCACTGCGGCATCAAGGACTTTTCCAACCTGTTCCCCGGGCATGGCGGCATGCTGGACCGTATTGACAGTATCCTGTTCATGTCGGTGGTGGTGTTCTGCTTCTGTGTGATGCTGTGAGCGACTGTTTCCGTCGGAGGGATGCGTCCTTCCGACGGGTTTATGTTTCCGCGCCCTGTCATAGGGCAGAGCGCGGCTGTTTACAATGAAGATTGCCCCCGGTCGGCAAGGAGGTTTGTTTTCGATGCAAAGCATGGCTGTACTTGGCTCCACTGGCTCCATCGGCACGCAGGCCCTTGAGCTTGTGCGGCTGCACCCGGAGCGTTTCCGGGTCTGTGCGCTGACGGCGCACCGCAACAAGGAGCTGCTGTTCCGGCAGGTGCGGGAATTCCGCCCGGAGCTGGCAGGCTTGACCGAGCCCATCCCCATGGCGGATATCCCGGAGGATTTGCGCTTCTGCCGCTGGGTCATGGGCAAGGAAGCTCTGCATGCCGCCGCAGCGGAAATCAGCGCGGACATGGTGCTGGTGAGCGTAGTGGGCATTGCGGGCCTGCAAAGCGTGATGGATGCGCTCGCGGCTGGGCGGCAGGTGCTGCTGGCGAACAAGGAAGCCCTCGTCACGGGCGGTCATCTGGTGATGGAAGCCGCCCGCCGCGCAGGCAAGCCGCTGCTGCCCGTGGACAGCGAGCATAGTGCCATCTTCCAGTGCCTGCAGGGCGCGGCCCCCAACCGGCCCGTGCGGCTGCTGCTGACGGCCTCGGGCGGCCCCTTCCGCACATGGGACAAGGCCCGGATGGACGCAGCCACCCCGGCGCAGGCCCTGAAGCATCCCAACTGGAGCATGGGCGCGAAAATCACCATCGACTCGGCCAGCATGTTCAACAAGGCCCTCGAAATCATGGAGGCCCGCTGGCTCTTTGACATGCCCCCGGAGCGGATTCAGGTGGTGGTGCATCCGCAGAGCATTGTGCATTCGGCGGTGGAGTTCGCGGACGGCGCGGTGCTGGCGCAGCTGGGCGTGCCGGACATGCGGGTACCCATCCAGTATGCCATGGCCTACCCGGAGCGGCTGACCACAAGCAGCAGACCCCTTGACCTGTTCGCGCTGGGACAGCTGACCTTTGAGCCGGGCGACCCGGTGCGCTTCCCGGCCCTTCGGCTGGCAGGGGAGTGCCTGAACGCAGGCGGTGCGGCCTGCACCATCCTCAACGGCGCGAACGAGGAAGCCGTGGCGGCCTTCCTGCGGGAGGAAATCCCCTTCGGCGGCATTACCCATCTGGTGGAGGGTGCCCTTGACAAGCTCGGCCCGATGCCCGCCAACACCCTGACGGACATCTTCCACGCGGACGCGCAGGCGCGGCAGGCGGTCAGGGAGCTGCTGCCCAAGGTTGCGCATTAACAGGCGGAAAGGAGCCTTATGTCGATCGTGTATGTATTGATTGCAATTCTGCTGCTGGGCATTCTGGTGACGGTGCATGAAGCCGGACATTTTCTGGCGGCGCGGCTGACGGGCATTGAGGTGATGGAATTCGCCATCGGCTTCGGCCCCAAGCTCATCGGCTGGAAAAGCAAAAAGCACGGCACAGCCTTTACTTTGCGGGTGATTCCTTTCGGCGGATACTGTGCCTTCTATGGCGAGGATGATGCCACGGGCAAGACCCGCAGCGATCCCCGGGCCTACAACCGTCAAAAGGTGTGGAAGCGCATGCTCTCGGTGGCCATGGGGCCGCTGATGAACATGGTGCTGGCCTTTGTGGTGGCAACGCTGTATTTCTGGATTGGCGGCGTGGGCGTGGCCACGGGCGTAGACCCCTACATTGCGGAGGTTGCCGCCACAGGCCCGGCCTATAACGCAGGCATCCGGGACGGGGATATCATCACCGCCGTGAACGGTGTGGACGTGCTGGACGGCACGGTGGATACGCTGCTGGGCATGATTGGCGGCTATCAGGCCGGTGACCCGCCGCTGCACATAACCGTCTCCCGCGGCGATACCACCTTTGAAACGGACATGACCCCCTTCTGGGATGAGGAGGCCGGCAAATATCGTGTGGGCGTGAACATCGGCGGCGTGTACCGTGTGGAACGGCAGCCGGTGGGCTTCCTGGGCGCGGTGAGCAGCAGCTGGGACGTGTGCGTCTATGCCAGCGGCGTGATTATCAAGGCTCTGGGTGCCCTGGTGACCACCGGCGAGGGCTTCGAGCAGACCAGCGGCCCGGTGGGTGTGGTGAGTCTGGTCAGCCAGGAGGTGCAGAGCGGCGGTCTGGATGCCTTCGTGAACCTGCTGGTGGTGATATCCATCAATCTGGGTATCATGAATGCGCTGCCTATTCCCGGACTGGACGGGAGCCGGTTCCTGTTCATGCTGGTGGAGGCCATCCGCCGCAAGCCCATTGCCCCGGAAAAGGAGGCCATGGTGCATCTGGCAGGCATGGTGTTCCTCTTTGGCGTGATGATTTTCTTTACCTTCCGGGATGTGCTGAACCTGTTCCGTTAAGGGCAGGGCAGAATAGAGCGACAGGAGGAAGCAGCATGTACAAGACCCGTGTCGTCCCCGTGGGGACGCTGAAGCTGGGCGGCGACAACCCCGTGTGGGTGCAGTCCATGACCAACACCGACACCGCCGATGTCCCTGCAACGCTGAATCAAATCCGCGCACTGGCGGAAGCCGGATGCGATATCGTGCGCGTGAGCGTATACAACGAGGCCTGCGCCCGTGCCGTGCGCCAGCTGGTGGACGCATCCCCCGTACCGCTGGTGGCGGACATCCACTTTGACCATCGGCTGGCCCTGCTGGCCATGGAAAACGGCATTCACAAGCTGCGCATCAACCCCGGCAACATTGGCGGGGAGAAGAACGTGCAGGCCGTGGCGGACTGCGCCAAGGCCCATCATGTACCCATCCGCATCGGGGTGAACAGCGGCTCCATTGAGCGGGATATCCTCGCCCGGGACGGCGGCCCCACGGCCCGGGGCATGGTGGACAGCGCGCTGAATCACGCCCGGATGCTGGAAAAGGCAGGCTTTGGCGATATCGTGCTGTCCATGAAGGCCAGCGATGTGCGCCTGACCATCGAAGCCTATGAGCTGGCGGCGCAAAGCTGCGACTATCCCCTGCATGTGGGCGTGACGGAAGCCGGACTGCCGGGGCAGGGCACCATCAAGAGCGCGATTGGCATTGGTGCGCTGCTGGCGCGGGGGATTGGCAGCACCATCCGCGTGAGCCTGACGGGCTCGCCCATTCCCGAGGGCAAGGCCGCGTGGGATATCCTGCGCGCGCTGAACCTGCGCACACAGGGGGTGCAGCTGGTATCCTGCCCGACCTGCGGGCGCACGGCCATTGACGTGGCGGGGATTGCGGCGCGGGTGGAAGCGGAGCTGGCGGATGTGAAGGTGCCGCTGAAGGTGGCCGTGATGGGGTGCGTGGTGAACGGCCCCGGCGAGGCGCGGGAAGCGGACATCGGCATTGCTGGCGGCAAGGGCTGCGGTGCCTTGTTCCGCAAGGGCCAGGAGCCAGTGAAGGTAGAAGGCGACCTTGCCGAAATCCTCATCCGCGAGGCCCGCAAAATCGCCGCCTCCAAAACCGAGTAACTCCAAGGGACCGCGCCAGCGGAAAGGGGTCAAGGGGCGATGCCCCTTGTGGGGTGCAGGGGTGAAACCCCTGCGCAGGTCTGGGCGGCAGCCCAGCGCAACACGTTAGACCGGCAAAAAGGAAAAGAGAAAAACGCGAGTTTCCCAGCAGACGGCGCAGCCCACCCGCGTCGGAAACGGCAGGTTCCGCCATCTGCAAAGGAACGCCTTTCCCCTCCCGTATGGCTCCCACCATCGCAAAACAGCCCGTTCCGGTTCTGCACCGGGACGGGCCATTATCGTATTTCCTGCCCCAGATGCTGGAACAGCGGAGAATCGAAAAACGCCTGAATGGAGATGTCCAGCCCATCGCAGAGCTTCTTCAACGTGGAAAGGGTAACGCTGTGATTGCGGCCGTTGACGATGTTGTTCACCGTGGACTGTGTTACGCCGCTGAGCGTACACAGGCGGTTCACCGTGATGCCCCGCTCCTGACACAGCTCCAGAATCCGCTCACGAACGGCTTCACCAATCATCATGCGCTATCCCCCCTCTCTTGTGCACGATGTCAGCATGCCTGCTTCCTCTGGCTCAGATTACCCCCAAAGGGCTGAAAAGTCAAGGAGAGCAGGGATGGGCCGACTGGTGCATCATTCCGGGCAGCCCGCCTGCGCCCCCCTGCCTTGACCCATCCCGGGGAAATGGTATATAATATTGACACCGCACAGGACGGCTGACAGAGCCGCCCTTGTTCAGCTTCACACAAGGAGATGACCGCATGAGCTACGAGGACCTGCTCAGCCAGATTTATGCCGCACTGCCGCATTTGAAGGGCCAGCTGTCCTCTCCCCGGGTGGTGTACGTCTGGGCGCAGGGCAAGGTGTATATCACCTTCGACTCAGCGGTGCTGGTGGAGGAAGCGGCCTTCCTGAAAATGGAGAGCATCCTGCGCAAGGTCTTTCCGCAAAAGCCCCTGGCCCTGCGGGTGGTCTCCCCGGGTCTCAAGGAGGACTTTCTGGACAACATCAGCCGCTACAAGCAGGTGCTGACCGACTTCCTCAAACGCAATTACCCCGCTTCCGTGAGCTGGATGGAGCAAATCGACTGGCGGTGCGACGGCGAACGCATCACCCTGACCTTCCCGGACGACTTCTCCCTGCAATACATGGCGCGGCAAAATATCACCGGCCGTCTGGCGCAGGCTGTGAAGGATATCTTCTCCGCCGATGTGAAGGTGGAGCTGACCGTGGCCGGCAATCAGGAGGCCCGGCTGGAGGAAATGCGCCGCGAGCGCGACAAGGCCCTGCAGGCCGCTGTGACCTTGCAGGAGCTGGCTTCCGACCACGCCGCCCCGCCCAAGGAAAAGAAGGAGCGCAAGCCTACCGCCCCACGCCCCAAAAAGGAGCCGGAGAAAGCCCCGGAAAAGAAGCCGGAACCCATCTTCCCGCAAATGACCGACACCGCCCTGGGCAAGCCCATCCTGGGCCGGGGCATTGCTGACCATCCGGTGGAAATGAAGGAGCTGGCCAGTGACAGCGGTCTGGTGGTGGTGCAGGGCGATATCTTCAAGCTGGAAACCAAGGAGCTCAAGGGCGGCGAAATGCTGCTGGTGACCTTCGCCATCACGGACTATACCTCGTCCATCCTGTGCAAGACCTTCCTGCGCTTCCGCAAGGGCGGTGGATTTGGCCGACGCAAGGACGACGAGGCCCCGCTGCCTCCCATCACCGAGGAGGAACGCCGCGCCGTGATGGAGAAGGTGGAGCAAATCAAGCTGGGCATGAATGTCAAGGTGCGCGGTGAATGCCTCTACGATAGCTTTGCCCGGGAGCTGTCCATCTCCGTGCGGGACATGGTGCCCATGGAGCGCATCGAGCGGGAGGATACCGCTGAGGAAAAGCGCATCGAGCTGCACATGCACACCAACATGTCCAACATGGATGCCATGACCCCCGCCGGTGACCTCATCAAGCGGGCCATCAAGTGGGGACATCCCGCCGTGGCCATTACCGACCATGGCGTGGTGCAGTCCTTCCCGGCGGCCTTCAATGCGGTGAAGAAGCAGCCCATCAAGCTCATCCCCGGCTGTGAGGGCTACCTCATTGATGACAAGGACGTGGTGAAGGACGCTGATGACCGTCCGCTGGATGATACCATCATTGTGCTGGACTTTGAGTCCACGGGCCTGAACACCGCCGTGGACCGGGTGATTGAAATCGGCGCGGTGAAGCTGGTGGGCGGCACGGTGACGGACAGCCTGTCCCTGCTGGTCAATCCCCAGCGGCCCCTGTCCCCGAAAATCACCGAGATTACCGGCATCACCGATATGATGCTGGCCGACAAGCCCACCGCCGAGCAGGCCATCCCCCAGTTGATGGCCTTCATGGACGGGCATCCCATCGCGGCGCATAATGCCGCCTTTGACGCGGCCCTGCTGCAAGCGGAGCTGCGCCGCCTGGGCATCACCTATCACGCGCCGGTGCTGGATACCCTCACCCTGGCCCGCAAGCTGTACCCCGACATGAAAACCCACAAGCTGGGCAGCGTGTGCAAGCAGCTGGGCGTGTCGCTCAAGAACGCCCACCGGGCCGTCCATGATGCCACCGCCACAGCCCTGTGCCTGGCGAAAATGTTCCAGCAGATCAAGGAGGAAAAGGGCTATACGAAGCTGTCCGACCTGAACCTGCTGCAGGGCGGTGCCATTGGCGAGAGCTATCATGTGATTCTGCTGGTGAAAACGCAGGCGGGACTGGTCAATTTGAACCGTCTGGTGTCCATCGGGCATCTGGACTACTTCCGCCGCCGTCCCCACATGCCCAAGAAAATCATCCAGCAGTACCGGGAGGGGCTGATTATCGGCTCCGCCTGTGAAGCCGGAGAGCTGTTCCGCGCCGTGCTGGACAACGAGCCCTGGGAGAAATTGAAGGAAATCGCCTCGTGGTATGACTATCTGGAAATCCAGCCCATCGGCAACAATGCCTTTCTGGTGCGGGAGGGCCGCGTGCCGGACGAGGAAGGCCTGCGGGAGCTGAACCGCACCATCGTCCGCCTGGGCGAGGAGCTGGGCAAGCCCGTGGTGGCCACGGGGGACGTGCATTTCCTTGACCCGCACAACGCCATCAACCGCGCCATCATTCAGGCGGGCATGGGCTATGAGGACTGCGACCAGCAGCCGCCCCTGTATTTCAAGACGACCAATGAAATGCTGGAGGAATTTGCCTATCTCGGGCCGAAAAAATGTCATGAGGTGGTTATCGACAACCCCCGCATGATTGCCGACCAGGTGGAGAAGCTGCAACTCTTCCCCATCCACCCCAAGGGCGAGGATACCTTCCAGCCCCTGTGGGAGGACGCGGCGGACAATATTCAAAACATGACCTGGAACACAGCCCGGGAGCTGTACGGCGACCCCCTGCCGGAGATTGTGGTCAAGCGGCTGGAGAAGGAATTGAAGTCCATCATCGGCTACGGCTTTGCCACGCTGTACAACATCGCCCAGAAGCTGGTGAAAAAGTCCAACGATGACGGCTATCTGGTGGGCAGCCGCGGCTCTGTCGGCTCCAGTCTGGTGGCGCGCATGTGCGGCATCACTGAGGTGAACGCCCTGCCGCCCCATTATCGCTGCACCCATTGCCGCAAGGGCTTCTTCGATGTGGACAAGTCCCTGTATCAGGTGGGCGTTGACCTGCCGGACAAGGACTGTCCCCTGTGCGGCAAGCCCCTGAGCAAGGACGGCTTCGACATTCCCTTCGAGGTGTTCCTGGGCTTTGAGGGCGACAAGGTGCCCGATATCGACCTGAACTTCTCCGGCGAGTACCAAAACCGCGCCCACCACTATGTGGAGGAGCTCTTCGGCCATGACCATGTGTTCCGCGCAGGCACCATCACGGGCCTTGCGGACAAGACGGCCTATGGCTATGTCGCGAAGTACCTGGAGGAGCGGGGCATTCAGACGGGCAACACGGAAAAGGAGCGGCTGGCCGCAGGCTGCGTGGGCGTGAAAAAGACCACCGGCCAGCATCCCGGCGGCATGGTGGTGGTGCCCAAGGAATACGAAATCTACCAGTTCACCGCCGTGCAGCATCCTGCGGACGATTTGGAGAGCGACTTTACCACCACGCATTTCGACTTCAACTCCATGCACGACATTCTGGTCAAGCTGGACTGTCTGGGGCATGATGACCCCACGGTCATTCATATGCTGGAGGAGCTGACGGGCATCCCGCCCACGGAGGTGCCGCTGGATGACCCGGCAGTGCGCAGCCTGTTCCACTCCCCGGAGGCTCTGGGCGTTACCTCCGAGCAAATCGACTGCTCCACGGGCACCTTCGGCATCCCGGAATTCGGCACGGCCTTTGTGCGCGGCATGCTGGACGATACCACGCCTTCCACCATGGAGGAGCTGATTCGCATCTCCGGCCTGTCCCACGGCACGGACGTGTGGCTGGGCAATGCGCAGGATTTGATTCGCTCCGGCACAGCCGTGCTGCGGGAATGCGTCTGCTGCCGTGACGATATCATGAACTACCTCATCGACCGGGGCGTGGCCCCCAAGCTGGCCTTCACCACCATGGAGTCGGTGCGCAAGGGCAAGGGCCTCAAGCCTGAGATGGAAAAGGCCATGATAGACAACAACGTGCCGGAATGGTTCATTGATTCCTGCAAGAAAATCAAGTACATGTTCCCCAAGGGCCATGCTGTGGCCTATGTGACCAGCGCACTGCGCATTGCGTGGTTCAAGGTGCATCATCCGCTGGCCTATTACGCGGCGTACTTCACCGTGCGCGGCGATGGTTTCGATGCCTGCACCATGCTCATTGACCCGCAGACCATCAAGCAGAAAATCCGCGATATCAAGAACGATCCCAAGGCCACTGCCAAGGATCAAACCGCCGTCACCAGTCTGGAGCTGGTGCTGGAAATGAACATGCGCGGCTTCCGCTTCCTGCCCTGCGACCTGTACAAGAGCCACGTCAGCCGCTTCCTGATTGAGGACGGCGCGCTGCGCTGCCCCTTCACGAGCCTGGGCGGCCTGGGCGAAAGCGCGGCCATCGCCATTGTGCGCGAGCGCGACAAGGCCCCCTTCCTGTCCATTGAGGACATGAAGGAGCGCACCAAAATATCCAGTGCCGTCATCGAGCTGCTCCGCGCCCACGGCAGTCTGGAGGGTCTGAGCGAAACCAGCCAGGTAAGCTTCTTCTAAAGGGATCGCGCCAGCGTCGAAGGGGTCAAGGGGCGATGCCCCTTGTGGGGTGCAGGGGTAAAACCCCTGCGCAGGTCTGGGCGGCAGCCCAGCGCAACATATTCGAACAGCCAAAAGGAATCGGAAAAAATCAGAGTTTCCAAGCAGACGACGCAGTTCGTTCGCGCCGGAAACGGCAGGTTCCGCAGCCTGCACCGCAGAGCCTAATTAACGCACTGGAGCTTCCATCAACAAGGGAAGGCCAGCGTTCAGGAGGTATATCATGGCTACGTTGCATCGTGTCCGTGTGGTCGCCATTGGCGGGGAGGAGGATATGCTCCGGCTGTGCCGCGTCATGCTGCGCAACTGTGGCGAGGAGGAGGATCCGTCGGAGGAGCTTCCGCCCATGAAGCTGGAGGAACTGCTGGCCCAGATTCAGCATCGCGCCGAGGAGGAGGGAAGCCCGGAGGAATGCGGCTTCTACTACGGCATGCTGGGCAGTCGGCTCTATGGCCACGCGGATGCCGACAGCTGCCGCTTCCGGGTGCGTCAGGAGCCCTGCGGCCTGTGGACAGCCACCTTTTCCTATGACAGCGGCGAGCCCTTCCAGCAGGAGGACTGGCTGCGGCTGCACAACGCCTGCGGGCATCTGCCCCTGCTGGCCCTGCGGGCCTCGTGGGACTTTGCCCGGGCCAAGGGGATGCTCATCTTCACCGGAGGGCATATCCTGGAAAACTGGGAGCGTATGGAGGAAGCGTGGATGTACCTCATCGCCCAGTATGAGTGCGGCTATCCCCCGGAGGAAGCCGTGCGCAGGCTGGAGAAGCTGCAAGCGACCCTCGAGCGGGAGGACTGCGACCTGACCATTGACCAGCTGCTGACAGGCTGCATGGACAATCTGCGGGATGTTGCCGACCACACGGCTGACCCTGCGCTGATTCGGGACATGATGCAGCAATGCCGCGAAAAGCGGGACTATCAGGGCCTGTTCATGCTGCAATGCCATGTGGCGGAGGCCGCGCTGTGGGACACGGAGCACAACGGCCGCTGGCTGGCCACGCTGGAAGCGGTGCGTCAGGCCTGGCAGGCGCATCAGGCATGATGGTCTAATACGGAGACAAAGGGCATACGCTTCCCCAGACAGGGAGGCGAAAGGCATGAACAGGGACGCGGCAACACCCGAGAAGCCCTACGGCCTGACCATGGAGCAGCGGAAGAAGGCCATCGTCACCGGCGTGACGGATGTGGAGAGCTTCGATGACGGCGCAGTGGTGCTGCACACCCACGGCGGCCGCCTGACGCTCACAGGCTCAGGGCTGCATGTGTCCAGCTTGCAGCTGGAGGAAGGCCGCCTGAGCGTGGATGGCGTGATTGACAGCGCAGTCTACGAGGGCAGCGGGGTCAGGCGAAGGGGCGGCTTCCTGCGCAAGGCACTGGGATGATGCTGGAAAATCTCTTTGCACAGGCGGTGCAGGCGCAATTGTTCCTGTGGCTGATGGCAGGGGGCTTGGGGCTGGGTGCGCTGCATCAGCTCAGCCGCGCCCTGCGGCGCAGGAGCCGAATGGCCGGTCTGGCGGGGGATGTGCTGACGGCCCTGACGCTGGGCCTTGTGCTGCTGTGGACGCTCACGCGCTTTGGCACAGGGCTGAGAGCCTATGGCCTGCTGGGGCTTGTGCTGGGACTCGCGCTGTACCTGGCAGGGGTCAGCCCGCTGATGAGCGCGGTGGGGCAGGGTGCGGCGCGCCTGGGCAGCCGGATGGAAAAATTCCGCAGGAAAAAAGAAGGATTTCCCATGCCGGATGCGGAAATCATATCAACTAATGATGAAGCCGAGGGGTCGCGAAGGGAGTGACGCGCATGGATCGGGTGGTCATCCGGTGGCAGGCGATGGCGGTGGCCTGTGTGCTGATTGTGGCCCTGTTTGCGGCAGGCCTGTGGAGCAACGCCCGGGATTTGCGCACCGCCCAGGAGCGGGAAACCGCCATGCAGGAAGAGCTCACGCACCTGCAGGAAATCGAGCTGGAGCTGTCTGCAGAGCTGGAAAAGGTCGGCACAGCGAGCTATATCGAGGCCCGCGCCCGGGAGGACTATGCGTTCCTGAAGCCGGGAGAGCTGCGCTTTGAGGTCATCAACCCCAAGGTGCTGGAGGGCTACACCCGGGAAGAGCTGCAAATTCTCATGGACGAAATAACCATGTACTGATGGGGGAGCCTGCGTGCGCGGGTTCCTCTTTTTCTCAATCGGATACAAAGGGACAAGGCGGAAGGGAGGCATGCTGTCATGATAGCGGCAGTCATCGGGATCGGGTCCAATTCCGTGCGAATGCTGGTGGCACAGGTGGAGGGCAACCATGCACGGCGGCTGTGGCGGGACAGGGAAGGCACGCGGCTGTTTGCAGGGCTGGACAAGGACGGGTGCTTGCAGCAGGAAGCCATGGCCACGACGGTGGCGGCGGTCAGGCGCATGGCGGAGGATGCCCGGGCCAGGGGCGCGCAGGAGGTGCGGCTCTTTGCCACCAGCGCGACCCGGGACGCGGCCAATCAGGAAGCCTTTGCAGCCATGCTGCGCCAGCAGGCCGGTGTCGAGTTGGAGGTTTGCTCCGGGGAGAAGGAAGCCGAGCTGTCCTTCCTGGGGGCCACGGATGGGGATTACTGCGGCGTGATTGACATCGGCGGCGGCTCCACCGAGGTGGTGGTGGGGCAGGGCAAGCAGCTGCGGTGCGCCTTCTCCTGCCAGATGGGCGCGGTGCGGCTGCATCGGCGGCAAGCCATCGACTCCCACAGCGATCTGCCGCTGGTGGAACAGCTTGCCACGGATATTTTGACGGACAAGCTCCGGGAGCATCCCACGCTGACCCTGCCGGAGAAGTGGATTGGCACGGGCGGCACCTTCACCACGCTGGCAGCGATGGTCAAGGGCATTCGCTGGACGGATCGCACCTACATGCACGGCACGGTGCTGACCCTGGCGCAGGTGGAGCAGCAGGCATGGCTGCTCTCCGACATGCCCATGGCACAGCGGCTCAAGCACCCGGGCCTGCAGCCCCATCGGGCGGATATCGTGGTGCATGGCATCTGCATCCTGCTGGCGGTCATGAAGCGGCTGGGCATTGAACGCATCACCGTAAGCGAATACGGCAATCTGGACGGCTATATGAAGGAGCTTTACGGCCTGAAGGGCGAAATCGCGCCCTGACGGGCAAAATATCCCCAAAATGTGCATGTTCACTGAATATTCATAGGAAAATGGCGGATTTCTCCTTGCGCTTTGCAGGATACTTGCGGTATAATATCGCAAGTATCCTGATTATTTTGGATGGGAGAGTATGTTCAATGAACAAGAAGGCTTTGCTTGCGCTGCTGCTGGTGATGGCCATGCTGCTGTCCGGCTGCGCGCTGGTCGAGAAGGATATGGCGGTTGACCGCGCCACGGAAATCATCCGCGTGGGTGACCGGGTCTTTACCAAGGGTGAAATTCAGGACGAGGTTGACTATCAGCTCAACTACACGGCGTACCTGTACAGCATGTTCGGCATGAGCTATGATATCACCAGCGAAGCGGTCATTGCGCAAGCGCAGCAGGCTGTGGTGGATGCGCTGGTGGAGCAGGCCGTGTCCGAGGCGAAGATTGCCGAGCTGGGCCTGGATCAGCTGACCGAGGAGGAGCAGGCCGAGCTGGACGCGAATGCCGCTGCCACCTGGCAGTCCAATCTGGACAGCATTCAGCGCAGCTATCTGGCCGATACCGAGCTGACCGGCGATGAGCTGACCGCCGCGCTGGAGGCCAAGGCGGCTGAGCTGGGCGTGACGTATGAGAGCGTGGTGGACTACGAGAAGTCCGTCATCACGGCTGAGAAGCTGTACAATTACGTCATCGCGGATGTGGTCGTGACCGATGCGGAGCTGCAAGCTGCCTATGACGAGCAGGTGGAGCAGGCCAAGACCACCTATACGTCCAGCCCCGCCAGCTATGTGTCTGCCGCCAATGCGGGCAGCACCGTGTATTACCGTCCCGCCGGCTTCCGGCAGGTCAAGCAGATTCTGATTTCCTTTACGGAGGAGGATCAGGCGGTGCTGGACGAGCTGGACAGCAAGATTGCCGATGAGGAGGCCCTGATTGCTTCCTACATGAGCAGCCTGAGTGCTCTGGGCATCACCGATGTGGACGCGCTGGTGCAGCAGGTGAATGTCACGCTGGAGCAGGCCGCTGCGGAGGATACCGACCCGGCGACCCAGACCGACCTTGCCGCCGCGGTTGTGGCGACTGTGACCGACATCAGCGATTCCTTTGGCGAGGAAGTGACCGAGGAAGTGGCCGAGCTGGCCCGCCTGCTGGCTGAGTCCAAGGAGAAGCTGTCCTTCTACAGTGCACAGCAGAAGATGGCTGAGAAGCTGGCCTATGCCGCCATCGCGCCCGAAGCGGATGACGTGCTGGCGCAGCTGGCTGACGGTGCGGACTGGGATACCCTCATGGCCGAAAAGACCGACGACCCCGGCATGCAGGGCGACAGTGTGACCGCGCAGAACGGCTACACCATCTACGCCGAGCAGACCAACTTTGACGAAGCGTTCCTGACTGCCGCCATGGCCCTGGAGAACGTGGGCGATGTGTCCGACAAGGTGCAGGGCATGTACGGCTATTACATCATCCAGTACACCGCTGATGTGGTGGAGGGCCCTGTGGCCCTGGAGGAGGTCAGCGAAACGCTGTCCGCCGAGCTGCTGTCCGACAAGCAGGACACCACCTATGACGCGACGGTCGCGCAGTGGATTGAAGCCGCCAAGCCCACAATCGACTACAACGCCCTGAACAACTAATCTCCAAGGGAACGCGCCAGCGTAAAAAGGGTCAAGGGGCGATGCCCCTTGTGGGGTGCAGGGGCAAGGCCCCTGCGCAGGTCTGGGCGGCAGCCCAGCGCAACACGTTCCATTTACTCAAAGGGAAAAGAAGCAACGTGAGTTTCCAGGCAGACGACGCAGTTCGTCCGCGTAGGAAACGGCAGGTTCCGAAGCCCGCCAGGGAACGCCCTCATCCCCCGCTGCGCCCCGTTCCATTCCCGACAAACCAAAGGGACAGTCTGCCACCATGCAGGCTGTCCCTTTCGCGTGAACCGGCCCGTCAGCCTTCACAGCCCCCGCACCCAGTAATCCCCGTAGCGCGTCCCATCATGCCCAATGAGCGGCGCATCCCCCGGCAGGAATCCTCGCATCCGCAGGGCTTCCCTGCGCGCCTGTGCCACCGGCGGAGCCTTGATGGCCACCCTGTCCGCGTGAAACAGCTCCTTCAGGCAGGGCAAAAGCAGGTCAAGGCATGCGCCGTTGATGTCGGGGGTCTCCATATCTCCCCGCAGGTCGATGCGCAGCAGCGCACAGCCGCCGTAAGCATCCTCCGCCACGCGGTGAAAGCATTCCACCGTGCCAATGGGCCCTCCCGCCGCCACCATGGCCCAGCGCACAAAATATCCCTGCGCGTAGCTGTCCAGCCAGAACTGCACAGCCTGCTGCATCCGCGCCAGGGTCGGATAGTGGAAATGGTCCCCGTGGCAGTTGTCGCTGTTGAAAAAGGGCAGGCGCGTTTCATCCCCGTAGACGGACATCAAAGCTGCCGCGTCTGCCATGGTGACGGGCCGCAGGGTCAGGGTCGGGCTGGTCAGCGTGGGACAGTGGGCGTATACATCAGGCATGACCATCATCCTTTCATGAAGGGAATATTCGTTCGTATTCGCGCAGGAACGCAACTTCTCCTTCCCATGGGGCGAAAAATATGGTATCATCATCGGGAAAGGAGTGACGTTCATGCAATTCACCTTTGCGCACAACAACATCAACGTCCTGAATCTGGACAAGTCCCTGACCTTTTACAAGGAGGCTCTGGGCCTGACCGTGGCCCGGGAAAAGGAAGCCGCTGACCACAGCTTCAAGCTGGTGTACCTCACCGACGGCACCACCCCTCACCTGCTGGAGCTGACCTGGCTGCGTGACCGCACCGAGCCCTACAACCTGGGCGATAACGAAATCCATCTGGCCTTTGTGGTAGAGGACTTCGATGCCGCCCATGCCCTGCATGAGAAGATGGGCTGCATCTGCTACGAGAACCCCGGCATGGGCATCTACTTCATCGTGGACCCGGACGGCTATTGGCTGGAAATTGTCCCCAAGCGGTAATCCTCATTTTCACCTGAAACGCTTCATTCGCACAGCGTCTTTTCCGCCCTGTCTGCGCTTCGTTGCGCTCAACGTACTTCCAGTACGCCTCGCTTTACTCAGCTTTGCCAGAACGAAAAATCCGCTGCGCTCGGTGAAGCTTTTTAGACAAAAATGAGTATGCATGTTCCGTTGCCGCAGCGCATAGCATCAAGCACATGGACGGTGAAGGAGGCTATGCGATATGGCACAGACAAGAACGGCCCGCCGCCGCCGGAGCGCGAACGCATCCCCGTGGCTGCGGCTGCTCAAGGGGCTGGGCGTGGCCGTGCTGACCACACTGGCAGGCGTGGCAATCTTTGCGCTGCTGATGCAGTGGATTCGTCCCACGGAGGGCGCGGTGCGCATCTTCAATCAGGTGCTCAAGCTGGTGTCCATCGTGGCAGGCGTATGGGCAGCGGTGGGGCGCGGCGGCGATGGCGGATTGCTCCGGGGCGCAGCCGTGGGGCTGATGTATATGGCGGCAGGGGTCGCGCTCTATGCGCTGCTCTCCGGGCAGAATGCGCCCGTATCCGCTTATCTGGCCGATTTGGGCATGGGCGTGGCCGGAGGCGGCATCGTGGGGCTGATTCTGGCGAATATTTCGCCCAGGTGATTGCATGTTGCGGCCAAATGGTGTATAATCAGTCATATTCCGGGCCGATTCCGGCTGGAAGATATTCTGCAAACGTGCCGGGCCGTATCGGGCCTGCGCAGTAGCGATGGAGGAATGTTCCCATGAAGCATATCCAGACCATTCAAAATCCCTGCCTGAAGCAGTCCCTGGTGCACGGCGGCTGCGGCGAGTGCCAGGCCTCCTGCCAGAGCGCCTGCAAGACCAGCTGCACCGTGGCCAACCAGTCCTGCGCCAACCGGGAGAACAACGCTGTCCTGGCCGGTAACGAGGGCAAGCTCAACCGCTCCTTCGGCAAGTAAGCCGCAGCAGCAACGCGAAAAGGGCGGGCGTTTCCGCCCTTTTTGCTATGGAATCAGAACAAACGCAAAGCAGGAGGATGCCAAGTTGATTCATACATTCAAGGCGGTGGGCCAGCCCATGCTGCTGGACGTGGGCAGCGGCGCGGTTCATGCCATCGACGATATGGCTTATGATGTGCTGAGCCTGTGGAACGACCACAGCGAGGCCGAAATCAAGGACGCGCTCCGGGACCGCTACACCGAGGCGGAGCTGGACGAGGTCATCGGCGAGCTGAAGCAGCTGGAGGAAATCGGCGCGCTCAACGCTCCCGACAACTATGACGATGTGGAGCAGGTTCGCGAGAAGGGCACCATCAAGGCCATGTGCCTGCATGCCGCCCATGACTGCAACCTGCGCTGCAAGTACTGCTTTGCCGCCACGGGCGATTTCTGCATGGGTGAGCGCAAGCTCCTGCCCTACGAGGTGGGCAAGGCCGCGCTGGACTGGCTGGTGGAGCACAGCGGCAAGCGCGTGAACCTGGAGGTGGACTTCTTCGGCGGTGAACCGCTGATGAACTTCGAGGTGGTGAAGCAGCTGGTCGCCTATGGCCGCTCCATCGAGCAGGAGAAGCACAAGAAGTTCAAGTTCACCATCACCACCAACTGCGTGCTGATGAACGATGAAATCATCGACTTCCTGAACCGGGAAATGCACAACGTGGTCATCTCCATGGATGGCCGCCCCGAGGTGCATGACCGCATGCGCCCCACCGTCAACGGCAAGGGCAGCTACGCCATCATTGCCGAGAAGGCCAAGAAGTTCGCCGCCGCCCGCGGGGACAAGGAATACTACGTCCGCGGCACCTACACCGGCTACAACAAGGACTTCGGCAATGATGTGCTGTTCCTGGCGGATGAAGGCTTCGAGCAGCTGAGCGTGGAGCCTGTGGTCACCGACCCCCAGTGCGAGTACGCCCTGAAGGAGGAGGATTTGCCCCAGCTCAAGGCCGAGTATGACCGGCTGGCGCAAATCTACCTTGACCGCCGCGCCAACGGCAAGTGGTTCAACTTCTTCCATTTCAATGTGGATTTGGCAGGCGGCCCCTGCCTGCGCAAGCGGCTCACCGGCTGCGGCGCGGGCAATGAGTACGTTGCCGTGACCCCCGATGGCGACATTTACCCCTGCCACCAATTCGTGGGCCGGGAGGGCTACCGGATGGGCAGCGTGCTGGACGGCACCTTTGACACGGAAATTCAGGACAGGTTTGCCCGCAACAACGTGTTGGCCAAGGAAAAGTGCCGGGAATGCTGGGCGCGGTTCTTCTGCTCCGGCGGCTGTGCGGCCAATGCGGAGGCCTTCCACGGGGACATCTCGCAGCCCTACGACATGGAGTGCCAGCTGGAGCGCAAGCGTCTGGAATGCGCCATGGCCATCTACGCCCGTGAGCATGCACGTTCCTGACAATTCCCCAGGGACCGCGCCAGCGGAAAGGGGTCAAGGGGCGATGCCCCTTGTGGGGTGCAGGGGTGAAGCCCCTGCGCAGGTCTGGGCGGCAGCCCAGCGCAACACGTTCGCATTGTAAAACGGAACCGCAAAAAACGTGAGTTTCCAAGCAGACGACGCAGTTCGTCCGCGCTGGAAACGGCAGGTTCCGCAGCCTCTATCGGTGTGCCCTCGCCCCAGTCGTATCTTTGCAGATTCTATAGAAAAAAGCGCATCGGTGTGGTATGATGAATGCATCACACCGATGCCCTTTCTTTTGGGAAGGCGTTGCGCTTAGGAGGTTGATGGCAACCATGAAAAAGGTACTGTTCGTCTGCCACGGCAACATTTGCCGCAGCCCCATGGCGGAGGTCATCTTCCGCGAGCTGCTGGTCAGGCGGGGCCTGACTGACCGCTTCACCGTGGATTCCGCAGCGGTCAGCAGCGAGGAGCTGGGGAACCCTGTGTACCCCAGCGCGCAGCAGGAGCTGACACGCCGCGGCCTGCCTGCCAGCGACCACAGGGCATGGCAGCTCTCCCGGGCGGATTATGACCGCTATGACTATTTTGTGGCCATGGATATGGACAACGCGTACCGGATGCTGCGCATCTTCGGCGGGGATGAGCAGTGCAAAATCAGCCTGCTGCTGGGGCACACGAATCGTCCCGGCGATGTGGAGGATCCATGGTTCACCTTCCGCTTCGACTATGTGTTTGACGAAATTACCCGGGGCTGTGAAGCCCTGCTGACCGATTTGCTGAAGGATGAGCGCGGTGCGCAGTCCTGACACAGGGCTCACGGACACAGAAGGGAGACATGCATGATGCTCAATATGCTGGAGGATTACATTGCCCACAGCCTGCCGGAGGTGGGCAGCTTCGAGACCCGCCCCGGCCTGCGCAGCAAGGTGGATGACGCGGGACGGCTGATTCCCTTCCGGGGGAATACCACGGTGTTCCTGCTGGGGGAGGAGGACAAGCGACGCCTGTCCCTGCTTCAGGAGGGGCTGTACCGCGCCGCGCCGGACATGCTGGCCCAGCCCCTGGACGCGGATACCTTCCATGTGACGCTGCATGACCTGGCCAACGGCACGCCCGAGCAGGAGGGCCTGTCAGCCTGGATGGCGCAGACCGAGGCAGGTGCGCGCCCCCTGCTGGCCCTGTGCCGGGAGCTGCCGCCGCTGCACATGCGCACTACATGGATGTTCAACATGGTCAATACCAGCATCGTGCTGGGGGTGAAGCCTGCGGACGAGGACAGCTGGCGGCGGCTGGATGCCATGTATGGCGCGCTGGAAACGGTGCGCCCGCTGGGCTATGCCCTCACACCGCATATTACCCTGGCCTATTACCGTCCCGGCTGGTATTCGCAGGACACGGTGGAACGGCTGCGGCATGCGCTTGGCCCGGTGGACATGACATTGACCCTTGACCCCGCTCATCTGGTGCTGCAAAACTTTGACAGCATGAACCACTACGAAACCGTATAACAGGCAAACGGGTGTGGAACCTGCCCGGCAAGGGGCGTTCCACACCCGTTCTTTTGGGGGTATCAGGCTATCGTTCAGGGCGCAGGGGTGGGGGTGGTCAGGGCGTTGTATTCGTCATCGGGTACCCAGGTCATCAGGAAGCAGTTGACATAATAGGGCGACTTCTTGCTGGCGGAGCTGCTGGGCTTGCTGGAAGGTACCGTGTAGTCGATGCAGGCGGATTCCGTCAGGGTGCGCTCCGCTTCCGGCACGGCGGAAAGGTTCTTCTGCCAGTCATCGGCGTTCATGTCGTAGTCGTGGACGTACAGCTTGACCCGGTTGGACATGTTGCCCTCCAGGGTGGTCAGGCGGAAGCGGCCCTCGCCCAGCTCCTGAACATCATACACCAGGGCCACGTGGATGGTCTTGTTGTAGGAGCAGCCGTAGACCAGCAGGTAGCCCTTCTGCGGCACCTGCGTGGTGCGGTTCATCAGCTGATAGCCCCGCAGCAGCTTGCCCACGCTGGCTTCCTTCACATGGAAAACCCCCTGCGCAGGATAAAAGCCGTCCGCACCGGCATTCTTTTTGACGTACTCCAGCTCCTCCATGGGCACACCGGCCTCCAGCATGCACCAGGTGATGTAGCCGCCGCACCAGCCAAAGCTCACACCCTTGCCGCGCCATTCGGTGTATTTGTTCACCTTCTTGAGAACCTTGCCGTCCAGGGTCTGCCATTCGTTGTAGGCGATGTCCAGCACACGCTGAATGATGGCAGGCGGCTCCAGCTGCGTCTGTGCCAGCGGAATGGGCGGAGGCGTGGGGGTGGCGGTGGCGGCCAGCGCGGAGGAACACAGCATGCAGCCCAGCAGCACGGCCAGCAGACAACGGAACAAACGCATGGGGAATGTCTCCTTTCGGTGGGGAATATGACCCTACTATACCACGGATGATGGGAAAAGGAAAGCCGCCGGGGATATCCGTCATTGAAATTTACACTCGCCCATGGTATAATGCCATTGCGTTGATTCTGTAGGGTAGTTGCACATAAAGGAGCGTTGAAGCATGAAAGGCATCATTCTGGCCGGCGGTGCCGGAACACGGCTGTATCCCCTGACCATGGTTACGAGCAAGCAGCTGCTGCCGGTTTACGATAAGCCCATGATTTATTATCCGCTGTCCACGCTGATGCTGGCGGGTATCCGGGATATCCTCATCATTTCCACCCCCGAGGATACCCCGCGCTTTGAGCATCTGCTGGGGGACGGCAGCCAGTTCGGCCTGAACCTGAGCTACTGCGTGCAGCCCTCGCCGGATGGGCTGGCACAGGCGTTCCTGCTGGGGGAGGATTTCATCGGGGCCGAGGCCTGCGCCATGGTGCTGGGCGACAATATCTTCTATGGCAATGGCTTCGGCAAGATTCTGCGCACCGCTGCTGCAAACGCCGAGCAGAATGCCCGGGCCACCGTGTTCGGCTACTATGTCACCGACCCGGAACGCTTCGGCGTGGTGGCGTTCGATGACAGCGGCAAGGTCGTCTCCGTGGAGGAAAAGCCCAAAGAGCCCAAGAGCAACTACGCTGTCACGGGCCTGTACTTCTACCCCAAGGGCGTGTCCGCCATGGCCCATGAGGTGAAGCCCTCCGCCCGGGGTGAGCTGGAAATCACCACGCTCAATGAAATGTACCTGCATCAGGAGCTGCTGGATGTGCAGCTGCTGGGCCGGGGCTTCGCATGGCTGGATACCGGCACCATGGACAGCCTGGTGGACGCGGCAGACTTCGTGCGCATGATTGAGCAGCGGCAGGGCATCAAAATCAGCGCGCCGGAGGAAATTGCCTACAGGAACGGCTGGATCAGCAGGGACAAGCTGCTGGAATCTGCGGCCCGTTACGGCAAGAGCCCCTATGGTGCCCACTTGAAGGCCGTGGCGGAAGGAAAGGTGCGGTATTGATGAAGCGAATCGACACTCCGCTGCCGGGCGTGTGCATCCTGGAGCCGGATGTGCATGGGGATGCCCGGGGCTACTTCATGGAGACGTACTCCACGCGGAACTTCGCGGCGGTGGGCCTGGACACGGTGTTCGTGCAGGACAACGAGTCCTTCTCGGCGCACAAGGGCGTTTTGCGGGGCATCCATTTCCAGAATGCCCCCATGGCGCAGGCCAAGCTGGTGCGCGTCACCAGGGGCGCGGCATTGGATGTGGCCATTGATCTGCGCAAGGGCAGCCCCACCTACAAGCAATGGGTCAAGGTGGAGCTGAGCGAGGAGAACAAGCGGATGCTCTACATCCCCCGGGGCTTCGGACATGGCTTCGTGACCCTGACGGAGGATGTGGTGTTCTGCTATAAGGTGGATAACCTCTACAGCAGGGAATGTGACCGGGGCATCCGCTTCGATGACCCCGCCATCGGCGTGGACTGGGGCGAGGTGGACGAAAGCCTGCTCTCCCCCAAGGATACCAAAGCCCCCCCGCTGGCGGACAGCGACTGCAATTTTGTCTACGGCGAAATCTGAGGAGGATACCTATGACCATCATCGTGACCGGCGGTGCCGGGTTCATCGGCAGCAACTTTATCTTCCACATGCTGGACAAGCACCCGGAGGATCGTATTATCTGCCTGGACAAGCTGACCTATGCGGGCAACCTCAGCACCCTGAAGGGCGTGATGGACAAGCCCAATTTCCGCTTCGTGAAGGCGGACATCTGCGACCGGGAGGCGGTGTTCGCCCTCTTTGAGGAGGAGCATCCCGATATCGTGGTCAACTTCGCGGCGGAGAGCCACGTTGACCGCTCCATCGAGAACCCCGGCGTGTTCCTGCAAACCAACATCATCGGCACGGCCACGCTGATGGATGCCTGCCGCAAGTACGGTATCCAGCGGTATCATCAGGTGTCCACGGATGAGGTCTACGGTGATTTGCCGCTGGATCGGCCTGACCTGTTCTTCACCGAGGAAACCCCCATTCATACCTCCAGCCCCTATTCCTCCTCCAAGGCCGGGGCTGACCTGCTGGTGCTGGCCTATCACCGCACCTTCGGCCTGCCGGTGACCATTTCCCGCTGCTCCAACAATTACGGCCCCTATCATTTCCCGGAAAAGCTCATCCCCCTGATGATTGCCAACGCCCTGGCCGACAAGCCCCTGCCCGTCTACGGCACCGGCGAGAACGTCCGCGACTGGCTCTATGTGGAGGATCACTGCAAGGCCATTGACCTGATTATCCGCAAGGGCCGGGTGGGCGAGGTGTACAACATCGGCGGCCACAATGAGATGCGCAATATCGACATCGTGAAGATCATCTGCCAGACGCTGGGCAAGCCCGAGAGCCTTATCACCTATGTCACCGACCGCAAGGGCCATGACCTGCGCTATGCCATCGACCCCACGAAAATCCACAGCGAGCTGGGCTGGCTGCCGGAAACGAAGTTTGTGGACGGCATTCAAAAGACCATCCAGTGGTACCTGGACAACAGGGATTGGTGGGAAGAAATCATCTCCGGGGAATACCAGCAGTATTATCAGAAAATGTACGGCGACCGGTGAGCGGAGGGAGAGCATGAAGGTACTGGTAACGGGTGCGGCAGGCCGTCTGGGTGCAGCGGTGATGCGCTGCCTGCGGGACAGACGGGTGGATTGCCTGGGCGTGGATCGGGAGGACTTTGACCTGCTGGATGGCGCGGCGGTGCATCGCGCCGTGCAGGCGTACAGGCCGGATGCCATCCTCCATTGCGCCGCCTACACCGATGCGGAGCAGGCCGAAACGGAACCGCAGAAGTGCGCCGAGGTCAACGGCATGGGCACGCTGAACGTGGTGCGTGCCGCGCTGGCGGTGGATGCCAAACTGATGTATATCTCGGACGTGGCCGTGTTCCCCGGCGATGGCGACAGACCCTGGGAAACCACGGAGCGCACCAACGCCCGCAGCGTCTACGGCCTGACCAAGGCGCAGGGTGAGGAAGCCATTTCCAGCCTGATGACCCGGTACTTCATCGTCCGCACCTCCTGGCTCTACGGCGGGGAAGGGGAGGACTTTGTGCAGCAAGTGCTGACCATGGCACAGGGCCGGAGCGAAATCATCATGTGCGGCACGGAGGTGTCCTCGCCCACGCTGACGCCGGAGCTGGCCCAGCGGCTGTGCGACATGCTGGCCACGGAACGCTACGGCGTGTATCACATGGTGGGCGAGGGCTTCTGCACCCGGGCGGAATGGGCCAGCAGCATCCTGCGCCTGTCGGGCACCCGCTGTACGGTGCGCCCGGTGGATACACCCTGGATGGCCAAGGTGCCCCGGAATGGTCGCCTGAGCACCGCCAGTCTGACCCAGGAAGGCTTCGAGAAGCTGCCCCCCTGGGAGGACTCCCTCACCCATTACCTAACCCAAACCCGCTAACCCCCCCCCAACGGACCGCGCCAGCGGAAAGGGGTCAAGGGGCGATGCCCCTTGTGGGGTGCAGGGGTGAAACCCCTGCGCAGGTCTGGGCGGCAGCCCAGCGCAACACGCCCGAACAGCAAAAAAGGAAAAGAGAAAACGTGAGTTTCCAAGCAGACAACGCAGTTCGTCCGCGTAGGAAACGGCAGGTTCCGCATACCTGCATGAGGAACGACCTCATCCGACTTCGCTTCGCCCGGCCTACTCCCTGCATAGGGAGCAGGCCGCTTTTTATGCCTGTGGATAACCTGCGCACCTGAAAGTTTTGACGGCAACAGGGCAATTTCCTGCATTTGCAGGAGCAGCATGGCCCGAAAGGGCCTGTTCGCCACCGATTCGGACAATGACAGGACAATCCAATCATCATTTTTGTGCATAAATATGCAATTCAACAATTGGGGATATATCCAAAGAACGCCAAAAGTCCCGTGTTTGGCTGGGGATAAAATGCCCCGGAGCAGGGGAAAGCATGTGGAGGAAAGCTGTGGAAAACCTGTGGATAATGTGGATAACTCAGAAAGAATGGCGTAAATCAAGGATTTTCCGTTCGCAAGGCTGTGGATAACGCTGTGCATTGTGTGGATGGATAACGCACTTACCCACAGGCCGAAAATGAAGGAGGCTTCATTTTCCACAGCGGGGCTATGCATGGAAAAACGGTATGCCAGATTTTCCATGCCGATGTTCTTGCAGGGTCGGACAGCGCATACCCTGTCGGCAGGAGGTGCGTGCCATGGACGGAAGCAGGGCGCAACGGTGGCTGGCGGTGGCGGTGGTCGTCACGCTGGCGGTGGGGACGGTGGTGGCGGTGCTGGCAGCCCGGCGGTCAGCAACACAAGAGACATCACCCACACCTGCGCAGGCAACAACGGCCCCGGAGCCGCTGCCACTGACCGGCTGGGTCATTCTGGTGGACCCGGGTCACGGCGGCTATGACGGCGGTGCCAGAGCCCGCAGCAGCGGCGTGTGGGAGAAGCATATCAACCTCTCTGTCGCACTGGAGGTCGAAAAAAACCTCGTCGCCCGGGGTGCATCCGTGGTGATGACCCGACGGACAGACGAGGATTTGTGCGAGGAGGAACGCCCCGCCGCCCTGACGAAAAAACGGCAGGACATGCAAAACCGCGTGGCCATTGCCGTCAACAGCCACGCGGATATGGTGCTATCCATTCATATGAACGAGTACCGGGACAGCCGTCAATCCGGCCCGCAGGTGTTCTATCGCCAGGGCGCGGACGCGGGACGGCTGCTGGCAGGCTGCTTGCAGGCTGCGCTCATCACCGGCCTGCAGCCCATCCGGGAGCGTCAGGCCATGGCGGGTGACTACTTCATCCTGCAATTGGAGGTGCCCTCCGCCCTGGTGGAGTGCGGGTTCATCTCCAACCCGGCGGAGGAAAAGCTGCTGCTCACGTCCGAGTATCAGGCGCGTCTGGCACAGGCCATTGCCGATGGGGTGGAGGAATATGCCGCCCTGTGCCCCAAGGCCGACACCCTTTAGCCCTTGCGCCGGTTGCGGCCAGGTTGGCTGTAATAGGCATTCTTCTCCTTGTACATTTCATGGTCTATCCGGTTCATGAATTCGTCCATGGTCTGTGTTTTCAGGTCAAGGATGGCAAAGCCCATGGCGGCAGAGAGCCGGTAGGGCATGGAATTGGTGCGGTTGAAGTCCGCAAAAGCCTGATGGGCTTCCTCCATGAGCTGCTCCACGCGCAGCGTATCGGTAATGTTGAGCAGAACAATGAATTCATCCCCGGCATAGCGCATGACCACACCGTATTCGCCAAAGATGCGGTTGAGAATATCACCCGTGGCAATCAGGGCCGCATCGCCCATGGAATGGCCGAATTGGTCATTGATTTGCTTGAAGTCGTTCAGGTCAATCATGATGCCGGAGACATAGGTTTTCTTCTTTTTCTGAATCTCCTGCTGCAAGAATTCCAGATATACGCGGTTATGCAGGCCGGTCAGGCGGTCGGTGAAGATGACCTCGTTTTTCAGCGCGCTCATGACACCGGCCATGGCCACCGCCACCGATGGCCAGCCAATGGTCAGCTCCGTGAAGAGCGTCTGCACGATGGTGCCAGTGAGAATCGGCACCAGAAACACATACACCGGGAACACCCGCAGCATGCCTACCTTGGCGCGGCACTTGATGTACAGGTACAGGCTGTCACCCAGTGCAAGGAAAATCACACAGGTAAAGAACCAGAAGCCGCCGGCGCGCGCATACACATTGTCTTGCGCACTGAACACGCAGGGATAGAACAGATTCACGGCCAGCAGCGCACAGGACAGGATGAGCAGGAACACATACATATGCTTGCGCTGGTTCGAAAAAGGAATGCTCAGATGGATAATGATGAACTTGACCCACGTCAGGCTGGTCAGAACGTTCATCAGAAACAGCAAGGAACCGCACACATACAGCAGCACCGTATTGGACATGCCGGGCTGGCCGTCGATACAGGCCAGCGTGAGGTCTGCCACGCAGGCCACCAGGGTCATCCACAGCATACGTGTCACCAGCCGCATGTCCCGGTGCATATGCGGCCTGCGCTGGTTGCTGAAATACAGGGTTAAAACCAGCATGACTCCGATCAGATCAGCCACCAGAATCGAGGAAGCAACGGTCGTTGTCATGGGCATAGTCTCCTTAGTCCATAGGATGTGACCAATCGAATCGTTCTATTCACCAGTTTACAGGATGGCTCCATGGCTTGTCAAGCCCTTCAGGAAGGCATCGGGCAGGGGTGCGGTAAAGGTCATGCGCTCACCGGTGACGGGATGGGTGAAGGTGAGGGTATAGGCGTGGAGCATCAGCCGGGGCACCTTCGCGCCCCTGGGGCTGCCATAGATGGGGTCGCCGCATACGGGATGCCCGATGTGCTTCATATGCACGCGGATTTGATGGGTGCGCCCGGTGAGGATATGCACGTCCAGCAGCGTCACGCCCCGGCCCCGGGCCAGCACCGTCCATTCGGTGATGGCTTCCCGGCCCTCGGGGTCAACGGCCATTTTCTTGCGATCCTTTTTGCTCCGGGCAATGGGGGCCTCGATGCGTCCGCTGTCCTCCTTGATGAGGCCGTCCACCAGGGCGCGGTAATGCTTCTCCATCTGCCGCTCCTGCAATTGACGGCTCAGGGACAATTGCGCTTCGTCATGCTTGGCCACCAGCAGCAGGCCGGAGGTGTCCTTGTCCAGCCGATGCACAATGCCCGGGCGCAGCTCGCCCCCGATGCCCCCCAGGCTGTCCAGATGATGCAGCAGGGCATTGACCAGTGTGCCGTCCTCGTTCCCGGCGGCAGGATGCACCACCATGCCGCAGGGCTTGACCACCACAGCTAGGTCATCATCCTGATACAGGATGGTCAGTGGGATGTCCTCCGCCAGGGGAATGGCAGGCTTGGGTGCGGGAATCAGCAGGCGTACCGTTTGCTGCGCGGTGGGCTTTGCGCCGGTCTTGGTTTCGGGCCTGCCGTCCACGGTGACATGGCCCTCGTCCATCAGCGCGGCAACACGGCTGCGGGTCAGGCCGCTGTGCTGGGCCAGCAGTACGTCAATGCGGCGGCCATCGCCCAGGCATTCAATCAGCTGTTCTTCAGGGGTCGGCATGATGTGCATCGCTCCAGTCTTTGGGATGAAACAGCAGGGAAAAAGTCATCAATATTCCCCCCACTGTGATGGCCGCGTCCGCCACGTTGAAAATGGCAAAGCGGAACGCCAGCACCTCGAACATATCCACCACATAGCCGCGCAGCAGGCGGTCGAGCATGTTCCCCGCCGCACCGCCCAGCAGCAGCATGGCCGCCACGCTGGGCAGCGGCCCCAGCCGGTAGCGGTGCAGCACGAGCAGCCCCGCCACAATCACCCCGGCCGAGAACAGCCCCAGCAGCCAGCTTTGCCCGCTCAGCAGGCTGAAGGCCATGCCGGTATTCTCCGCATAGGTGAAGGCAAGCAGCCCGGGCAGTAAAGAAAAGGTGGCCCGCCAACGGCCAGCCAGCATTTTCACGGCCTGATCCACGGCCAGCACCAGCAGTGCGATCCAGCCATAACGTCGCAGCATATCCTACTCCAATCTGCTCTGAACAATGGCCACAATCTGTGCCAGAAAATCCCCGATGACCGGGAGATTCTTCTGGGCCAGGGCTTGCAGGATGATGACCAGCACCGCGCCCAGGATGGTAAAGCCCACCGCCATGCCCATGCCCCGGAAAAGTCCGCCCAGGAACTGTGTCCGCATCAGCCGCCGGGTATCCTGGGCATAGCGCAGGTATTCCGCCAGCTGAAGCTGCTCCAGCGCGTGCAGGTATTCTTCCATTCTTTTCGCCATGAGGCGGTGGTTCTCCTTCATGCGCAGTCCTCCCGCTCGCTGGATAATTTGTGCCTGCGCAGTTCAATCTATACATCAGGCATTCCCCCTTGCGGCATGCTTTTCATGAAGCTTTAACTTGCCGCAGGGCAGCAAGTATGCTATACTGTTGCCACATCCGAGCAAAAGAAACGAGGAGGCATCATGAAGCCGGCAACGAAAACCATCCTGAATTTTGCGCTGATTTTCGGCACGCTGGCGTTGGTGCTGCTCATCGGCGTTAACGGGCAGGAAATGTCCGGCGCGGTGGAGGCCCTGCGCTCCATCGGCCCGAAATGGATTGCCCTGTGCATCGCGGCCTATCTGGCCTTTATCACCTTCGATTCGCTGAGCCTGTATTATTTCCTCCGCTGCCAGGGGCAGCCAATCACCTTCCGCTATGCCATGTTCGTGACCGTGCTGGGGGCGTACTATTCCAACATCACCCCCGGTGCCACCGGCGGACAGCCCATGCAGGTCTATTACCTGACCAAGCGGCGCGTCCCCATCGGCGTGGGCACCTCCGCGCTGACGGTGAAGCTGTTCTGCTTCCAGTTTATGCTGGCTGTGCTGGGCACGGTGCTGTGGGTGGCCAACGGGCCGTTCATCCAGCAGCAGGTCGGCTCCCACATGTGGATGCTGATTGTGGGGTATGTGTACAACTGTTTCACCGTGCTGATGGTGGTGTTCATGGCCCTGAACAAGCGGCTGGTGCGCTTCATCATCCGGCAGGTGATTCGCCTGTGTACATGGCTCCGTCTGTGCAAGCACCCCGCGGCCACCCGGCAGAAATGGGAGGAAGTGCTGTGCAACTTCCATGACAGCATCATGCTGCTGGTGCGCCGCCCCACGAACCTGATTGCGCAGCTGCTCCTGGCCGCCGGCCAGCTGCTGAGCCTGATGCTGGTGATCTGCTTTGTCTATTCCGCCTTCCGGCTGCAGGGCGTGAGCAGCTGTCAGCTGATTGCGCTGGGCGTGATGCTCTACACCTCCGCTGCCTACACGCCCCTGCCCGGTGCCTCCGGGGCGCAGGAGGGTGTCTTTGCGCTGTACTTCGCGCAGGTGTTCCCCGATGGTATTCGACTGATGGCCTTGCTGCTGTGGCGGTTCTTCACCTACTACATATCGCTGATTGTGGGCGCGGTCATCACGGTGGGCCATGGCATCCAGTCGGCGCGGCAGCGGCATCTTGAGAAAAAAGCCTGAGCATGGTACACGGTTCCTGTTTCCATGAAGAAAGCCTGCGGACATGGAGTCCGGCTTTCTTCATGGTATTTTTTTGTACGAAAGGCGTTGTTTTTAGGGGATGCATGCAGCGTCACGCCGCACGACACGGAACATGTGGCGTGGGGGACGGTGCGGCTTTTCAATCGAGGGGGGATGTGGTATACTGGGTTCAGGATGGAAAGAAAGGATTTGGGGTATGAGCAAGACGAAGGAACGCATCAGGGACAGCCAGCTGCGCTATAAGCAGGGGCTGGGGCAGAATTTTATCTATGATGAAGCCTTGCTGGCGGCACTGGCGGAGCTGTCCGGCGTGACGGCGGAGGACGATGTGCTGGAAGTCGGGCCGGGCGCAGGGTCGCTGACCCGGTATCTGTGCAGCAGGGCGCATCACGTCCTTTCGGTGGAGCTGGATGAACGGCTCATTCCGCTGCTGGAAGCGTATATGCGCGAAGCCGACAATTTCACCCTCATGCAGGGCGATATCATGCAGCTGAACCTCCCGCAGGTCACGGAGCCGCTGCGCAAGCCCTTGTCCGTGGTGGCAAATATTCCTTATTATATCACCACGCCGCTCATCAACCTGCTGCTCACCTGCGGCTTGCCCCTGAAACGGCTGGCCCTGATGGTGCAGAAGGAGGTCGCGGACAAGATTCTCGCCGCTCCCGGGGACGAGGGCTGGGGCATGCTGGCTGTGCGCTGCCAATACCACTGCGCGCCGTATCTCGCGCTGGATGTCCCTGCCAGCTGCTTCACCCCGCAGCCCAAGGTGGACAGCGCGTTCATTGTCCTGCCGGTGCGCGATACGCCTGCTGTGCAGGTGCTGTGCGAGGAGGACTTTTTCCGTGTGGCTGCTTCCGCCTTTGCCCTTCGGCGCAAGACCATGACCAACAATCTGTGCGCCACCTTCCGCATGACGCGGGAGCAGGCCGTGACCCTCATGCATACCGCCGGACTGGATGAGCGCGTCCGGGGCGAAAAGCTCACCCTGCAGCAGCTGGCCGACCTCGCGGATGCCTATACCCGCTGGAAGGAGGGGCAAGCATGACCATCGCCCGCTTTGAGCATGTATCCCCCCGGCAGTATGAGCAGGACATGCACCTGCCGGATGCCCTGCCCGTGGCGGATATCCCGCTGCCGCGCCGCGCCACACAGGGCAGCGCAGGGTACGACTTCACCTGCCCCGCTACCGTGACCCTTGCACCGGGGCAGCAGGCCGTCATCCCGACGGGGGTGCGGGTCAGCATCGCGCCGGGGTGGGTACTGCTCAACTGTCCCCGCAGCTCGCTGGGGCGCAGGCACGGCATTCGCCTGGCCAATACGATTGGCGTGATTGACAGCGATTACTATGGTGCGGACAACGAGGGCCATATTCTGGTCATGCTGGTCAACGGCGGCGACCACAGCGTGACCATTGCCCGGGGCGAACGCTTCTGCCAGGGCATCTTCGTCCCCTTCGGCCTGGCCGAGGAACCCGAGGTACTAACCCAGCGCAGCGGCGGCTTCGGCTCCACCGGCACATAACCTCCAAGGAACCGCGCCAGCGTCGAAGGGGTCAAGGGGCGATGCCCCTTGTTCGGTAGCAGGGGTGAAACCCCTGCGCAGGGCTGGGCGGCAGCCCAGCGCAACATGTTCGACCACCCTGTACCCCCATTGTTTTTTTGTGCCATGGGGAATCCGATTTCTTGACAAGCATGGCGGGGTATGATATCATTTGTCCAGCCTTCGGGCGAGTATGACCAAAGACAGGGGGCGCAAGGATGTTCATGTTGATGAACGAGATGTGTACGCGCATGGGCACACAGCGGCTTTGCGCAGAACCTGGTCATGCCCGTTTCTGAACCGGAAACAGACTGACCCAGACAGATGAACGGATCGCGCAAAGCGATGATGCTGTGCTGCAAAGCAGGCATCACGCCTTTGCGCTTTTTCTTTGGGCAAAGCCCGCTCATTTTCTCTGCACGGAGGTGATTGACATGCCCCAGCAAACGCTTGCCCAGCAGCTCACCGAAACCTTCCACTATCTCCACAGCCACCCGGAAACCGCCTTTGAGGAGAAGCTGACCACAGCCCATCTCCGCCAGCGGCTGACGGAGGCCGGCATCACGGTGCTGGACTGCGGCCTGTCCACCGGCCTGATTGCCCGCATTGACGGCGCAAGCCCGGGCCGCGCCATCGGCCTGCGGGCGGACATTGACGCACTGCCCATTCAGGAGGAGGCCGAGCTGGACTACGCATCCGTGTTCCCGGGCAAAATGCACGCCTGCGGCCATGATTTCCACGCATCCAGCGTGCTGGGCGCGGCCCTGCTGCTGCATGCGCGGCGGGAGCAGCTCAGCGGCTGTGTGAAAGTCGTTTTTCAGCCCGCCGAGGAAGTGGACGGCGGCGCGGGGCTGATGCTGGACACCGGCGCGCTGGATGACTGCCAGTGCTTCCTGGGAGCCCATACCTACCCCGGCTTCCCGGCAGGCACCGTGGGCATCAAGGAAGGCCCGGTCATGGCGGCGGTGGACCGCTTCGCACTGACCATTCGCGGACGCGGCTGCCACGGTGCCCAGCCCCACAAGGGCCTTGACCCCATCGTGGTGCAGGCGGCACTCATTCAGGCGTTGCAGACCATCGTCAGCCGCACCCTGTCGCCCTTCTCCCACAGCCTGGTCAGCGTCACCCGCGTCACGGCGGGCAATACGTGGAACGTCATTCCCGAAACCGCCCTGCTGGAAGGCACCGTCCGCACCATGGAGCCAGCGGAGCGCGTCCGGGTGGAAAAGCAGTTCCGGCAAATCGTCGAGGGCGTGTGCGCCGCCTATGGCGCAACAGCGGAGCTTGACTGGCAGCCCGGTTCCCCCGCCGTCATCAACGACAGCCGCCTGTGTGCGCTGGCCCGCCGGGTCGCGCTGGGCAGCGGCCTGAAGGTCGACCGGCAGGAGGATACGCTGGGCGGCGAGGATTTCTCCCAGTACCTTCAGGGCAGGCCCGGCGTGTTCGTGCGCATCGGCACAGGCGGCGCGTATCCGGCCCATCATCCCCGCTTCACTGTGGATTCTGCCGCGCTCTGGCCCGCAGCCTGCTACCTGGCCGATTTGGCTCAGGCATGCCTGGCCGAGGGTGACGCGGCGTTCCCTCAATAAATCCCCCCAAAAATACGCAAGGAGGTTCCCCATCATGAAGCATCTGTTCCGTTCCCTGCTGGCCCTCATGCTGGCACTGACCCTGCTGTGCGGCCATGTGGCCTTCGCCGCCGAGGGCGAGAAGTCCGCCAACATCGCCGTGACCTCGCCCATCACCACCCTGAATCCCCTCATGTGCGATGCCACCGAAATCGTCAAGTACGCCACATCGCTGGTGTTCCTGCCGCTGGTGGAGCTCAATGCCGAGCTGGAATTCGTGCCCCAGCTGGCGCAGAGCATCACCACCGAGGACAATCAAACTTTCACCATCCGCCTGCAGGAGAATGCCGTGTGGTCTGACGGTACCCCCATCACCGCCAAGGACGTGGAGTTCACCTTCCTGCTCATCACCAGCCCCGAGTGCTTCTACAGCTGGCTGAACCAGGCCAGCATTGTCGGCACGGATGACAGCGGCCTTGCACCCCAGGGCGCGACCAGCCTGGAGGGCGTGAAGGTCATTGACGACAAGACCCTGACCGTCTCCACCAAGTGGCCTGTGGCCCTGTACACCTTCGAGAACATTCTGGGCCGCTATCTGTTCCCCCTGCCCGAGCATGTGCTGGGCGATACGCCCCGGGATCAGCTGCTGAGCAGCGAGTGGTTCAGCAAGCCCGATGTCATCTCCGGCCCCTACTTCGTGGAAAGCTATGACCCCAACCATTATGTGAACTATGTGGCCAACCAGAACTATTTCATGGGCGCGCCCAAGCTGGACCGGCTGAACCTGAAGGTCGTTTCCCCCGCGCAGATGCTGGCTGGCTTGCAGTCCGGCGAGATTGACCTGGTGCAGCCCACCACCGGCGACATGCCGCTGGAGGACTACGAGGCCATCACCGCTCTGAGCAACGTCACCGCCAAGCCTGCTACCCCCGTGACCAACCAGTGCGTGTTCTTCAATACCCAGCGCGTCACCGATGTGCGCATCCGTCAGGCTCTGGCTTATGCGCTGGATCGTCAGACCATCCTGGAGGGCCTGGTGCTGGGCTATGGCGAGATTGTTGATGCCTTCCTCTGCTCCGCTTCCCCCTTCTACTCCGAGGAGCTGGGCGTGACCGAGTACAACCCCGACAAGGCCCGTGAGCTGGTCAAGGCCGCCACGGCGGACGGCGCATCCGCTGACCTGACCTGGTACGTCAACAGCGGCGATGCCACCTTCGTCAACGCTTCCGCCTATATTGCCGCCACCATGCAGGAGGTCGGCCTGAACATCACCATCAAGACGGTTGACCTGTCCATGCTCATGGAGGTGGCCGGCTCCGGCGACTTCGATGTGCTGAGCGTGGAATATACCCTGGCTCCTGTGGACCCCTACAGCGACATGGCATGGCTGCTCTCCGCCGATGGCTGGACCCACTACAGCAATGACAGCGTGGACGCCAATCTGGCCCTCACCCAGTCCGCCACCGACATGGAGGATGTCCGCAAGGCTTATCTGGCCGTGAACCAGGATGTGCAGGAGAACGTCCCCATGGTGTCCTGCTATATCGTCAGCAAGCTGGGCGCGGTGAGCAACCGTCTGCTCAACGCCACGCCGGATGTGTTCGGCACCTTCATCAACGTCCACGAGTGGGACGTGCAGTAATTCCTTCAGGCCCCGGCCTGCCCGGCGGTCTGCGTCCTGTCCGGGGGTCATGCCCCGGACAGGCTTTTCCCTATTCTGAACATGGAAAGGCATGAGCGCATTGGAGCCAATCCTTGAGGTGAAGGAGCTGGATATCGCCTTTGACAGCGGCAGAAAGCGCGTCCCCAAGACGGACAAGGTATCCTTCCGGGTCGCGCCGGGGGAGATTGTCTGCCTTGTGGGCGAGAGCGGCTGCGGCAAGAGCATTACCGCCCTGTCCATTCTGGGCCTGCTGAGCCGACAGGGTCATGTTACCGGCGGCTCCATCCGCTTTGACGGGCAGGAGCTGCTCACCATGACGGACAGGCAGCTGGATCAAATCCGCGGCAGGGATGCAGCGATGATTTTTCAGGACATCATGTATTCCCTCAACCCGGTGTTTACCATCGGCCATCAGCTGACGGAGGGCATGCGCCGCCACATGAAGCTCCCCCGGGCGCAGGCGCGGGAGAGGGCGGTCGCCCTGCTCCAGCGCACGGGCATCCCGGACGCGCAGGGGGTCATGGGCAAGTACCCGCACCAATTGTCCGGCGGCATGCGCCAGCGGGCCATGATTGCCATGGCTCTGGCCTGTCAGCCCAAGCTGCTCATTGCCGACGAGCCCACCACCGCGCTGGATGTGACCATTCAGCTGCAAATCATGCAGCTCCTGCGCTCCCTGCGGGATGAAACGGGGCTGGCCATCCTGCTCATCACCCATGATATCGGCGTGGTGGCGGAAATGGCCGACCGGGTGGTGGTCATGTATGCCGGGCAGTGCGTGGAGCAGGCGGACACCCGCACCCTGCTCACCGCTCCGGCCCATCCCTACACCCGTGCGCTGATGCAGGCCGTCCCCGGCATTCACGATGACCGGAGCCGCCGCCTTTACGCCATTCCCGGCGCGGTGCCGGAGGATTACAGCGGCCTGGAGGGCTGCCGGTTTGCGCCCCGATGTCCCTATGCGGAAAGCTGCGGGCAGCATCCTGCCTACGCGCCGCTGACGGAGCAGCATCTGGTGCGCTGCGAAAAGGCCCGGGAGGTGCAGCATGGCTGACAAGCATACACCCCTGATGGAGGTGCGCGCCCTGCGCAAGACCTATCCCGCCGCCAACGGCTCCCTGCTGCATCGGGCGCGCTTCACCGCCGTGGAGGATGTGAGCTTCACGGTGGAGAAGGGCGAAACCTTCGGCATCGTGGGGGAGAGCGGCTGCGGCAAGTCCACCGTGGCCAAGCTCATCATGGGGCTGGAAAAGCCCGACAGCGGCGAGGTGCTGCTGGAGGGGCGGCGCATCGACCCTCTGTCCGAGCGGCAGTTGAAGCCCCTGCGCCCGCTGTTCCAGATGGTCTTTCAGGACAGCGGCTCCAGCCTGAATGCCCGCAAGCGTGTGGCCGATATTCTGGCCGAGCCGATGCTGTACCATCACATCGTCACCCGCCAGGACGCTGCCCGCCGTGTGGACGAGCTGCTGGAGCTGGTGGGCCTGCCCGCCGCGGCACGGAACCGCTACCCCCATGAGTTTTCCGGCGGACAGCGGCAGCGCATCTGCGTGGCGAAGGCCCTTTCGCTGAACCCGAAGCTGGTCATTCTGGACGAGCCGGTGTCCGCGCTGGATGTGTCCGTGCAGGCGCAGATTTTGAACCTGCTCAAGGATTTGCAGCAGCAGTTGGGGCTGACGTGCGTGTTCATCGGGCATGGGCTGGGGGCTGTGCGCTATGTCAGCCATCGCATTGCGGTGATGTACATGGGGCGTGTGTTGGAAACGGGGGATGCGGAAACGCTGTTCGCCCATCCCGCGCACCCCTACACCAAGGCCCTGCTGGATGCAGCCCCCATCGCGGACTTTGACCAGCGCAACCGCCAGCGGCTGTCCCTGAAGGGCGAGGCCCACGCGGCCTCCCTGAGCGGCTGTCCCTTCCGGGATCGCTGCCCCTTTGCATCGGCGGACTGTGCCGGACGGACACCCCTGCTCACCCCTGTGGCAGGCGATGCCGCCCATCTGTCCGCCTGTGACCGTGCGCTGCGTCAGGAGGAAGGCTCATGCTGAAATACATCCTGAAAAAGATACTCCTGGCCATCCCGGTGCTGCTGGGCATTACCATCATTGACTTTCTGCTGATGAATCTGGCAGGCAGTCCCATCGACATGATGACCGGCCCCAAAATGACCGAGAGCATGAAGGCCATGCGTGCCGCTGCCTGGGGCCTGGATCAGCCCCTGTGGCGGCAGTACATCGGCTGGCTGGGCGAGGTGCTGCAAGGGAATCTGGGCTATTCCTACAAGAGCTACCAGCCCGTGGCCGACATGATTGCCAGTCACATCGGGCCGACGCTGTTGTTGATGGGCTCCTCGCTGGTGCTGGGGTTGCTGATTGCCATTCCCGCAGGCATTTACAGCGCGGTACACCGCTACAAGAAGCGGGACTACGCCATGGTGACGACCTCCTTTGTGTTTTCCAGCGTGCCGAGCTTTTTCATGGCCCTGCTGCTGATTTACCTGTTCACGGTGAAGCTGGGCTGGCTGCCCTCCTCGGGCATGACCACGCCCGGCGCGGACGGCAGCCTGACTGACCTGTTGCGGCACATGGTCATGCCGGTGCTGGTGCTGGCGGCAGGCGTGGCGGGGAGCAATATCCGCTACATCCGCTCCGCTGTGCTGGAAATTCTGGAAATGGACTACCTGCGCACAGCCCGGGCCAAGGGCATCGGCCAGGCGCGGGTCATCAACAAGCACGCCCTGCGCAACGCCCTGCTGCCCATTGTGACGGTCATCGGCATGCAGATTCCCACGCTCTTTGGCGGCGCGGTCATCATTGAGCAGGTGTTTTCGTGGCCGGGGCTGGGGCTTATCACCATGAGTGCCATTCTGGGCCGCGATTACCCGGTCATCATGGGCGTTTGTCTGCTGTCGGCGGTGGTGGTGCTGGTGGCGAACCTGCTCACCGACATCGTGTACGCGCTGGTAGACCCCACCATCAAGTATTGAAGGAGGTATGGCCATGCCCTCATCCGGATGGATGCCGATCCTTAGGCGGTTCTGCCGCCATCGTCTGGCGGTGGTCAGCCTCTTTGTGCTGACAGTGTTGGTGGTCATGGCGGTGCTGGCACCGCTCATTGCGCCCTATTCCCCCACCAAGCCCACGGGCGGCTTCTCCAAGGGGCCCAACGCTGCGCACATTCTGGGTACCGACCAGGTGGGCCGGGACGTGTTCAGCCGCCTGCTCTACGCCATGCGGGTGTCGCTACTGGTGGGCTTTCTGGCAACGGTCAATTCCACCATCATCGGCGTGGTGCTGGGACTTATCAGCGGCTATGTGGGGGGCTGGGTGGACAAGGCCCTCATGTCCCTGACGGATATGGTCATGTCCTTCCCCTACATCCTGCTGGTGCTGGTGGCGGCGGCCATCTTTGAGCCGGGGCTGTGGACGATTGTGCTGATTCTGGGCTTTGTGGACTGGCCGGGCGTGGCGCGGCTGGTGCGGGGCAACGTGCTGTCCCTGCGGGAAACGAATTTCGTCAAGAGTGCGCGGACAGCTGGCATGCCCGGACGCTTCATCCTCTTTTCCGAGATACTGCCCAACACCCTTGGCCCGGTGCTGGTGTATGCCACCAGTGTCTTTGCCATTTCCATTCTGGACGAAGCGGCCCTGAGCTATCTGGGCATGGGTGTTCAGCCGCCCACGCCCTCGCTGGGGAACATGCTGGGCGGGGCGGAGTCCCTGTCCATCCTGACCACCAAGCCATGGCTGTGGCTCCCTGCGGGGCTGGCGGTCATCCTGCTGGTGACATGCATCAATCTGGTTGGCGATGCGCTGCGGGACGCGCTGGACCCCCGCAATTCCCTGACGTAAGCGAGGTATACACATGAAGAACCGACTCATCACCCAGACCACCGAGTACGACTGCGGCCCGACCAGCCTCATCAATGCCCTGCGCTTCCTCTACGAGCGGGAGGAGCTGCCCCCCTGCCTCATCAAGAGCGTGTGGACGCTGTGCAACGATACCTTTTCCCTGCAGGGCGAGCATGGCAAGCGCGGCACCTCCCGGGCCGTGATGCGCTACCTCTGCTCCTGGCTGGAGGGCTTCGGAGAGGGGTGCCAGTTCCCGATTCGCACCGCCTATCAGGATGGCGAGGATGCTGTCATTGCGCCGGGGAGTCTGGTGGAGAGGTGCCTGAAAGAGGGCGGCGCGGCGGTGGTGCGCTGCTGGAGCGAGCATTACCGGCACTATGTACTGCTGACCGGGCTGATGGCGGGCAACCGGGTGGCTCTGTTTGACCCCTATGACGAGCCGGATGAGGAAGTTTCGCAGGCCCCGGGGCTGGAAATCGTCCACGGGGAGAAGTTCTACAACATCACCCTGCCCATGGAGACCATGAACCTGCACGGGCAGACCAACTATGCCCTGGGCGACACGGAGGATCGGGAAATTCTCATGCTGTGGCGCACGCAGGCCACGAGCTGCGCGGTAGGAGGCCATTGTCCCCATGAAGCAACGTAACAAGGCCCAGCGTGTTGCCCTGCTGGGGCTGCTCATGGCCCTGATGCTGGTGCTGGGCCTGGTGGAGAACATGATTCCGCTCAATGCCGGTGTCCCGGGCATCAAACTGGGCCTGAGCAACGGCGTGCTGATTTTCGCGCTGTACATGCTGGACATCCCCACCGCCTTCGGGCTGATGATGGGCAAGGTGCTTTTGGCCAGCATGCTGTATGCAGGCTTTGGCGCGGCCCCCTATGCGCTGTGCGGCGGCGTGCTGAGCCTTGCCGTGATGGCCCTGCTCAGCCGGGTGAAGGACATTCACCCCATCACGGTGAGCATGCTGGGCGGTGCGATGCACAACATCGGGCAGGTAGCCTTGGCGATGCTCATCACCCGTACACCGGGGCTGGTGGGCTACATGGGCGTGCTTGTCGCCGTGGGCTTGGGCTGCGGCCTGCTCACGGGCGTGTGCGCCACGCTGGTGATGAAGCATTTGAAGCATATCCGCCTGTAATCTGCCAGGACAATCCAGATAAGGAGCTGAACCCATGCCCCGAGACCTGACCCCCAACGAGAAGATTGAGCGAAGCCTCATCAAGCGTTTCCGCAAGGAATTATGGAAGCCCTTCATCGTGGCGGTGAAACGCTACGAGCTGATTCAGCCCGGGGACAGAATTGCCGTGTGCATCTCCGGCGGCAAGGATTCGATGCTGCTGGCCAAGCTGATGCAGGAGCTGCACCGGCACACCTTCATTCCCTTTGAGCAGGTGTTCATCGTGATGGACCCGGGGTACAGCCCGGCCAACCGCGCCCGCATTGAGGAAAACGCCCGGCTGATGGAGATTCCCATTCAGATTTTTGAGAGCGACATTTTCGATGTGACCGGCAAGATGAGCTGCAATCCCTGCTACATGTGCGCCCGGATGCGCCGGGGCTTCCTCTACGACCGGGCGCGAGAGCTGGGCTGCAACAAGATTGCGCTGGGCCATCACTTCAATGATGTGATTGAAACCACCGTGATGGGCATGTTCTATGGGGCGCAGCTGCAGGGGATGATGCCCAAGCTGCACAGCAAGAACTTTCCGGGCATGGAGCTGATTCGTCCGCTGTACTGCATCCATGAGGACGATATCCTGTCGTGGTGCCGGTATAATGAGCTGACGTTCATCAACTGTGCCTGCCGTCTGACGGAGCGGGCCGCGCAGGATGTGCATGTATCCAAGCGGCAGGAGGTGAAGGAGCTGCTGCGCGCGCTGCGGCAGACGAATCCGGATGTAGAAAAGAGCGTGTTCAACAGCATCCACGCCGTGAGTCTGGACACGATGCCCGGCTGCAAGTGGCGCGGTCAGGAGCATACCTTTCTGGAGTGGTACGACACCGCCGAAGATGCAGAGTAGACCCCACCAAGGGAACGCGCCAGCGGAGAAGGGTCAAGGGGCGATGCCCCTTGTGGGGTGCAGGGGTAAAACCCCTGCGCAGGTCTGGGCGGCAGCCCAGCGCAACATGTTGAAACAACCCAAAAGGAAAAGGAAAAATCAGAGTTTCCAAGCAGACGACGCAGTTCGTCCGCGTCGGAAACGGCAGGTTCCGGGGAACTGCAAGAGGAACGCCCCATCAACACACACGGCCCTGCAGAATGTATGCTGTCCTGCAGGGCCGTCGTATGAACAAGAAAGCTGCTGCCCGGTTGAGGGACAGCGGCTTGTGTGCATTGGGGGAACGATACGCTCCTTTGGGAGAATTCGGAACATGCCGTTTCCAGCTCGAACGAACTGCGTCGTCTGCTTGGAAACTCACGCTTTTTCCTTTCTTTTTGGATAAGTGGGACGTGTTGCGCTGGGCTGCCGCCCAGACCTGCGCAGGGGTTTCACCCCTGCTACCGAGCAAGGGGCATCGCCCCTTGACCCCTTTCCGCTGGCGCGTTCCCTTGGTGGGGTCGGAATAGGGCACCGCCTGCTTGACGAAATGGGCGGAAAACGATATAATAGCGTCATTGTGTGCGGCAGAAGCATTCGGGCATCGGGAAAGGAGCGTGTGCGCATGAAATACGCCGGGCGGATTGTGCTGGGGCTGTGCTTTGCGCTGCTGCTCCTTCTGGGCGCGCGGACGCTGGTGGAGGGGCCGCAGGAAACGGCGCATGCCCTGCCCTGCCTGCCGGAGGGCAGTCTTGTGGCCCTGGAGGCCCAGACAGTCCAGCAGGGAGCCACGGCGCAGGAGGATACCCGTCCCACCTTCCGCGAGCGCGCCGCACGGCAGGAATTGCAGGCTCAGGGGCCTGCCCTCCTCCCCGTGCGCGACCGCAACGGCCGCCCCATGGCCAGCCGTACCTATGCCCGAACCGCCTATACGGTCTGTCCCATGGAGGATATGCCCGGATAGACAAAAGCCCGCACCCCATCGGTTTACCCCCCAAAATATCAATCAATGGAGGAAGCACGCGATATGAAATCCAACAATCGCAAGCGCGGCAATGGCAAGACCCGCTCCATCATCGCGCTGTCCATCGTGCTGGTGCTGACCATCGCCATCGGCATCATCGCAGTGACCGGCATGCCCCTTGACAGCCGCGGCCTGTACAAGCTCAAGTCCTGGCTGCCCACCACCAACGCCGAGAACTGGCCCACCACCCTGTCCCTGGGCCTTGACCTGCGCGGCGGCGTGTATGTGGAGTACTCCGCTGCCCGCCCCGAGAACAGCGAGGCCAATTTCGACTCCCTGATGGAAGGCACCATCGGCGTCATCCAGCAGCGTCTGACCGACAAGGGCTATGCGGAAAGCACCGTGCAGCGCATCGGCGGTGACGGCATCCGCGTGGAAATCCCGGACGTGACCGACCCCGCCGCCGTGCTGGATCTGATTGGCTCTCCCGCGCAGCTGGAGTTCCGTACCCCCAGCGGTGAAACCTTCATGACCGGCGACATGGTGGAAACTGCCACCGTGGCCTATCAGGAAGGCGAGTATGTCGTGGCCTTCAAGCTCAACGATGAGGGCGCGAAGATTTTCGCGGAAAAGACCGCTGAGTACCTGAACCAGTCCATCGCCATCTATCTGGACGGCGTGCAGCTCATCAATCCCCGGGTGCAGACCGTCATCACCGGCGGCAGCGGCATCATCAACGGCATGGACGGCGAGGAAAATGCCCGCACCATCGCGGCTAAGATTCAGTCCGGTGCCCTGCCCCTGGTGCTGACCCAGCAGAAGGTTGATACCGTGTCCGCCACCCTGGGCGACAACGCCCTGTCCACCTCCGTGCTGGCGGCCATGATCGGCATTCTGCTGGTGATGCTGGTGATGGTCATCCGCTATCGCCTGAACGGCGTCATTGCTTCCTGGGCCCTGGTCATCTACATCATTACCCTGTTCTTCCTCATCGCGGTCATTCCGGGCATTCAGCTGACGCTGCCGGGCCTGGCCGGTGTGGTGCTGGGCATCGGCATGGCGGTGGACGCCAATGTTATCATCTTCGAACGCTTTAACGAGGAAGTCCGCGCGGGCAAGAGCCTGAAGGCCTCCGTGCGCATGGGCTTCAAGAACGCCATGAGCGCCATCCTGGACGCCAACGTGACCACGCTGATCGCCTCCCTGGTGCTTCTGTGGTACGGCACGGGCTCCATCCAGGGCTTCGCCAAGACGCTGCTGCTGAGCGTGGTGACCTCCATGTTCACGGCGATTGTGGTGACGCGCTTCCTGATGAAGAATGTTGTGAACCTGGGCGGCCTTGATGTGAAGCTGTTCACCTCCGGCGTGCAGGTGCGGAAGGAGGAGCAGAAATGACAATCAAGAATCACGCCAAGGTCTGCCTGATGGTCTCGGCGGCCATCATGGCACTTGCGCTGGTGCTGAGCCTGTTTGGCATGGGCATCAACATGGGTATTGACTTTGCCGGCGGTCTGTCCATGCAGTACAGCATGGGCGGTGCCTTCGAGCAGAATGATGTGAAGGCCGTGCTGGATGCGATGAACGTGGGCGACTACGCCATCACCGTGCAGGGCGCGAACCGTGATGAAGTGAACGTGCGCATCAAGAGCGTGAACGAGGACGGCGTACAGGGCGTGCAGGCAGCCTTCGAGGAGGGCCTTGCCGAGAAGTACCCCGCCATGGCGCAGTCCGGTGACGTGAACTACGTCGGCCCCGTGGCCGGTGCCACGCTGCTGAAGAACGCCTTCATCTCCGTGCTGCTGGCCAGCGTGCTGATGCTGGTGTACATCGCCTTCCGCTTCGACTTCAACTCCGGCGTGGCGGCGGTGTTCGGCCTGCTGCATGACGTGCTGATGATGCTGGCCTTCATGGTGCTGCTGCGCAATTTCGTGCAGATGAATTCGTCCTTCATTGCGGCGATGCTGACCATCGTGGGCTATTCCATCAACAACACCATCGTCATCTTTGACCGCATCCGCGAGAACGCCCGCAAGATGCCCACTGCGGCCCGTGAGGACGTGGTGAACCGCTCGGTCAAGGAGTGCCTGGGCCGCACCATCAACACCACCCTGACCACGCTGATTACCATTGTTGCGCTGTATGTGCTGGGTGTGGACTCCATCAAGGAGTTTGCGCTGCCCATCATCATTGGCATTCTGAGCGGTGCCTACAGTGCGAACATGATTAACGGCTACGTCTGGGCCGTGCTGGAGGAGCGTCGTCGCGCCCCCAAGGCCAAAAAAGCCTAACTCCAAGGGACCGCGCCAGCGGAAAGGGGTCAAGGGGCGATGCCCCTTGTGGGGTGCAGGGGTGAAGCCCCTGCGCAGGTCTGGGCGGCAGCCCAGCGCAACACGCCCCACTTATCCAAAAGGAAAGGAAAAAGCGTGAGTTTCCAAGCAGACGACGCAGTTCGTCCGCGCTGGAAACGGCAGGTTCCGGGGACTGAAAGAGGAACGACCTCATCCGACCTCGCAGCCCTCGGCCCCGAAGACTTTCCGCCCCCTCTCGCTGGGCTTCCTGCCCAACATGCGGTGCCGTGAAATACCACTTCCTTGACAAACAGAGGAGGGGCCTTGATGTTCAAGGTTCCTCCTTTTCGATTCAGCCATGAAGGATGGAGGCAAGACCCATGCTGCAATTCGTCAAACGGGGAGCCAGTGTCTCCCAGCCCATCGGTGACATGCCCCTGTGGCTGTCCTCCCTGCTGCGCAACCGGGGCATCGACACCCCCGAGAAGGCGGAACGCTTCCTGCATCCATCCCTGGCACAGCTCCATGACCCCATGCTCATGCCGGGCATGGACAGGGCCGTGGAGCTGATTCGCCGCGCCGTGGCGCAGGAGGAGCCCATCATCGTCTACGGCGACTATGACGTGGACGGCGTGTGCGCGTCCTCCATCCTGCTGGAAACCCTGCGGGACATGGGCGCGGTGGTGGACTTCCGCATTCCCTCCCGGCATGGGGAGGGCTATGGCCTCAACGCCAACGCCGTGCGCATCATGGCGCAAAGCTACAAGCTGCTCATCACCGTGGACTGCGGCGTGACCAACCATGAGGAGGTTCGGCTGGCGCAAATGCTGGGCATGACGGTCATCGTCACGGACCACCACCAGCTGGCCGATACACCCTCTCCGGCAGACGTGGTGCTCAATCCGCTGCTGGGGGATTACCCCTTCCGGCGGCTGTGCGGCGCAGGGGTCGCGCTGAAGCTGACGCAGGCCCTCTCCGGCATGGATGCCGTGCGCCAGCGCATTGACCTGGCCGCACTGGCTACCGTGGCCGACCTGGTGCCGCTGATTGACGAAAACCGGGTCATCGTGAAGGCCGGTCTGGCTGCCATGGCAGATTCCCCCCGGCCGGGCATGCGGGCCCTGCTCTCGGTCAGCGGCGTGAACCCGCCGGTGAGCGCGGGACAGGTGGCCTTCCGCCTGGCCCCCCGGCTCAATGCGGGCGGACGGCTGGAGGACGCTTCGCAGGGCGTGCTGCTGCTGACCACCGAGGACGCACAGCAGGCCATGGAGCTGGCCGAGCATCTGGAGGAAAGCAACCGTCAGCGGCAGGAGCTGGAGCAGGAAATCACCCGGGCAGCCATCGCGGCCATTCCCGAAAGCGTGGATTTCTATGACGACCGGGTCATTATCGTGGCAGGGGAGGGCTGGAACCACGGCGTTATCGGGCTGGCGGCGGGGCGCATCTGCGAGCGGTACCATTTCCCCACCATCGTGCTGACGCGGGAGAACGGACTGGCGGTGGGCTCCTGCCGCTCCATCCCGGGGGTGAACATCCATGCCATGCTCTCAGCCTGCAAGGACTTGTTCCTGCGCTTCGGCGGGCATGAGCAGGCGGCGGGGCTGACCATGGACGAGAAGCTCATCCCGGAGCTGCGGCGCAGGCTGAACCTGACCATCCGGGAGAACTGCGACCCGGCCTGCTTCATCCCCGCGAAGGAGTACGACCTGGCCCTGCCCCTGAGCCAGGTGAGCCTCGACCTCATTGACCAGCTGGAAGCCCTCCAACCGACGGGCTACGGGAATCCTGCGCCGGTGTTCCTCCTGCGGGACGGACAGGTGCAGCTCATGCGCCGGGTTGGACGGGAGCGGCAGCATTTGAAGCTCTCCCTGCTGGACGGGGACAGCGTGCGGGACGGCATTGGCTTCTCCATGGGGGAGCTGGCGGAGACTGGCATGGAGCGGGTGGACGCAGTGTTCTCCCCGGAGCGCAATGAATTCATGGGCCGTGTGACCGCACAATTGCAGGTGCAGGCCCTTCGTCCGGCGGAGGGAACAGCCCCGCTGCCGACCCAAAACACAATTTTCCAAGGACTTTTGCAGGAAATCATGCTATTAGCGGCGAATCAACAACAAATTCCCCCGAAATTGCCAGTCACCTCATCGGCGGCTGTGCGCAGGCTGATGCAGTCTGGCCGGGGCGTGCTGCTGGTGTGCCATGAGCGGGAACGGGCAGCGGCCCTGACCGTGCAGACCATGGTGGATACAGCCTGTGGGACGGTGCGGGACGGACGGGGCTTCAACACGGTGCTGTGCGCCCCCCGGCTGGATGCCCTGACGGATATCTGGCAGGAGATTGTGCTGGTGGATGGCGATGTGCTGCCCGGGGAAGCCGCGGCGATTGCGGCCCGATGCCCCCGTGCGCACCTGTCGCAGCTGCGGCCCAATCCGGCGGTGGTGTCGCTGCTGGCCTCGCTGGCCATGGATGACGATACCCTCAGGAGACTGTACCGCCGACTGCGCCAGCCGGACGCGCCAACGCCCGATGTGCTGGCAGCCGATACAGGGCTGACGCAGGAGCAGGTGCTGACGGGCCTGACGGCCTTTTCGCAGGTGGGACTGGTGGAGCTGTCCCTCGCGCCCTATGCCATGCGGCTGCTGCCGCCGGTCAAGTGCAGCATGGAGGATAGTCCGCTGGTGCGCTATGTGCGGGGAATAGGACAGGAAATGTAACTGCGCCGCATGCTGTGCGGCGCGGCAGACCGCTGGAGACGGTCGAACGGCAGGGAGGTGGATGGAGCATTGGCATATTCCATTTATGAAGCAATGTCCTTGGATCAGATGCTGGCACGGGTGCAGAAGTACAACCCCGGCGAGGGCTATCAGCTGGTGGAGCGGGCATACAGGTTTGCCGAGAAGGCACATGCGGGGCAGAAGCGCAAGAGCGGGGAGCCCTATTTCATTCATCCCTGCTTTGTGGCCAGCATCCTCACGGAGCTGATGATCGACCCGCCCTCCATCGCCGCAGGCCTGCTGCATGACACGGTGGAGGACTGCGAGGGCATTACGCTGGAGATGATTCGCCAGGAGTTCGGGGAGGAGGTCGCCTCGCTGGTGGATGGCGTGACCAAGCTCAACAAGCTGGATTTCGCCAACAAGGAGGAGGCACAGGCCGAATCCCTGCGCAAGATGATTCTGGCCATGAGCAAGGACATCCGCGTGGTGCTCATCAAGCTGGCTGACCGCTTGCACAACATGCGCACCATGAAGTGGCAGAAGCCCGAACGGCAGGTGGCCATCGCCCAGGAGACGCTGGACATCTACGCGCCGCTGGCGCACCGGCTGGGCGTGTACGCCATCAAGCAGGAGCTGGAGGATCTGGCCCTGCGCTACATTGACCCGGTGGGCTATCAGAATCTGGTGCAGATGGTGGGGCAGAAGCGTTCCGAGCGGCAGGACAACATCCGCATGATTATTGACGAGCTGTCCCAGAAGCTGGACGAGCAGCATATCCACTACGACATTGATGGCCGCCCCAAGCACTTCTACTCCATCTACCGCAAGATGGTCCTGCAGAACAAGCCCTTTGACCAGATTTATGACCTGATTGCCATCCGCGTGCTGGTGGATGATGTCCGCGACTGCTACACGGTGCTGTGGACCGTCCATACGCTGTGGAACCAGATGCCCGGCCGCTTCAAGGATTACATCTCCGTGCCCAAGGCCAACATGTACCAGTCCCTGCATACCACGGTGGTGGGCGGGCGCAAGATTCCCTTCCCCTTCGAGGTGCAGATTCGTACCTGGGAGATGCACCGGGTGGCGGAATACGGCGTCGCGGCCCACTGGCGGTACAAGGAAGGCAACAAGGGCGGCGATGACCTGGACAGCAAGCTGTACTGGGTCCGCCAAATCCTCGACTGGCAGAAGGAAACCCGGGACAGCCGGGAATTCGTCGATACCCTCAAAACGGATTTGTTCTCCGAGGAAGTGTTCCTCTTTACCCCCAAGGGTGACGTGGTGTCCATGGCCAAGGGCGCAACGCCCCTTGACTTTGCCTATCGCATCCATTCAGCCGTGGGCAATAAATGCGTGGGCGCAAAAATCAACGGCCGAATCGTTCCCCTCGATACCCCGCTGGAGACCGGCGACCGGGTGGAAATCCTGACCTCCGCCTCCTGCAAGGGCCCCTCCAGTGACTGGCTGCGCATCTGCAAGACGGCGCAGGCCAAGGCAAAGATTCGCCAGTTCCTTCGCCAGCAGAAGAAGGACGAGAACATTGAAATGGGCAAGTCCATGATTGACAAGGAATGCCGCCGGCGCGGCGTGTCCATGGCCGATCTGATGAAGCCCGAGCTGTATGAGGGTCTGCTGCGCAAGTACGGTTTCCAGGAGCTCAACGACGTGTTCAGTGCCGTGGGCTTTGGCGGCATGGCGGCCATGTATGTGGTCTCCCGGCTGATGGAGGAACAGCGTAGCAAGCAGGTGGCCATGCTCCCCAAGGGGGACGAGCTGCCCGCTGTTGAACCTCACCGTGCCGCAGGGGAGAAAGCCAAGGCCAACCATGGCATTATCATGCCCGGCAACGAGGATTTGAACATTCCCGTGCGTTTTGCCCGCTGCTGCAGCCCGGTTCCCGGGGATGACATCGTGGGCTACATCACCCGCGGCAGGGGCGTGACCGTCCATAAGACGGAGTGCGTCAACGCCATCAACGGTGAGAAGGAACGGCAGGTCGCTGTGGCCTGGGCCGATACGGATGTGGGTTCCTTCGATGTGGCCATCAAGGTGGTGGCCTATGACCGTGTGCGGCTGCTGGGCGAGGTGACGACCTACATTGGCGAAATGGGCGTACCCATCAAGATGGCTTCCGCACAGGCGGATGAAAAAACCAAGACCTCAACCATCAAGCTGGTGCTGCAGGTGCGCTCCCGTGAGCAGATGGACAGGGTCATCCGGCAGCTGCGCAAGAAGTCTGATATCATTGACATCTACCGTACACAGGGATAATCAAGGGAGGCATGCAGGCATGCGCTGTGTCATCCAGCGGGTCACGGAGGCTTCCGTCACGGTGGCGGGCGAGGTCGTGGGGCAGATTGGCCGCGGCTTCATGGTGCTCATCGGCGTGTCCGGCGAGGACACCGACAAGGACGTGAAGTACATGGCCGAAAAGGTGCCGAACCTGCGCATCTTCGAGGACGAGCAGGGCAAGATGAACCTGTCCCTGAAGGATGTGGGCGGAGCCCTGCTGGCCGTGAGCCAGTTCACCCTCTACGGGGATGCCCGGGGCAGCCGCCGCCCCAGCTTTACGCAGGCGGCCCGGCCCGAGCAGGCCAATGCCCTCTATGAGCAGCTGGTGGCTGCGTGGCGCGGGCAGGGCCTGACGGTGGAAACGGGCCGCTTCCGGGCGGAGATGCAGGTGGCCCTGGTCAATGACGGCCCTGTGACCATCCTGATGGATTCCACCAAGGCATTTTGATGATGCCACCATGGCGTGAAGGAGGCGTGAACATGGCGGGAAAGCTGTGTGTGAAGGAGCTGACGGTGGGGCTGCTGGGCACCTGCTGCTATCTGGTATGGCGGGAGGGCCGGGAGGACTGCGTGGTCATTGACCCCGGCGCGGAGCCCGAGCGCATCCGCCGGGCCGCGGAGGGCAGGCGCATGGCCGCCATTCTGCTCACCCACGGGCATTTCGACCACATCGGTGGCGTGGCGGAGCTGATGGGCGATGATACGGAGCTGGTGATTCACCGTCTGGATGCGCCCATGCTCCAAAGCACCGAGCGCAACGTCTGCTGGATGATCGGGGAGACCATCACTGCCCCGGAGGCTACCGTGCTGGTGAAGGACGGGGACGTGATCTCCTTTGCGGGCATTGACTTCACGGTGCTGCATACCCCGGGCCACACCCCCGGCGGCGCATGCTATCAGGCAGAGGACGCGCTGTTCACCGGGGACACCATGTTCCATCAGGGCTATGGCCGCACCGACCTGCCCGGCGGCAGCGATGCGGAGCTGGGGCGGAGCCTGAACCGGCTGTATCCCCTGGCGCGCAAGTGTACGGTCTATCCCGGTCACGGAGGATAAGCCATGAGCGACAGCACCCGCAGGGTACATCCCGCCGACAAGGTCGCGGGCTATATGGAGAACATGGAGCCGGAGCTGATGAACATCACCCGGCTTTTTGGCATGCCGGACACCGCATGGATGGCAGCACCGCCGCGTTTTGCGTGGCGCATGGAGGTGGAAGCGGCGCAAAACGGGGCAGCCTATGTCTGCACCGTCACGGATGGCGATACCGGGCATCAGGCTGTGCTGCGGGACACCATTCCGGCCCTGCAGGGGGACGAGCGGCTGGACGACCTCCACTGCAAGCGAACCGCCCGCCGGCTGTGCAAGAATACCCTGTACCGCCTGCTGCGGGAGGTCACGGGCATGCATCCGCCGTGGGGGAGCCTGACCGGCGTGCGCCCCACGCATCTGATTTACGAGAGCCTGTCCGAGCAGGCCGGGGACATCGCCACGGACGCTGCGCTGGACAGGGCGGCGCAGGCCATGATGCACGGCTTTGACGTGACAGAGGACAAGGCGTATCTGGCCCGGGACGTGGTAGCGGCCCAGCTGGCCATGCTGTCCCCGGATGACGGGGCCATCGACGTGTACATCGGCATTCCCTTCTGCACGACCCGGTGCGCGTACTGCTCCTTTTCCTCCGGGGAAATTGGCCGGGGGAAGCTGGTGGAGCCGTACCTGACCGCCCTGTTCCGGGAAATGGAGGCAAGCGCGGCCCTGCTCCGGGATACGGGCAAGCGTCTGCGTGCAGTGTATGTGGGCGGCGGCACGCCCACATCGCTGAATGACGGTCAGTTCGCCCGGCTGATGGCGCAGCTGTCTGCGCGCTTCCCCGGCGCGATGGAATACACCGTGGAGGCAGGACGGCCGGACACCATTACCCCGGCGAAGCTCCGTGCCATCCGGGATGCGGGGGTGGGGCGCATCAGCATCAACCCGCAGACCATGAACGACAGAACCCTGCAAGTGATTGGCCGCGCCCATACGGCCCAGCAGGTGCTGGATGCCTATGCCATGGCCCGGGAAGCAGGCATGCGGCACATCAACATGGACGTGATTGCCGGTCTGCCGGGGGAGGGCCTGCCGGACTTTGCCCGCACCATGGATGCGGCGGAGCGATTGAAGCCCGAGAGCCTGACCGTGCATACGCTGGCCATCAAGCGTTCCAGCCGCATGCACCTGGAGAACGCGCCCCTGCCCGATGGCGACACTGCCGCGGCCATGGTGCGCATGGGCCGGGAAACGGCCCGGCGGCTGGGGCTTTCGCCCTACTACCTCTACCGGCAGAAGCACATGGCAGGCAATCAGGAGAACGTAGGCTACGCCCTGCCAGGGCATGCCTGCCAGTACAACGTGGACATGATGGAGGAGAACACCCACATTCTGGCCCTGGGTGCCGGGGGGATTTCCAAGCGCATCTATCCGGAGGAGGGGCATATTGGCCGCAGTCCCAATGTGAGCAACATTGAGCTGTACATCGCCCGGGTGGAGGAGATGATTGGGCGCAAGCGGGAGCTGTTTGTGCCGTCATGACCCATCGGCGGGGCGCATAGGCTGGTACGGGGCTTGCATCCTGCCGCGGTTGCTGGTATAATAACGCTGTCTGTGGACGGCCCGCGCACAGGGGCGGGCGTGAGGAAGGAGAAAATGAACATGGCACAGAATCCCACATTTGTCATCACCATGGAGGACGGCCGCGAGATGAAGGGCGAGCTGTACCCGGACATTGCGCCCCAGTCCGTGGGCAACTTTATCGCCCTGGCCAACAGCGGCTTTTATGATGGGCTGATTTTCCACCGGGTCATTCCCGGATTCATGATTCAGGGCGGCGACCCCAAGGGCACGGGCATTGGCGGCCCCGGCTACCGCATCAAGGGTGAGTTCGCCATCAACGGCGTGAACAACCCCCTCAAGCACACCTATGGCGTGCTGAGCATGGCCCGCAGTATGATGCCCGATTCTGCCGGCAGCCAGTTCTTTATCATGACCAGCAACAGTCCCCATCTGGACGGTCAGTACGCGGCCTTCGGCAAGGTGCTGGAGGGCATGGAGGTGGCCGATGCCATCGTGTCCACCCGGCGCGACATGCGTGACAAGCCCCTCGTGCCGCAGGTGATGAAGTCCATCCGCGTGGAGACCTTCGGTCAGGTGTATCCCTTCGAGCAGCTATAATTCTCAGAAAAAAGCGCAGACTGGGCTTGGCGGCTTGGTCTGCGCTTTTGCCCATCCAACAGGGGGAGGTCGTATCGCCATGGCCAAGCAGAAAACCACCGTGCGCGTGGCAGGCAGGGAATATACCCTCGTATCCGAGCAGACACCGGCCTATATGAACCGCGTGGCTTCCTATGTGGACAGGAAAATCAGCGAAACCGCGCTGGCGACCCGCCTGAGCGCGGACAAGGCAGCGGTGCTGACCGCCCTGAACATTGCCGATGAGCTGATGAAAAGCCACGATGAAAACAGCCGTCTGCGCCGGGAGATGATGGCCCTCCGTCAGGAAGTGGAGGAAGCCCGGCAGCAGGCCTCAACGCAAAGGAGCCAACAGGATGCTTGAAACCCTTGCCCCTGCCGGGAACCGGGAAGCCCTTGACCGGGCTGTCGCCGCCGGCGCGAATGCGGTGTATCTGGGGTATGCCGCCTTTTCCGCCCGGGCCGGGGCGGGCAACTTTGATGAAGCCCAGCTGCGGGAGGCCGTGGCCTTTGCGCACCTGCATCATGTGCGCGTCCATGTGACGGTGAATACGCTGGTCAAGGACGGCGAACTGGCGCAGGTGCTGGACGTGCTGCGCCTGCTCCATGACATCCCGGTGGACGGCGTGCTGGTGCAGGACTTGGGCGTGCTGCGCCTGGCGCGGCAGTGCTTCCCGGCCTTGGCGGTGCATGCCAGCACGCAGATGGCCATCCACAACGCCGCCGGGGTGCGCTGGTGCCGCCGGATGGGCATGACCCGGGCGGTGCTGGCCCGGGAGTGCAGCCTGGAGGAAATCGCCCTGTGCGCCCGGGAGGGCATCGAGATTGAGGTGTTCGGCCATGGGGCGCAGTGCGTGGCGGTGAGCGGGCAGTGCCTGTTCTCCTCCATGATTGGCAGCCGTTCCGGCAACCGGGGCCGCTGTGCGCAGCCCTGCCGCCTGCCCTATACCTATCGGGGCCAAACGGCGGCATGGCTTTCGCCCCGGGATGTGTGCCTGCGGGACTATCTGCCGCAGCTGGCGCAGGCCGGGGCTGTTTCCCTGAAGATTGAGGGTCGGCTGAAGCGGCCCGAATATGTCGCTACGGTGGCAGGCAGCTACCGCCGGGCCATTGACAACTTGACGCGCGGCACCTTTGCTCCTGCGGACGCGCAGGAAAAGCGGAACCTGCTGCAAATCTTCCAGCGGGGCGGCTTCATGAACGGCTACGCGCTGGGCACGGAGGACGCGGGCGTTATCGCGGCAGACCGGGTGAATCATGGCGGTGTGGCACTGGGCACGGTGGAAGCCGTGGCAGGCGGCATGGCCCGGGTGCGGGTGCACCTGCCCCTGAACGATGGGGACGGCCTGCAAATGCGGGGCCGTGCGGGGGATCAGGAAATGATTTACGCCGGAAAGCCCGTGGCGGCGGGGGAAATTGCCGTGCTTCGGCTGCGGCCCGACATGCGCGTGCGCCCCGGGGATGAGGTCGTCCGCCTGACGGACGCGGCGCAGCTGGAACGCGCCCGGGCATTGCCCCTTCCGACCATCCCGGTGGACATGCACCTAACGGCCATGCCCAGCGCACCCCTGACCCTGACGGTCACGGACGGGGAGAGCTCCGTCACCGTGGCTGGAGAAACGGTTGCACCCGCCAGGAACCGTGCCATGTCGCCCGAGGATGCCGTTCGCAGTCTGGACAAGACCGGCGACACGGCCTTTACCCTGCGCGACTGCCACGTGGATACGGCGAATGCCTTTGTGCCGGTGTCGGCCCTCAATGCTCTGCGCCGGGAAGCCCTCACGCGCATGGCGGAGACGCGCAGCCGGGCCTTTGCCCTGCCAGCCGGACAGGAGCAGCCTGCCGACGCGCTCACCCTGTCCCGGGGCAAGGTGCCGAACATGGTCATCTTCCGCACGATGGAACAGCTTGCAGCGGTGCGGGACATGGATGCACGGCTGGTCTGGTACCCGGAGGACTGGCGGGAGGAAGCCCTGACTGCCGCCCTGCCGGAGCTGCCGGAAGGCGTGTGGCTGCAGCTGCCCATGGCCTGTGAGCAGGCCACACTGGCCATGCTGCACGGCTTTGTCAGCCGTCACCGGGAGCATGTGAAGGGCGTGGTGCTGGGCAGCGTGGGGCAGCTGGGGATGGACTGGCCCGTGCCGTATGGCGCGGGGAGCGGCATTCCCGTGATGAACCGCCGCGCCGCGCAGCTGCTGTATGAGCAGGGGTGCGCCTTTGTGACGGCCTCGCCCGAGCTGACCGGCGGAGAGCTGGACACGCTGCTGGCGGGGAATATCCCGGCGGTTGTCCCGGCCTATGGACGGACGCAGTTGATGCTGCTGCACCACTGCCCGGCCCGAACCTACCTGGGCCTGAGCCATGGCCATGGGGCCTGCCGCCTGTGCGACCAGCACGACCCCAACGCCCTGGAGCATACCTGCCTGACCGACCGCAGGCATGTGGATTTCCCGCTGTTGCGGCTGCGGCTGCCGGAGGGCTGTCTGGTGCGGCTGATGAACAGCCTGCCCACGGACAACATCGCCCGTGTCCGCGCTGCCGGGTGGGCTGGACTGTATGAGCTGACGGACGAAGCCGGGGATGCTTTGCGGCAGGCATGCCTGTCCCTGCGGGGGCAGAAGGCCCAGCGGGACACCACGGCAGGCCACTGGTCGCGCCCGGTGGAATGAACCGATGGAACGTTATGACAGATGATTCGAGGACAGAAGTTTATGATGAAAGAGAAAACACTGCGCGTCCTGGAGTTTACAAAGATTCGTGATCAGCTGGCCGGCAAGGCCCTGACGGAGATGGGTGCGGAACGCTGCCGCGCCCTGACCCCCTCGTGCAACATGGCTGAAATCCAGCTCTGGCAGCAGGAAACCGAGGAAGCCGCCGTTGTGCTGCAATACATGGGCGGCCACCCGATGATGGCCTTTCAGGACGTGCGGCCCTTCCTGATGATGGCCGAGAAGGGGGCAACGCTGTCCCCCCGGGCTCTGCTGAATGTGGCTGAGCTGCTGCGGGCTGCCCGCGTGGCCCGGGACGCGCTGGTCACCGACAGGGACAACACGCCCCTGCTGCGCGGCAAGGCCGAGGGCCTGTGCGTGCTGCGCAATCTGGAGCAGGATATCTCCGATGCCATCCTCTCGGAGGATGAGATTGCCGACCAGGCATCCAGCGAGCTGATGAACATCCGCCGGCATTTGCGGGGAGCCAATGAGCGCATCAAGGAGAAGCTGAACCAGATGGTGCGCAACCAGACCTTCCAAAAGTACCTGCAGGACCCCATCATCACCGTGCGCAATGACCGCTATGTGCTGCCGGTGAAGGCGGAATACCGCGCCAACGTGCCGGGCCTTGTGCATGACCAGTCCACCTCCGGGGCCACGCTGTTCATTGAGCCGCTGGCGGCGGTGGAGATGGGCAACGAGCTGAAGCAGTGGGAGCTCAAAGAGCGGCAGGAGATTGAACGCATTCTGGCCGCGCTGTCGGCGGAGGTGGCTCCCTACGCCGCCGCGCTGCGGGATACCATTGACCAGATGGCGGAGCTGGATTTCATCTTCGCCAAGGGCCTGCTGGCCCGGGAGCTGTTCGCCGTCACGCCCAAGCTCAATCAGGAAGGGCGTATCAACATCATCCGCGGACGGCATCCGCTCATTGACCGGGAGAAGGTCGTGCCCACCAACCTGTGGATGGGCCGGGACTTCACCACGCTCATCATCACCGGCCCCAACACCGGCGGCAAGACCGTCACGCTCAAAACCGTGGGCTTGTTCACGCTCATGGCGCAGGCCGGTTTGCAGGTGCCTGCGGATATCGGCACGGAGCTGGCGGTGTTCGAGCAGGTGTTTGCGGACATTGGCGATGAGCAGTCCATTGAGCAGAGCCTGTCCACCTTCTCCAGCCATATGGTGAACATCGTCAGCATCATGCAGGAGGTCACGCCCCGCGACCTGGTGCTGTTCGATGAGCTGGGCGCAGGCACCGACCCCACCGAGGGTGCGGCACTGGCCCAGGCCATCCTGACGCGGCTTTTGCACATCCGTGTGCGGACGCTGGCCACCACCCATTACAGCGAATTGAAGGCCTTCGCGCTGTCCACCCGGGGCGTGGAGAACGCTTCCGTGGAGTTTGACGTGGAGACCCTGCGGCCGACCTACCGGCTGTCCATCGGCGTGCCGGGCAAGTCGAATGCCTTTGAAATCAGCCGCAAGCTGGGTCTGCCCGAGAACCTCATCGACGCCGCCAAGGAGCTGCTCTCCGGCGAGAACATCCGCTTTGAGGATGTGATTGCCAATGCGGAATACCACCGGCAGGTGGCCGAGCGCGAACGGGAAATCGCCGCGCAGGCCAGCGCAGAAACCGTCCGCCTGCGGGACGAGGCGGAGAAGCTGCGCAAGGAAATGGAGGAGAAGCGCGAAGGCGTCATGCGCAAGGCCAAGGAGGACGCCCGCCGCCTGATGGAGCAGACCCGCCGGGAATCCGAGAGCATCATCGCTGACCTGAAGCGCATGAAAAAGGAAATGCGCTCTCCCGATGCCGAAACCAACGCCATCCGCAAGCGCATTGAGCAGGGCGTGGACAGCCTCTCCGAGGGCCTGACCAAGAAGGTGGACAACACCCTGCCGCCCAAAACCGTCAAGCCCGGCGACCGCGTGACCATTCTCACCCTGGGCCAGCAGGGCACGGTGCTTTCCGCCCCTGACAGCCGGGGCGAGGTGCAGCTGCAGGCAGGCATCATGAAATTCAAGGCGCACTTGTCGCAGCTGCGGCTCATCCGGGAGGAGCAGCCCAAGCAGAAGGCCACCGTCCGCACCGATACCGGCGCGATGACTCGCATGGCTCGGATGGAATGCGACGTGCGCGGCATGACCCTTGACGAAGCCCTCGATGCCGTCGACCAATTCCTGAACGAAGCCGTCCTCTCCGGCCTGAACGAGGTCTCCATCATCCACGGCAAAGGCACCGGTGTCCTGCGCAGCGGCATCCAGCAGCACCTGCGCCATCACCTGCTGGTGAAAAGCAGCCGCCTTGGCATCTACGGCGAAGGCGAAACCGGCGTCACCATCGTCACCCTGAAATAAGTCAACTCCAAGCAATCGCGCCAGCGTCGAAGGGGTCAAGGGGCGATGCCCCTTGTGGGGTGCAGGGGCAACGCCCCTGCGCAGGTCTGGGCGGCAGCCCAGCGTTCCCGGCAGGAAAACCCCAACGCTGTGGAGAATCCTGGCAAGCGGAGGTGCAATGAAGCATGAAGGACAAGCCCTATATTTTACTGGTGGACGATGACCCCAACATCAGTCGCCTGGTGCAGCTGTATCTGGAGAAGGAAGGCTTCGAGGTCAAGACCGCCGACCGGGGGGACGATGCCCTGGCAGCCTTTCGCCGTCTGCCCCCTGACCTGATGCTGCTGGACGTGATGCTCCCGGGCATGGACGGCTGGCAGGTGCTCAAGGCCATCCGCAAGACCAGCACGATTCCCATTATCATGCTCACCGCCAAGGACGAAACCTTCGACAAGGTGCTGGGGCTGGAGCTGGGCGCAGACGATTACATCACCAAGCCCTTTGACACCAAGGAGCTGGTGGCGCGGGTCAAGGCCGTGCTGCGCCGCACCCAGGGCGCGGAGGAGGAAAAACAGGAGGGCCTGTCCTTCCCGGGCCTCACCGTGAGCCTGACCCAGTACGAGGTGCATTACGAGGGCCGCAAGGTAGACATGCCCCCCAAGGAGCTGGAGGTGCTGCATTTCCTCGCCAGCCATCAAAATCAGGTGTTTACCAGGGAGCAGCTGCTGGAGCAGGTGTGGGGCTTCGACTTCTTCGGGGACAGCCGAACGGTGGATGTGCATATCAAGCGGCTGCGGGAAAAGCTGCAGGGCAGCGAAAAATATGGCTGGTGCATCAAGACCGTGTGGGGCGTGGGCTATAAGTTTGAAATGAAGTAAGAGCAGAACCGGGGTGGCAAGGGTATGTTCAAGCGAATCATGGCCGTGGTGATGGCCGTGGTGCTGATGGTGACGGTGGGCGCAACGGGCCTGTGCTGGGTGACGCTGCGCAATCAGCAGCAGTCGGCCCGGCTGGAAGCGTTGACCAAGGAAGCGCGGGAAATCGCATTCCTGGCGGCGCAGAACAGAAGCTCCACGCTGAACATCCTCCTCACCGGCGAGACAGGGCTGAGCCTTTACCTGGGCTGGAAGGCCGAGCAGGTCTACCGGGATTACGGCGCGTACATTGTGGTGGTGGACAGGCGGGGCCGCGTCATGGACAACATGAACCTGACCTCCTCCGCTGACCCGGCCTTTGCCGCCTCGCTCAACGGGCAGGAAATTACCGATGCACTGGTGAAGGTCATGGCAGGGAAGGAAATCTCCCTGCGGGTCATGGTGGGCGGAGACCCCATGTTCACCGTGGGTGTCCCCTTTGTGAGCAATGATACGGTGCTGGGCGCAGTGCTGATTCAGACCCCGGCGCAGGTCATTGAGGGGGGCGTGGGGCCGCTGGTGGCACAGGTGGCCCTCATATCGCTGCTGGCCATCGCACTGGCGGCAGTGGGCCTGTTCGCCTATGTGCGGCGGGTCATGCGTCCGCTCCATGAGCTGACCCGGGCCGCACAGGCCATGGCAGGCGGGGACTTCAACACCCGAGTGCATTCCGAGCAGACCACGCCGGAAATGAACGGGCTGTCCGACGCCTTCAATACCATGGCAGCCAAGCTCAGCGAGCTGGAAAGCAGCAGGCGGGAGTTCGTGGCCAATGTGAGCCATGAGCTGCGCAGCCCCATTACGTCCATCAGCGGCTTTGTCCACGGGATGGAGGACGGCACCATCCCCCCGGAGGAGCATCCGCGCTATCTGGCCCTGGTGG
>JBJEUL010000177.1:0-15952 GCA_051883835.1 Aristaeellaceae bacterium
GCGTGAGTTTCCAAGCAGACGACGCAGTTCGTCCGCGTTGGAAACGGCAGGTTCCCAACCCTGCAAGGCAACACGTCTCCCCCTCCCCGCAGCATCTGTCATTCCGCCCACCGGCAGGCCGTCACATGCAGGTCAATGGTCACTGCATCAGCAGGCCGTGCAGCCAGCCCGTCCTTTTCCGCCGGGGACATGTCCTGATTCAGCGGGGTCATCCACACGAAATCCCGCCACAGCTCCGGCGTAACGGCATGGGTGACAGTCACGCGCTTTTCCCCCACCACAGCAGCCTGCTCCCGCAGGTACGCATCCACCTGGCCCTCTGCGTAAGGGGCCATGCCCCGGGCGGCGCGAAGCTCCCGCAGGTATCCGCTGCCCGGATAAACCTTCACCAGCAGGCCCTCCTTGTCCAGCACGCGGCGGAACTCCCCGTAATTGGCCGGTGTCAGCACGTCCAGCACCGCCGTGAATGCCCCGTCCCGGAAGGGCAGACGGCGCAGATCGCCCACGCACCACAGCGCGGTACAGGGCTGGGCCGTAGCAGCAAGGATGGCGTCCCGGCTGATGTCCACCCCGGCACCGCACCAATCCGGATGACGCTCCAGCAGGCGGTTCAGGTACCAGCCATCGCCGCAGCCCGCATCCAGCAGACGGTGCTCTCCCGCTGGCAACAGGGATGCCATAGCCTCGGCCACCGCGTCATAGCACCCGGCGTCGAACACCCGCCGCCGGGCCTGAAACAGCGCGGCATCATAGCAGCTATCCGCCGGGGCGGAGAGGAAGTTCAGGCAGCCCCGGCGGTTCACATTCACCCGATGGCCGGATGCACAGGCAACATCATCTCCGGCGCGGCGCATATTGCCCCCGCACACCGGGCAGCGCAGGGCATTCAGGCGTTCCTGCGCCAGATAGAGCTTTTCCCGCTTGCTGAGCATGGTATCTCCTCCGAATCAAGTATGGACAAATCCTGCGGAACAGAGTAAACTATTGCCGTACGCCCGAATACCGAGAAACACATTTGGAGGTTTGACGTATGACCATCCGTGAAGAATCGCTGCAAAAGCACTATGAATGGCAGGGCAAGATTGAGGTCATTTCCCGCGCCCCGGTGAATGACCGCCATGAGCTGTCCCTGTGCTATACCCCCGGCGTGGCCGAGCCCTGCATGGTCATCCATGAGGATGTGGACAAGTCCTACGAGCTGACCCGCCGTGCCAATCTGGTGGCTGTTGTCACCGATGGCACCGCCGTGCTGGGTCTGGGTGACATTGGCCCGGAGGCCGGTATGCCCGTGATGGAGGGCAAGTGCGCCCTGTTCAAGGCCTTTGCCGATGTGGATGCCTTCCCGCTGTGCATCCGCAGCAAGGATGTGGACGAGATTGTCCGCACGGTATCGCTGCTGGCGGGCAGCTTTGGCGGCATCAACCTGGAGGACATTGCCGCGCCCCGCTGCTTCGAGATTGAGGAGAAGCTCAAGCAGGTATGCGACATCCCCGTGTTCCATGACGACCAGCACGGCACGGCTGTGGTGGTGGCTGCCGCGCTGCTGGGTGCGCTGAAGGTCACGGGCCGGGACATCGGCACGGCGCGGGTCGTGCTCAATGGTGCCGGTTCCGCAGGCATCGCCATTGCCAAGCATCTGCTGAACCTTGGCGTGAAGCACCTGACGCTGTGTGACCGTTTCGGCGTGATTGACGAGGGCATGGCGGAGCTGAACCCCGCGCAGGCGGAAATGGCGAAGGTCACGAACCGCGCACACCTGCGTGGTCTGCTGGCGGACGCGGTGAAGGGCGCGGATGTGTTCATTGGCGTGTCGGCTCCCGGCGTGCTGAGCCAGGACATGGTGCGCTCCATGGCCAAGGATCCCATTGTGTTCGCCATGGCCAATCCCACGCCTGAAATCATGCCCGATGAGGCCCTTGCCGCCGGGGCAAAGGTGGTGGGCACGGGCCGCAGTGACTATCCCAACCAGATTAACAACGTGATGGCCTTCCCGGGTATTTTCCGGGGTGCGCTGGACTGCCGCGCACGGTGCATCAATGAGGAAATGAAGATGGCCGCGTCCCGCGCCCTGTCCGGGCTGGTGGGTGACAAGCTGGCGGCGGACTACATCCTGCCCGACCCACTTGACAAGCGCGTAGCCCGCGCCGTGGCCGATGCCGTGATGAAGGCTGCCCGCGACACCGGCGTAGCCCGCAAGTAACATCTTGCGACACCCCCAAGGGAACGCGCCAGCGGCAAAGGGTCAAGGGGCGATGCCCCTTGACCCTTTGCCGCTGGCGCGTTCCCTTGGAGGGAGTCTCAGGTGCCGATATCAGAAGGCGAGGCGGGCGTGGGCAGTGCTTCGGGGGTCAGCGTGGGCGTGGGAGAAGGCGTAGGCGTAGCCAGCTCCTGCTCGTAGAGCTTTTCCAGCGTCTCCACCGTGGCAACGCCGCTGACCTTCAGCCCGTTGGCCTTCTGGAACGCTTTAACAGCTTCCAGCGTGCCGCCCAGGAAGGTGCCGGAGCATTTGCCGGTATAGTAACCCAGCTCCTTGAGCTTCTTTTGCATCCAGAACACAGCCTCGGAGGAATCATTCTTTTGCAGCTTGGTCAGGGGCATGGGCGGCTGCGCACCGGAGATATACACCGGCTCCGGCGTAGGCTCCGGGGTGGTTTGGGGCAGCATGCGGCTGTAATCCAGCGGCGGCAGCTTCAGCGATGCCCGCAGCTCCGGGTCAGCCGGCAGGCTCTCGGTGATGGTCACGACGGTTCCCGCGCCCACGTTGTCATAAATCCATTTGGCGTCCGCCACCGTCAGGCGGATGCACCCATGGGAGGCCCGGGAACCCAGGTGCTTGTAGCTGGAGGTGTTCAGTGCCATGGTATTGACGGAGCTGTAGGTCACGGAATGGAAGGCAATGCTGCTGTTGATGCGCGTCCAGTACTGGGCATGGCCGCCCCACTTGGGGAAGTAGCACCAGCGGGCGGTCTTGCCGTTGAGCACCCATTCGCCCACGTCGCTGGGATAGGACTTGGTGCCGGTGGAGCAGAGCATTTCCCGGATGACCACGGTATAATCGCCGTTCTCATCCCGGCCATAGACGGTCGTGACCTGATTCTTCACGTCCACGGTGATGGCAAAGGGTACCGGGGTCGGCTCCGGGGTGGGCTTGGCGGTATGCTCGGGCAGCACCACGGTGGGGTCGTTGAAAAGCATGTGCCAGGTCAGCTCGCCGACAACGCCGTCAGCCTCCAGGGCGTTCTGCGTCTGGAAGGCCTTCACGGCAGTGGCGGTCTTGCCCAGGAAATTGCCGCTGATGGGGCCGGTATAATAGCCCAGCTCGGTCAGGCGGGTTTGCAGCTGCTTCACCAGCTTGCCGGTGGAGCCGCGGGCCAGCTTCTTGGTGAAGGCCACGGTGGCAGACGGGGTGGTGGCTACATCCCCCTGCGAATCATCCACCACGAGGAAGTTGTCCGGCGCAGGGGTGGGAATGACCTCCGCCTTGACCTGCTTGCTCAGCGCATCGCCGCTGTACAGGAGCGTCTGCGTGTCCGTGTCCGCCACGCCGGTCTTGTCCAGACCGTTCTTCTCCTGAAAGGCGGAGATGCCGCTTTGCGTGCCTTCCAGATAGTTGCCGCTGATTTTGCCGTGATAATAGCCCAGCTCGGTCAGGCGGGTTTGCAGCCGCTTCACGTCCTCGCCGGAGGAGCCGTAGCGCAGCGGGCGATACTGGACGGCATAGAGCAGTGCCTGCGTTTCCGTATCGGCCTCGCCGGTCACTTCCAGACCGAAATCCTCCTGAAAGGCGCGGATGGCCGCCCGGGTACCCTCCCGGTAGCGGCCGGAGATATTCCCGGTATAGTAGTACAAATCGGTAAGCCGCTGCTGAAGCTCGGCCACATCATCGCCCTCATCGCCATAGCGCAGCTCGCGTGCCTCCACGGCCTCCTCCATCACCACGTCCTCCCCGGTCAGGATGACCTCACCCTCACCCAGGGCCAGCGCGAAGGGCGCAAGCAGAACCAGCAGCACAGTCACCAAACGTTTCATGCCGTCACACCTCTGTCGATATCGTTCATCATTCATTGTAGCCGCTCCCGCGCACCAATGCAAGCCCCGGCGGAAAAGTTTACGTCAAGACGGACATTTTCGCCAAACAGGAGAAAAACATTGGGAAAACATCGAAACGTGTTGACATATCCCGCCGGGTGTGATACCATGCTTGCAACGCTTGAGGGAAGGAGAGAGCCTTGATGAAGAAGTACACCGCGATGATGATGCCCATGGAGATGCGCATGTGCTGCATGTGCATGCGTTGCTGTGTCCGCTTCGATGGGCTTTCTGCATAACGGATGACCAGCTGTTCCCCATGGCTGGCAGCATTCCGGTTGGAGAGGGAGCTTTCATCGAAGGCTCCCTCTTTTATTTATTCTTCCTGAAACGCGGAAAGGAGGCTGTTCCCTGATGATGGTCACAGCCCGGTATCAGGCAAGCATCAACCGGGAAAGCAGGCGAATGTGACGCTCCGGCCTGCATGTCCCGCGCACTTGATGCCGTATCCCTTTTTCCCAGCACAATCATCAAATAAGTATAAGGAGAGATCACCATGAAGAAGTTCCTGTCCATCCTGCTGGCTGCTGTTCTGGTTCTGTCCGCGACGGTCGCTCTGGCCGACACCATCACCATCGCCGTTCCCAACGACGCCACCAACGAGGGCCGCGCCCTGCTGCTGCTGGAATCCGCCGGTTACATCACCCTGAAGGAAGATGCTGGCATCACCGCCACCGTGCTGGACATCGCCGAGAATCCCCATGGCATCAGCTTCGTCGAGGCCGAGGCCGCCATGCTGCCCAACCTGCTGGCTGACGTGGATTACGCCATCATCAACAACAACTACGCTCTGGACGCCGGCCTGAATCCCGTGGCGCAGGGCCTGCTTATCGAGTCCGCTGATTCTCCCTATGTGAACGTGCTGTGCGTCAAGGAAGGCAACGAGGAGACCCCCGAAGCCAAGGCTCTGGCCGCTGCCCTGACCAGCCAGCAGGTGGTGGACTTCATCACCAACACCTACGGCGGCTCCGCTGTGGCCACCGTGGCTGAGCCCACCGACGGCTATGCTGCCGATGTGGACTACGCCGCCCTGGCCGGCACCACCATCACCGTGTGCGGCACCCCCGTGCCCCATGTGGAAGTGCTGAACATCGCCAAGGAGATTCTGGCTGCCAAGGGCATTACCCTGGAAGTGATTACCGTCACCGACTATGTGACCCCCAATGAGATGGTGGAGGCCGGTGACATCTTCGCCAACTACTTTGCCCATCAGCCCTATCAGGATGACTTCAATGCGCAGAATGGCACCCATATCGTGACCATCGCCGGCATCCATGTGGAGCCCATGGCCCTGTATGGCGGCAAGCAGGCTGACCTGACCGCGCTGGGTACCGCTGCTGAGTAATCGCATCGTTCCAAGGAGAGGGACACACCGGCTGATACCTTCGGGTGCGGATGGTGTGCCCTTCTTCTTGCGTGATACCCTTGCTGATACCAATCTTCATCAACACCACCTTTGGAGGCCGAAGATGATCGAGCTGCGCAACCTCTCCAAGAACTTTGTTACATCAGACGGGCCGGTGGATGCCCTGCGCCATGTGAATCTGACCATCAACAATGGGGATATTTACGGCATCATCGGCATGAGCGGCGCGGGCAAGAGCACGCTGGTACGCTGCATCAACATGCTGGAGCGTCCCACGGAGGGCAGCGTGCTGCTGGATGGACGCGACCTGGGCTCCATGAGCAAAAAGGAGCTGCGAAAGGTGCGTCACCGGGTCACGATGATCTTTCAGGGCTTCAACCTGTTGATGCAGCGCAACTGCCTGAAGAATGTCATGCTGCCCCTTCAGCTCAGCCACATGTCCCGTGCCAAGGCGGAAGCCCGTGCCAAGGAGCTGCTGGCCTTGGTCGGTCTGCCGGACAAGGCGGGTGCGTATCCGGCCCAGCTCTCCGGCGGTCAGCAGCAGCGCGTGGCCATCGCCCGCGCTCTGGCGACCAATCCCGAGGTGCTCCTGTGCGACGAGGCCACCAGTGCCCTTGACCCCAAGACCACCCATGCCATTCTGGAGCTAATCCGGGACATCAACCGCAAGCTGGGCATTACCGTGATTATCATCACCCATCAAATGAGCGTGGTGCAGGAAATCTGCAACCGCGTGGCCATTCTGGAGCACGGCACGGTGGTGGAGGAAGGCGAGGTTTCGCAGGTGTTCTCCAATCCCCGGGCCGAGGCCACCCGCAACCTGGTCTACCCGGAAATGGCCGACAGCACCGTCCTGGCAGATGCGCACGGTCAGCGGGTACGCATTATCTTCAACGGCGCACTGGCGGCCAAGACGCCCCTGCTCGCCCAGATGGCCATGGACTGCGGCATTGCGGCAAGCATCCTGTCCGCATCCACCCGCAGTGTCGGCGACCGCGCCTATGGCTACATGATGCTGGAGATTCCCGGCGGCCCGGATGATTTGGCCCGCGCCGTCAACTACCTGCGTCAAACGCCTGATGTAACCGTGCAGGTTGAGGTTGAATACACCGCGAAGGAGGCCGAAGCATGAAATTTTCCAGCGCATTCACCCCGGAGAAGCTGAGCGAAGCCTGGCAGGTCATCACCACCACATTCGCCGGCTCACTGTGGGAAACGGTCTACGCCACGCTGCTGGCCACGCTGCTGGCCATCATCATCGGCCTACCGCTGGGGATGATTCTCGTTGCCGGTGAGAAGGGCGGCATCCGTCCCCTGCCCGGCCTGCTGATGAAAACCCTGAACGTCATCATCAACCTGCTGCGCTCCGTGCCCTTCATCATCCTGATGGTCATGGTCATTCCCCTGACCCGTGCCATTATCGGCACGTCGGTGGGTACGGTGGCCTCCATTGTGCCGCTGACCATCGCGGCGTTCCCCTTTGTGGCGCGTCTGGTGGAGAGCAGCCTGCGCGAGGTCAACCCCAACATCATCGAGACCGCTCAAAGCATGGGTGCAACGCCTTTGCAGATTCTGCTGAAGGTGATGCTTCCCGAAAGCGTGCCCTCGCTGGTCACGAACTTCACGCTGGCCATCACCACCATCATGAGCTACACGGCCATGTCCGGTGCCGTGGGCGGTGGTGGTCTGGGCATGGTGGCCATCACCTATGGCTACCAGCGTTACCGCTACGCCATCCTGTACGCCGCCGTAATTGTTCTGGTGGTCGTCGTGCAGGTCATCCAGTCCTTCGGCACCTGGCTTGCCGCCAAGTGCGACAAGCGGTTAAAAAAATAAGCCAGGGGTCGCGCCAGCGTCGAAGGGGTCAAGGGGCGATGCCCCTTGTGGGGTGCAGGGGCAAGGCCCCTGCGCAGGTCTGGGCGGCAGCCCAGCGCAACACGTCTGAACTGTAAGAAAGAAAAGAAGAAGTCCGAGTTTCCAAGCAGACGACGCAGTTCGTCCGCGTTGGAAACGGCAGGTTCCGGGGACTGAACGGGGAACGACCTCATCCCAACCTCGCTGCGCTCGGCCACCTTCCGCAAAAGGAAGGCTTTCCGCTTCATCTGCCGGCAGGCTCGCGACAGCATCGTCACGGGTCTGCCTTTATCTTTGGGAAAGGAGATGCACCGTCATGACATCATCCATGCTGTGGCAAACCTGGCTTCACGAGGAGGCCATCGCCTATATGAAAGGATGGGACTTCTCGCACCTGCAAGGCCGCTACACCGAGGGCGAGGACTACCCATGGGACTACGCGGCCATCGTCCGCAGCCATCTTTCCCCGGACAAGGCCCTGCTGGACATGGGCACCGGCGGCGGCGAGTTCCTGCTGACGCTGGGCCATCCCCCAGCCATGACCACCGTCACCGAGGGCTATCCGCCCAACGCTGCACTGTGCCAGGAGAAGCTCGCACCCATGGGCATCCATGTGGTGGCAGCGGATGGCGGCGCACCCCTGCCCCTGCCGGACAATGCCTTCGACCTGGTCATCAACCGGCATGAATCCTATCTGATTCCGGAAATCTGGCGCATCCTGAAGCCGGGCGGGGTATTCATCACCCAGCAGGTAGGCGAGGATAACGACCGCGGTCTGGCCGAGCTGCTGCTCCCCGGTCTCCCCAAGCCCTTCCCCGGGCTGAACGCCGCCGAGCAATCCCGCCGCTTTGCAGAGGTCGGATTCACCATCCTGCGGCAGGAGGAAGGCTTCCAACCTATCCGCTTCTTTGATGTGGGTGCCCTGGTATGGTTCGCACGGATATGCCCGTGGGAATTTCCGGGCTTCTCGGTGGAAAAATGCCTTGACCGCCTGATGGAAGCCCAGCGCATCCTGGAGCAGGAGGGCGAAATCCGTGCTACGGCCCACCGGTTCCTGCTGGTGGCGCAGAAGTGACCTGTCCGCCATCATGGAAGCATTTCCGCATCAACCGCCTGTGCCGCGCTAAGCTGTACAGGTACCATCGTCTGACAACATCAGCACCGTCAGGAAGCAGCGAATTCCCTTGCTTCCTGGCGGTGCTTTTTTGCATCGCACTGTCTGCCATCGCGCGGCATGCACCGAAGCGTACATACCATCATGTCTCTTTTCTGATTAGGGCAGTTGAAATTGCCGCCGAAATAAATTGCTACGCACGGCCCCCTGCCCTGTTGCATGACCCGTCCACATTCCAACAAAGGAGGAGATACTTGATGGAAATCCGTTTGGTTCAGCCCACTGGTCAACCTCATCTGGCGCAGCCTTGCAGCTTGTCCCAGTCTGCCATTCATGCATTGACGATGACGGACGCATTCACCCCGGAGCAGGCCTTTGAGCTGCTGCTGGCGCAGGCCTGCCGCTTCGGACAGCTGCCCACCCACCTTCCCTGCATCCATGGCATGCTGCGCGCTGCCGGTTATATGAAGCACGCCGCCGCCTATGACACGCTGGACAACGCAGCCCGGCTGCTGACAGAGCTTGGGGCCGACAGAGCCATCGTGCGCCTTGACGCACATTATGCGCCCCTCCTTCGTGCCGAGGACGGCAGCTGCTATGCGCTCAAGCCAGCCGTCACCCCTCTTTTCATGAGTTACAGTGAGCTGTGGCTGCCGCTTCCGGCAGGCAAGGCGGCCCCTGCGCCGCGTCCGCCCAAGCCCTCCGACCCCCACCCTGTGCCGGAGCATCGCTTCTTCCGCTTCTTCCAGCCCAATCCCCTGCAGCGGCAAACGGGCGACTGTGTGCTGCGGGGCATGGCAGCCGTTCTGCAAATGAGCTGGGCCGATGCCATGCATGCTATCGCCCAGGCCAGCGGCTACCGCAGCACGCAGCTCAATAGCCCCAGTGTCTTTGAGCAGCTGCTTGAGCAGAAGGGCTTCATCCACCATGAGAAGGAGCTGACCGGCAAGGCGCGCATGACGGGCTGCGAATTCTGCCAATGGGCCGCGCAGCATTACACCCACGGCGAACCCATCCTCGCCTACATCGGGCAGAGCCATGTTGCTGCTGTCCTGCCTGAGCAGCAGCCGGACGGCACCTTCCGCTATGCCATCCACGACTGCTGGGACAGCACCTCCCGCAAGGTGACAGGCTATTGGGTTCGTCCCTTCCGGGCCGTCAAGGCGGTGACGCATGTCCGCTTCACTGTGGGGCAGGACATTGTGCATCCTTCCTTCGGTATCGGGCGCATTGTCCACATCCATGGCGAGGGTGACAGCCTGCGCCTGACCGTTGCCTTTGCGCAGGGCGATACCCGCCTGCTCTCCGGCGCGTGGGTTCATGCCCACTGTTCTGTGTCGAATTCCCTGCCCTGCCCCGCCTGATGATACTCCCGACCTACCCATCAAGGAGGATTGCTGATGTTCTTCCACACCATGATGCAGAAAATCCACCATATCAACTGGTACGACCTGCTGATGCATGGGCTTCACTTCATCGTAAGCTACTGGTTCTGCCAGGCTTCAGGGCTGACAGAACAGTGCGCCGGCCTGTCCTTGTGGACATTCTTCGCCTATCTCCTGCTGGCTGACCTGCTCGACACGGCCATCCATGAGTTGGGGCATGTGGTGATGGGCCTTCTCACCGGCTGGCGGTTGCGCTCTCTGACGATCTTCTGCTTTCATCTGGAACGGTCCTATGGTCGGTTCACCTTCCGTCTGGTGCCTCTACGCCAGGCCGGTTCCTGCGGACTCTTTCCCCGGGAGGAACCAGACCTGAACACTTCCGCGCTGGCCACAGTGGCGGGCGGCCCCTGCGCAACGCTGCTGACAGCCATGCTCCTGACTCCGGTCATCAACGCGATGCAGCCCTCGCCGCTGTTTTCCTTTCTGTGCATCCTGCAATACCTGTGTACCCTGTCCGCCATCCTGAACCTGATTCCCGCCACCTTCCAGCAGGAAAGCATGGTGACGGACGGCATGCACCTGCTCCAGTGGATGCGCTGCCCCGCAGAGCAGTTTCACCACGCTGCATCCTGCTACGCGCTGTACCAAGATGAGGACGAGCTGCCGGAGGCTTACTGCGAGATACGCGATGACCTGATTTACGGCGAGGGCGAATTCGCCGCGCAGGTCATTGACCAGCTGCGCTGGGAAGCCCAGCTGCAAAATCTGCTGCAGGAGCAGCCACCTTGCTGATTGCCCGTCAATGCGCTGCATCAGCGAGATGGTGCTCCACATAGTCCTCCTGCCGATTGCGCACAAGCAGCACGCCGCCCATGGTCAGGTAGGCCCCGGCACTCATCCAGTCCCCCCGGCCCATGATTGCCCCGGCGAGCTGTACCGCCAATGCCGCCAGCATCAAAAGGGCCAGCAGGCTGCGATGCTCGCGCCGCCATTTCCGCCGCCAGAATTGCTGCTGCTCGCTGAGGAGGAAGGGAACCTCCCGGAGCGTTTGGGTCAGGTTTTGCTCAGCCTGCGTGGGCAGCTGCTCCGGTGTGATGTGCTGCCCTGCCACCAGCTCGTTGATGCTCACGCCATATCGCTGGGACAGGAGCAGGAGCATCTCCACCGGGGGCAGGTAGGTGCCCGTTTCCCATCGGGATACCGTCTTGCCTGTGACGCCCAGCTCCTCGCCCAGCTGCGCCTGCGTCAGCCCCTGCTCCCGCCGCAGGGTCTGCAGGAATCCGCCAATTTTGACCATGTCCATGCTTGTATCCTTCCTTTCACCGGCATGGTATCACGGTGTAGCTTTGTCCGTCCACCCCATGAACAGCGAATTTGTTGAAAATCCGACTTTTTCTGCCATCCGGGCTGTTCCCCTTCACAAACTGCGCCGGGTGTGCTATCCTTAGGAGCAACCATCTTACATCGTCGGAGGTGACGGCATGGAAGGCCGATTTGTATTGAAGGCACCCTATCAACCCAGCGGCGACCAGCCGGAAGCCATTGCCGCGCTGGCCGACGGCGTGGCACGGGGGCTGCAAAAGCAGGTGCTGCTGGGCGTGACAGGCTCCGGCAAGACCTTTACCATGGCTTCGGTCATCGAGAAGGTGCAAAAGCCCACGCTGGTCATTGCCCACAACAAGACCCTTGCAGCCCAGCTTTGCTCGGAGCTGAAGGCCTTCTTCCCGGACAGCCGGGTGGAGTATTTTGTTTCCTATTATGACTACTATCAGCCAGAGGCCTACATCGCGTCCTCCGATACCTACATCGAGAAGGACGCTTCCGTCAACGAGGAAATCGACCGCATGCGCCATTCGGCCACGGCAGCTCTGCGGGAGCGCAAGGATGTCATCATTGTGGCATCGGTGAGCTGCATCTACTCCATGGGCGACCCCAGCGAGTACGAGGGACAGATGATTTCCCTGCGCCCCGGCATGGCCATCGGCCGGGACAAGCTGCTGCGTATGCTCATTGACATCCAGTATGAGCGCAACGACATCGCCTTTGACCGGGGTACCTTCCGTGTGCGCGGGGATGTGGTGGAAATCATCCCCGCCGGGGAGCATGAGCATGCCCTGCGCATTGAGTTCTTCGGAGACGAGATTGACCGCATCAGCGAGATTGAGGCCGTCAGCGGGCATGTGCTGACCACCCTGAGCCATGCCAGCATTTTCCCTGCCACCCACTACGCCACGGACAAGACCCATCTGCTGGAGAACCTGGAGGTCATCGAGCGTGACCTGCGGGAGCGCATTGCCCAGTTTGAGCAGGACGGCAAGCTGCTGGAGGCCCAGCGCATTGCCCAGCGCACCAATTACGACATGGAGATGATTCGGGAAATCGGCTACTGTCAGGGCATTGAGAACTACTCCCGCTACTTCGATGGCCGCAAACCCGGCGATGCGCCCTATTCCCTGCTGGACTACTTCCCCAAGGATTTCCTCTGCTTCATTGATGAGAGCCATGTCACCGTGCCTCAAATACGCGCCATGTACAACGGTGACCGCGCCCGCAAGGACACGCTGGTGGAGTACGGCTTCCGTCTGCCCTCGGCCTATGACAACCGGCCACTGCTCTTTGAGGAGTTCGAGCAGCGCATTCATCAAACCATCTTCGTATCTGCCACCCCCGGGCCCTATGAAACGGCCCGCAGTGAGCAGACGGTGGAGCAAATCATCCGCCCCACGGGTCTGCTTGACCCGGAAATCATCCTGCGCAAGGCCACGGGGCAGGTGGATGACCTGGTGGCGGAGATTCGCAGAACCGTTGACAAGGGCAGCCGCGTGCTGGTGACGACCCTGACCAAGGTCATGGCCGAGAGTCTGACGGAGTACCTCAAGGGCATGGAGATTCGCGTGCGCTACCTGCACAGCGATGTGCAGACCATGGAACGCATGGAGCTGATTCGCGACCTGCGCCTTGGCGAGTATGACGTACTGGTGGGTATCAACCTGCTGCGCGAGGGCCTTGACCTGCCGGAGGTGGCTCTGGTGGCCATTCTGGACGCGGACAAGGAGGGCTTCCTGCGCAGCGAGACCTCGCTGGTGCAGACCATTGGCCGTGCAGCCCGCAATGTGGACGGGCGGGTCATCATGTACGCGGACACCATGACGGACAGCATGATGCGCGCCATCACCGAGACGAACCGCCGCCGGGCCTTGCAGCAGGAATACAACCGAGTGCATGGCATCACGCCGGAGAGCGTGCGCAACGCCATTCGCGATGTGTTGGAAATCACCAAGCAGGTGGAGGCTTCTTCCCCCGGTCAGCTCAGCGAGGACGAGCGAGCCGCCCTGACGCGCCAGCTGGAGGAGGACATGCTTACCGCTGCCAAGGATTTGGAGTTCGAAAAGGCCGCGAAGCTGCGTGACCAGCTGCTGGCCCTGCGGGGAGAAGCCCCCGTCAAGTCCGATGTGCAGAAGAAACGCCGCCGCACCCGGGAGAGCACCCGGCACCATTGACACGTTCCGTCCGCTGACGGTATCATGATACGCACCTGTTTTTCCCCAGGATGCAAGAAAGCGAGACTGTTCATGAAGAAGAAACCCAGCCGCCTGCACTGGCTGCTTCCCCTGCTCTTTGCGCTGCCGATGATGCTGGCGACGGCATTGGCCCTGGTGCTTTACGGGCAGAAGCTCTACGATTTGGTGATGATCGCCTTGAAGCTGGTGGTAACGGCATGAAAAGACTGTTTCCGGGCCGGCTGGCCCACACGATGGCCGTTTTGATGACCCTGCTGCTGACCCTGACGCTCTTTGCCGCGCCCCTTGTCTGGCAGGCTGTACGTCTGATGACGGACAGGCAGCTACATGAGCGCGTTGCGCTGGATCCTGCCGTAACCCAGGCGCAAATGGCACGCATCACGCAGGCGGTGGAAGCACTGGCCGCCGAGCAGTCCTTTGCGCCGTCCACGGTGCTGGAGTTGGTGACGGAAGATGGTGTCCGGGCCTACAATCAGGAGGTTATTGGCTGGTGGATGGGGCTGTTTCAGCCTGACCCTGTGTTTGCCGCGCCCGGCTGGGATCCAGAACCCGTTCAGGAGGCAGTCCGGGCGGACGCGCTGTTTCAGGAGACCGTACCCGCCACGATGCGCCGGACGACAGCCCGGGACCAGGTGGCCTATCCTGTGGCCAAGGCCGTTCAATCTGCGGTGCTGCCCCTCCGCAGTCAGCTGGTGACGCTGGCCATGCCCGCGGTGCTGGCCAAGGTGGATGCACCCCGGCTGCTTTCGCTGCTGGAGAAGGCACCGCTGCTGCTGGCGGGTGTGTCCGTGCTGCTGGCGGGGTTGATTTTGCTGGTGATGCACCGCCGCCTGTGCAAGGGCGGGATGTACATTGGCAGTGCCATGGCGGCCAGTGGCTTGCTGACGCTGCTGTTGATAGGCGGCATTGTGCTGCTTGACCCCTGCGGCATGGTAGCGCAGGCATCCTCGCTGCTGGCGATGCAGCTTGGGCTGCTGGGCCAGCAGCTGGCGTGGCCTCTGCTGGCGGGCGCGCTGGCGGAGCTGGCCGTGGGTGCCGGATTGATGGCACTGCATCAACGGCGGATAGGCCTTTTGTTTGCCGGGAGATATGCGGCATGAGCAGGCTTCGCATCACGCATCATCGCCTTGTGTCCGACAAGGTGCCGCAGTCGATGACCTTTGCGGTGGTCACGGATCTGCACAATGGGCCTTATGGTGCTGCCCTGCCCCACCTGCAGGGCGTGGATGCCATCCTGATTGTGGGCGATCTGGTGAATCGGCATCATCCGGGCTATGAGCTGGCGGTGGAGTTCCTGCGGGAGGCTCCGGCCATGGCACCGGTGTTCTACAGCATTGGCAATCATGAGCGGCTTTTCCCCCAGCGGGAGGAATACTGGCCCCATGTGCTGCACAGCCGTGTCACGGTGCTGGACAATGCTTATCAGCCGTTTCACGGTATCCTGCTGGGCGGTCTTTCCTCGGCAGAGCAGCCCGACGCCAGCTTTGTGGCGGAGTTTGCGGCGCAGGAGGGATTCAAGCTGCTGATGTGCCATCATCCGGAGTATTACCCGCTGTATCTTGCGGACATGGACATTGATTTGACCATCGCGGGGCATGCTCATGGCGGGCAGGTACAAATTCTGGGGCAGGGGCTTTTCGCGCCCGGGCAGGGCATGCTGCCCCGGCTGACCCATGGTTTCTATGAGGACAGGCATTTGCTGGTGAGTCGGGGGATGACCAACTCCTGCGGGCTGCCGCGCTTTGGGAATCCCTGTGAGATGATTCTGCTACACCTGATGAAAGGATGAAGGCGATTTTTCATGGCTGAACAGCTGCAAGACATACTGCTCAAGGCAGGGAAGCTGATGGTGGAGTATCAGCACCCGCAGGTATTTGACAAGGGCAGGCATGCGGACTTTGTGACGGAAGCGGACATTGCGGTGCAGGCGTATTTGCTGGACGCACTGGGCAAGGCCTATCCCACGGCGAAGTTTTTTGCCGAGGAGAAGCAGGACAACGTGCTGACGGATGATTTGACCTTCATCATTGACCCCATTGACGGCACGACGAATTACTTCCGCCGCCGTCGCTGCTCGATGATATCCATTGGTGCGGTGGAAAACCGCCGTCCGGTGTTCGGTGCGCTCTACAACCCTTATCAGCATGAATTGTACACCGCCGAGCGCGGCAAGGGTGCGTGGTGCAACGGGGAGCGTCTGCATGTGACGGACGTTCCGCTGTCCGATGCCCTGGTGAGCTTCGGCACGGCCCCCTACTACGAGGAGCTGTTCGACCTGACCACCCGCACACTGGGCGCATTGCTCCCCCTTGTCGTGGACATTCGGCGCACCGGCTCCGCCTGCATCGACATGTGTGATGTAGCCACCAGCCGCAGTGATGCCATGATTGAATGGCGGCTCCAGCCCTGGGATTTCTGCGCCGGCAGTCTGCTGATTGAAGAAGCCGGCGGCCGCTGCGGCAGTATTCTCGGCAGCCCACTGCTCTACGACCAGCCCATGCCCTTCCTCGCCGCCAATCCCCGCATCTTTGAACCCTTGCGTGACATCCTTCAACAGCTTCAATAAGAACGAGCAGGGGCGTTGCCCCTGCACCCCACCAGAGGGGCATTGCCCCTCTGGACT
>JBJEUL010000178.1:0-3631 GCA_051883835.1 Aristaeellaceae bacterium
TCGCTGCCCTTGACGTTGTAGAAGCCGTGCCGCCGGGCGATGTAGTGATCCTCCAGCTCTGCCGCCAGCAGGCCGTGGGAAATGGCCACCACCACATAGTCCGCACCATTCAGGGCCTCGTCCTCGCAGAGGGTCTTGGTGATGGTAATGGCCTGCTCGGGATAGCGGTCATTGTAATAGGAGCAGAAGGCGTGCAAATCGTTCAGGGCCTTTTCGTTGATGTCGTACAGGCACAGCTCCGTTTCCCGATCAAAGAAGGGGTTGTTCAGGAAGGTGGAATACAGCCCGTATGTCCAGGAATAGGAACCGCCGCCAACCATGGCAATTTTGAGTTTCATGTCCGTTTCCTCCTGATGAAGTCAATCATGCGATGTTCATGTGCTCAGACGGGTGTTTCCGTCGGGTCTGGCACAGCAAGCCCTTGTTGCATCAGCAATTTCCTGATCTCCGGCGCGTCAAAATGACGCAGCGCACCGGGGTAAATCCATGCGTGGGTGTGGGTTTGGTCGTGATAGCGTTCCCGGACAATGTCCGCATAGGACTGCATCATCCCGTCGGTAGAAACCATGGTACCCGTGACCAGCCCCGCGATATCGGCATAGCGGGAGAACTCCCCTTCCCCGCGCAGGCACAGCCGCCGGGCATCCACCTCCGGCAGACCTTGCAGCATACGCACCGCCGCAATGCTCTGCCTGATGCGCATGCCGCACAGCGAATCCCCCAGCTCGATGAGATACGCATTGAGAATGTACATGGTACTCCAGTACTTGTACATGGACGTGTTGCCCAGGCGGCCCGGCAGCAGTGCGCCGCTGGCGGCCACATCCATCACCAGCACCTGCCAGCCATGGCGGATGGCCCGGTCAATCCACGCGCTGTGTTCGCACAGCCGGGCCGTGCCTTCCGGCCACAGGGCCACAACGGTAGGCAGCGGTGCATCTCCCCGGCACATGTCCCGCAGCAGCACGCCGCAGTTCCAGTAGCCCTCCTGCGGCCGCCAGAGGATGCTCCGGTGCTGATAGCGTCCGCACACGCCCTCGTCATACACCCGGCATTCGGGGGCAGGCAGCAGGGTGTCCAGATGCAGTGTCCTGTGCAGGTACGTCAGGAGGGCGGTTCTGTCCGGCTGGCTGCGCAGGGCGGTGCAGCGGTCAAGCTCGTCCCTGAGTTCATCGTGGACGGTGCGCATATCGGGCATCCGGCGCAGCAGCTGCCCCTCCGGGGTACACCATGTCTCCCGGGGCGAAAGCTCCGCATAGGAGAAGCCCGCACGAAGCCCGCCGTCCGCCCGTCCGCACAGGTGCGTCACGAAGAACGACACAGCCGCCCGGGCCAGCGAGGGCGCATAGGCATGCCCCGATTCAGCGGTGGCCATGTCCGGCAGGGTATCGCTCCCCGCGCTGCGCCACAGCTGCCTTGCCGCTTCCAGCGTGCGCAGGGTTCCCTCCCGGGGGAAGAAATCGCTGCGGTTGGTCAGCAGCAGCAGCGGACGGGGTGCTATGCCTGCCAGAAAATCCACATAGTCCAGCCCTTGCGCCAGACTGCCCGGCCACAGCATCTCATTGTCCGGGTCAACGCCTGCCTCCACCATGGCGCGGACATCGGTCACATAGGCGCAGGGCGCAGCACAGGCCAGACGGTCTCCGGCTGCCAGCATGAGCATGCAGGTCTGTGTGCCGCCGCCGGAGTGGCCGGTCAGGCCGATGCGGGAAGCATCAATCTCCGGGCGGGAGGCCAGATAATCCAGCGCGCAGATGCCGTCCTGCACAAAGTACCGGGCCAGGCTCATGCCCAGCAGCTTGGCCTTCCAGTCCAGCAGGTCATGCTCGCCGGAGCAGCCCTGAATCGGCTGGAAATCCATATCCGTTTCATAATGCTCGAAGCGTTCCCCCTGCCCCAGCGGGTCAAGGATCAGGGCCGCAATGCCCTGATGCGCCAGCAGCTGCGCAACGTACTGGTACGCCGGGTCAGCCTTGCCCCGGTCGTCATGCCCCACCACCATCAGCACGGCAGGGAAAGGCGGCTCCCCCTGCACAGGCAGATACAGATTGGCGGTGGCCCATGTGCCGTGCCGGGGCTGAAGAAGGATTTTCTCCAGCACAAAGCTGCCGTGCGGGCATCGCTGCGCCACGCGGGCCGTGAGCGTTTCCGGCGTTGGCGGCAGTCCGCCGATGCATGCAAGGAACAGCTCCCGCACTTGCTGCCGGTAGCGTGCCATGCTCTCTCCGTCCCGGACGGTCTCCCGGCGCGCACAGCCCCGGCGCAGACCCTCCGCCATTCCCCGCTGAATCGCTGTATAGAGATTGCTGGCTGTTTCCACGGGCACGGCCAATGTTCTGTCCTGCACTTCCCAGAGCGTCCGCGAATCCGGCGCAAGGGCTGTGCCTTCATGAAGCATGGCCTTCATGCTGCTGTCACCTCCTATTGCAGATGAATAATCAGGCAATATAATTATATATTTTTTCCATCCCGAGTTCAACAACCCAAGCTGCCGCGGAAACCATGAATATTAAAGATGCTCCGAAAATAATTGTGATTCCTGCCGGTGGGAAAAGGTTTGCGCGTCCCCGCAACGAATTGAAATCATCAGATACCCGGCTTGGCCCGGCCTTACACAGCAGGATGAATAGAGCGCGAAGGAGGCATCACACTTGAAAGCGTTGATTGTGGATGATGACGTTTTTGTCCGTCAATGTCTGATCCAGATGTTACCGTGGCAGGTACTGGATTTTTCTCAGGTTCTGGAAGCCTCCAACGGTGCCGAGGCACTGGAGCTTGCCCGTCAGGAGAAGCCCGATCTGGTGATTACCGATGTCAAAATGCCGCGGATGTCCGGGCTGGAGCTGGCGCGGCTCCTCAAACAGGAAATGCTGGATGTCTGCCTGCTGCTGCTGAGCGAGCACAGCGACTTTGCCTTTGTCCATGACGCTTTGCAGTGCGGCGTGGATGATTACATCCTCAAGCCCCTGATGCCTGCCAAGCTGGAAGAAATCGCGGAGAAAATCCGCAAGCTGATGTCGGACATGGAAATGCGCCGCTACTACACCTCCCTGCGTGCCGACCCGGCCAACATCCGCGCCAGCATCCGGGAGGCGGTGGAGAGCGGCAACGGACAGACCCTGGCCGACAGCGTGGGCTATCTGGCCCGCAACATGATTCACCGCAACGATTTGCGCCACTTCGGCGTGATGATTATTACCGAGCTTTTCGAGCAGGCCGAGCTTGTGTCCCCCCGCAAGAATGAGCTGGTGCAGCTGCGCCGCGAGGTCATGCAGCATTATGCGTCCATCCGCGATGTGGAGGAGCTGATTCAATGCCTGGGTGATGCCTGCGTGCGCTGCGTCAGGCTGTGCGACAACAGCATATCGATGTCCTCCCACGTCAACCGCATGGCAGAATACATCGAACACAATTATATGGACCCTGACCTGTCCGTGGCCAAGGTATCGGATTATGTGCATCTCTCACCCATCTATACCGGCGCGCTGTTCAAAAAGCAAACCGGCAAGAGCGTTGTGTCCTATATTCACGAGGTGCGCATTGAGCAGGCCAAGCGGATGCTGCTGGATGATTCCATCAGCGTCAAGGAGGTCAGCATCCGCACGGGGTATGTGGCGGCGGATTATTTCTC
>JBJEUL010000179.1:0-3609 GCA_051883835.1 Aristaeellaceae bacterium
CCTATGTGCGCTCCCTGTACCTGAGCAGCACCATGGGCCCCTCCGTGCGCGTGAACCCGCTGAAGTTCTGATTGGCATACGCTGCAAGCCGTCCTGTCGTAAGGCAGGGCGGTTTTGCATGCGATGGAAGCAGAAGGCTTTCCGAGCCGTTGGATGGGTCAAGGAGGGGATATCATGCGCAGACTTGCGGCAGGGATTGCGGCCCTGCTGCTGTTCACACAGCCTGTTCTGGCTGACGCAGCGGCAAGCTATCCGGCGGGCGAAACCTATGTGGTGGGTGTGGACATGCAGGAGGGGCTGTACAGCTTTTTCAGCCTGGATGACACGTCCGGCATCATGACCGTGACTGACTGGGACGGCAGCATCGTGCATCAGCAGGAGGTCGAACCCGGCTGGTATGAAACCATGCGCGTCTACAACGAGCAGACGGTGACGCTGCCCGCGGGGTGTCAGGGTGAGTTCCATCTGGGCTTTGCCACATCGGTGTACGATACCGGCACACGTGGGCTGCGTGTTGCGGCACCGGGCAGCTATCGCGCAGGTGCGGATGTACTGCCCGGGCTGTACATTGTCGGCAACACCGGCAGCGAGAACGCGGACGTTGCGGTCATGGACAGCGAGGGGGCAACGGTGCATCAGTGGAGCCTGCAGCCCGGTGCGGAATATACCCTCCTGCTCAGGGAGGGCTGGGCCGTGGCCATGGGTGCGGATTGTCTGCTCAGGAGCATGACAAGGGGCAGCCAGTTCCAGACGGGCACTGTGGCTTCTGTGCAGCAGGGGCGTTATGCGGCAGGGATGCAGCTGCCGACAAGGAACTACACCGTGACCGGGCGCAGTCAGGACGCGCTTGTGCAGGTGACGATGATGGACTCCGGCGAATCATGGCAGCAGACCCTGCTGGAAGGCGAAAGCTGCATGCTGGCCTTGCAGGGGCAAACGAATGTGCTGGTCGAGCTGGTGGACGTGGATGTCACCTGGGAGGATGCTGAAGGCTGAATGGAAAAAGGGCCTGCTCTTGGCGGCAGACCCTCTTTGTATGCGTCAGCTCAGGGCCACGTCCAGCACCATCATCACCGTGAAGCCCAGCAGCGTGGCCATGGTCATGGCACTGCGGCGTTCACTGCGCTGGCTCTCGGGAATCAGCTCGGCCACCACCACCGCAATCATCGCGCCTGCCGCAAGGCTCAGCAGGAAGGGGAGGATGGTGCGGATGGCCACCGCCAGCACCGCGCCCAATACAGCCGCCACCGGCTCCACCACGCCGCTGAGCTGCCCGTAGAAAAACGCCCGGCCAGGACGTATGCCCTCCCGCCGAAGGGGCAGGCTCACGGCGGCACCCTCCGGGAAGTTTTGCAGGGCAATGCCAATGGCCAGCATCCACGCGCCGGTGAGGGCCGCGTCCGTCATGCGGGCCGACAGTGCGCCGAAGGCCACGCCCACAGCCAGCCCCTCGGGAATGTTGTGCAGGGTGATGGCGGCAATCAGCAGCCCGGAACGGCGACGGCTCCCGGGCAAATGGGACAGGCTCAGACGCGACATCAGCGCGTCCCCCAGCAGCAGCATGCCGCCTCCACACAGAAACCCCGCGCCTGCCGCCAGAAACCCGGGCTGATGCAGCGTCTCCGCCAGTGCAATGCCCGGCTCCAGCAGCGACCAGAACGAGGATGCCAGCATGACCCCCGCGCCAAAGCCCAGCATGGCGTCCAGCCAGGTTTGCCGCACCCGGCGGGTCAGCAGCACCGTTGCCGCGCCCAGGGCGGTCAGCAGCCATGTCAGCAGCGTGGCCAGCAGGGCTTGCAGGGGATAAGGAAGGGCCAGTATGGCATTCATGATAACCGCCTCGCTTCAAGGAATGTCGGTTCAGCCTATGCGGCGGGGCGGTTCAAGGTGTGAAAAACGCCCTGACCTGTTTCTTCAGCCGGTCAGGGCGCGGCAGCCGCGGCGGCAGACGACTATCATACCGCTGCATGGAGGTGTGCTGGCAAGCGTGATGCGGGATGCTCCCGTCTGCGGTCTGTACCGCGGCTGCCGATGCTCCTCCGGCTGTCGATAGCAGGATATGCAGCGGGCGGGGAAGCTATGCAGGAAACAAAAAAATCATGGGGGAAGTTACCCCGTGGCAGGGATTCGCGCAGGTGGCGAAGAAGTCTTATAGGATGCTGTTTTTTGGACAGCCTTGATAGTATCTTGGAATCGGAGTGAAACCCGGATGACACAAGCCCCTTATCAACTGCGGAGTCAGGCTGGTGACGAGGAATATGCCCAAGGCGAGACCTTATTCGAGCGGGGCGGCGTTCGCCTGACCGAGCAGAGTGCCGCCGAGCTGCGTTATGTGGTGGCCGGTACGCCACGGCGTGAGGTGATTCTTTCCCCGGATGAGCCTGCCCGCTGCACCTGCGAGACCTTCCGGAGCAACGGCGCGTGCCGCCATGTGGTCGCCGCAACCCTGATGGCTCAGCGTACCGGCGCACTGGATGATATGTTCCGCCGCAAGGCTGCTGCTGCTGCACCCCGGCTCATGAATGCCATGGAGTCTGCCTTGCCCGAGGATGGTACCCTGCGCATGGAGATTACCCTCCTTTGTGCCACCGGCAAGCCCAAGGAGAAGCCCCGGCTCAAGATTGGCCTGCGGGTCGGGGAGGAGCGATTGTATGTGGTGCGCTCCATTCCCCAGCTGATTGAAGCCGTTGACAACCGCATGTCCATTGAGTTCGGCAAGGGCTTCCTGTATCAGCCGGAATGGATGCACTTTGCGCCCCGGGAAAGGCGGGTGCTGGATATCCTGCGTGCCCTGTGTCTGGCGCAGAAGGAGGGCAGCGTGATGCAACGGGGTACAGACCTGCGTTTGCTGCCCCTGCCCGAGCCCTTTGCGGAAGCCATCCTCCACGAGCTGACCGCGCTGCCCTTCCGCATGATGGTGGACGAGCGTACCTTTGCGGTGAAGCGGGTGCGCACGGCGAGGCTGCCCCTGCATTACCGCGTGACCAGCGACCTGCGCGGCCTGACGGTCACGGCCTCCTTCCCCAAGGAGTTCATACCCCTGACCTCCTCCTGCGCGTATGCGGCGGTAGGCAATGCCATCATTCAGGTGGAGGAAGGCCAGCGCAGCGTGATGCGCGTGCTGTGGCAGGAACAGTTCGGCGGCAAAAGCTGCTTTGACTATTCTGTGCGGGAGACCGGACGGGTTATTGGCGAGCTGATTCCCTTCCTGAAGCTCACGGGCGTGGTGGAGCTGTCCCCGGAGCTGGAAAAGCAGCTGGTGAAGCGTCCGCTGGTGGCGCGGCTGTATTTGGACAGGGAAGGCCGGGACGTGGTGGCCAAGACCAGCTTCCACTATGGGGACAGGGAAATCGACCCCTTTGATGAAGCCCCCCCGCCGGAGGTGGTGGGCCGGGGCGAAAAGCTGCTGCTGCGGGATGCTGCGGCAGAGCGGCAGGTGCTGGACGCGCTGGGTGGCTCGGGCTTCTATGTGAGCAAGGGCCGGGTGTACCTGACGGGGCAGGAAGCCATCTATGACTTTGTGTCCGAGGGCGTGCAGAAGCTGCAAAGCCTGTGCGAGGTGTACCTGAGCCGCGACTTCCGCAAGATGACGCCCCGCAAGCCCATGAT
>JBJEUL010000180.1:0-3597 GCA_051883835.1 Aristaeellaceae bacterium
CTTGTGGGGTGCAGGGGCAACGCCCCTGCGCAGGTCTGGGCGGCAGCCCAGCGCATCAGCTCTCCGCCGCTTCCAGCCATGCGTCAAGCTCCTCCTGCGTGGAGAACCCCTTGCCGGGGCGAAGCTCCTCCTGCAGCGCATCGGGGAACTCCGACAGGGGCAGGTTCAGCTCATTGACCAGTGCCAGCGCGTCCCCGTACTGGTTGCGGAAAATGCACAGCATGCCGCTGTCGTCAGGCATCAAAACAAGATGCTCCGGGCAGTACAGGGACAACGCCTGCTCCATGGTCACCTCCATGGGGGCATAGCTGGTGACCTGCCACAGGTCATAGGCGGCTTCCAGGTCGGCACGGCCCTTGCCAATCAGCTCGGCAGGAAGCTGCTGACGGCGGGTCAGCTCGTGGCCGCAGGGAGCATAGGTCATGTGCTGAATCACCTGACAGCCCTCCTGGAGCAGCGCGGCAGCATCCGCACCAGCCTGCGCGGCAGGCTGTTCGCTCTCCGGGGCACGCACGGTGCGGGGCGTCAGGCCCACAATGAGCAGAACCGCCATGCACAAAAGCGTCAGCGTGCCCAGCAGCAGCTGTCGGCGGTCAATGGTGGCACGGATGACGGGCTTATCCTGTTCCTGATGCTTCTTCATGGCAAAAACACGGCTCCTTCCTCATGTCACGCGGATGATACTGCCAGCATGCCCCAAGGAGTCCATCATCATTCCTGAAAGAAGGCGTTCCAGTTGCCAATCAAAGCAGCAATCTTTGACCTGGACGGCACACTCACCAACACCCTCACGGATATTGCCACAGCCATGAACCGCGCCCTGCGGCTCCACGGTCTCCCGGAATTTGCGGTGGATGAATACCGCTACCTGGTGGGCGATGGCGCAAAAATGCTGGCACAGCGGGCGGTGCGGGACAGGCTCGAGCTGGCGGAGGATGTCCGGCAGACCTATCAGGCGTACTATCAGGAGCATACCCTCGATACCACCCAGCCCTATCAGGGTATTCCGGAGCTGCTGCACGCGCTCACGGAGCAGGGGATCCAGGTGTGCGTCCTGTCCAACAAGCCCCATGCGGATACCTGCGGTGTGGTGCGGCATTTCTTCCCGGACATTCCCTTCGCGCAGGTCAGGGGACAGGTGGAGGGCGTGCCGGTGAAGCCTGACCCCACCGGCGCACGGATGATTGCCCGTGCGCTGGACTTGCCCCCGGAGGCATTCGTCTATCTGGGCGATACCAACGTGGACATGCGCACTGCCGTGAACGCAGGCATGCACCCGGCCGGCGTGACCTGGGGTTTCCGCACTGCGGAGGAATTGACGCAGGCAGGCGCGGAGCTGCTGCTGGATGCCCCCCTTGAATTACTTTTATATGTAACAGATTTGTAATATATCTTTACTTTTCCGTCAAACTCTGCTATACTGTGGTCACAGCATTCAACATAGAGGAGGTTGACGGCATGAGCAAGCGAAAGCTTGTGTGGCTGACAGCAATCACGCTGCTGCTGACGCTGCTGTGCTCTGCGGCAATGGCCGGAACCTATGCAACCCTGCAAAACGGTGATTCCGGCGAAGCAGTCAAACAGATGCAGACCGCCCTTAACGCGCTGGGCTATGCCAAGCTCGTTGCAGACGGCAAGTTCGGGGACAGAACGGAAAACGCGGTGCGCCTGTTCCAGAAGCAAAACGGTCTCCAGCAGGACGGCAAGGCAGGCAACCAGACACTGACGCTGCTGTATCAGCAGTATGCTGCGCTGCAAAATGGCAGTTCCGCATCCGGCGGAAGCAGCAGCACGGGCGGTTCTTCCACCTCCGGCGGAAGCAGCACGGGCGGTTCTTCCACGTCCGGCGGCAGTGCCAGCACAAACGGCCTGTTCGGCGGCAACTATGCTACCCTTGAATACGGCAGCAAGGGTACCCGCGTCACAACCCTGCAAACGGCCCTGAACCAGCTGGGCTACAATGCAGGCAAGGCGGACGGCAAATTCGGCGCAGGGACGCAGAAGGCTGTGACGGCCTTCCAGCGAGCCCAGGGCCTGACGGCGGACGGCAAGGCAGGCCGCGTGACGCTGACAAGGATTGAGTCCCTCCTGGGCTCTTCCTCGCAGGCAACGCCCTCGTCCCAGCCGACCCCATCGCCCACGCCTGTTCCCGTCGTCACCCCGAAGCCGACAACAGGCGATGATGCCATGCCCACCCGCACCCTGCGCAAGGGTTCCACCGGCGATGACGTCAAGAGCCTGCAAACCCGCCTGAAGGCCAAGGGCTACTATACCGGGGCCATTGACGGCAAGTACGGCAGCGGCACGGTAGCGGCAGTCAAAGCCTTCCAGAAGGATGCCGGGCTGCAGCAGGACGGTATTGCCGGGCCTGCAACCTGCAAGGCCCTGTATGCGGACAGCTCGTCCTCGGGCGGCAGCTCCTCGTCGGGGAGTAACAGCTCATCCTCGGGCGGGTCATCCTCCGATTCCAGCGTGCCGACCCGCACCCTGCGCAAGGATGACACCGGCGATGATGTGCTGGCCCTGCAAAAACGGCTCAAGGAGCTGGGCTATTACACCGGTTTGCTGGACGGCAAGTACGGCAACGGCACGGTGACGGCAGTCAAGGCCTTCCAGAGCAGGCATAACCTGAGCGCGGACGGCGTGGCCGGGCCGCAGACCATCACAGTGCTGTTCAGCAGCAATGCGCAGCCTGCCAACACCAGCACGGACTCCAGTGACACATCGACGGACACACCCGCAGCCAACCAGCCCACCGCCGACCCGCCCGCTGGCGGCTGGACAGCCCTGCGCCGCGGCAATACAGGCGCACAGGTGGTGCAGCTGCAAAACGCACTGGCAACCCTTGGCTATCCCGTGGGCGTGTCCGGCACGGAGGAATATGATTATGCAACCGTGTGGGCCGTGGAGTGCTTCCAGCGGCGCAACGGCCTGAGCGCGGACGGCGTGGCGGGTGTCAAGACGCTGGAGAAGCTCTATGGCGGTGCGGCCATCGCGGCCAAGGGTACGCTGTCCACCACGGTTGTGAAGGGCGCAGCACCCGGCGGCGCGGATCTGGAGCTGCTGCACTGGTTCAACGACATCAAGAGCTACCTGCAAAGCAACCGCGTCTTTACCGTCTACGACCCCGGCACGGGGCAGCAGTGGCAGATGCGCCTGTACTCCGCTGGCAATCATGCGGACTCCGAGCCGCTGACCAAGGCGGATGCCGACATCATGTACAAGGTGTGGGGCAACCAGTGGAGCTGGGACGAGCGGCCTGTGTACATCAAGCTGGCGAATGGTACCTGGTGCATTGCGTCCATGCCGAACATGCCCCATCTATCCGGCTCTATCAGCGACAATGGCTTTGACGGGCATACCTGCGTGCATTTCCCGCGTACGATGACCGAGTGTCAGAAGAACGACCCCAAAAACGGCGGCCGGCACCAGCGTGACATCCGCCTGCAGTGGCGCAGGCTGACAGGGGAGGACATCCCCTGGTAAGATTCCGCATCCTCCAAGGGAACGCGCCAGCGGAAAGGGGTCAAGGGGCGATGCCCCTTGTGGGGTGCAGGGGTGAAACCCCTGCGCAGGTCTGGGCGGCAGCCCAGCGCA
>JBJEUL010000181.1:0-3588 GCA_051883835.1 Aristaeellaceae bacterium
GGAAAATAAAATAGCGCGGGAAGAACCACCGGCGCACCGGCATGGGGAAGGTCTCGGTGGCAACCGTCTCCATGTGGCGGGGATAGCGATCCATCTCCACCTCCACCCGCGTCAGCACCCATACCACGCCCTGCTGAACCAGCACACTGCGGCCAACCCCCAGCAGCTCGGCATGCTTGCCGGCCATCTCCTGCATGTTCTCCAGAATGGCACTGGGCTTCCACTGACTGCTCAGGTCACACTCGGCAGCCCGGAGCATGTTTTCTTCCTTATAGGTCTTTAACATGATGTTCCTTCCTTTCCGTCCGCGTTGGCAGGTGCACAGACGCGGCAGTTCATTCATGAACAATCACCCGCATGGAACATGATACCCCTTTGGCCGCGGAGCGTCAAGAGGGCGATGGCATGTCCTGCTTCTGCCCGGCATAGAAAAAGAGACGAGCCGCATGGGCCAGTCTCTTGTTAAAGGGGAACGACCATGGACAGGCATCAGGCATCGCCCTTGCGCAGCTCCTCCATGCACTTGCTGCATACCAGCTTGCCCTTGTAGGGGGTCACATTTTCGGCTTCGTTGCAAAAGATGCAGCAGGGATGATACTTCTTGAGGATAATCTCCTCGCCGTTCACAAAGATCTCCAGCATGTCCTTGACGCCAATTCCCATGGTACGGCGCAGCTCAATGGGCAGAACGATACGGCCAAGTGTGTCCAGCTGACGCACAACACCAGTGGATTTCATTTGTGCATACCTCCTACGTAGCAAAAATTTCCAATAAATTCAATATGGCGAAAAATACCATGCTTATTTTAATGGCAGCCGATGAATCTGTCAAGCGGTTTTCGATATAACTCAATAAATGTTACAGATGGGGAAATGCAGAGAAAGCGCGGAATGGAGGAATGAAGGTGGACAGAATCTGGGTCATTGCCCTGCTGGCAGGATGCGGGCTGTGTGCGGCAGGTGCAGGGGAGGGCGGTGCGGAAGCCCTGCTGCAAAGCGGCACCAGGGCGGTATCGCTGATGCTGGAGCTGATGGCCTCCATGACGCTGTGGAGCGGCCTGATGGAACTGCTGGCCGCTGCCGGAGATGTGGCGCGGCTGGGCCGTGCGCTGGCGAAGGCGGCCCGGCACCTGTTCCCCCATGTGCAGGACGAGGAGGGCTGGGCCGCTGTGGGCATGAATGTAGCGGCCAATGTGCTGGGCCTGGGCAACGCGGCCACGCCCGCAGGCATCCGGGCGGCGCAGCGGCTGGCAGCCCAGGGGGAGGAAGGTGTTCGCGTGCTGGCCCTGCTCCTGGCACTGAACAATTCCAGCCTGCAATTGATTCCCGCCACGGTCATGACGCTGCGGGGCGCAGCCGGTGCAGCGGAGCCTGCGGACATCTGGCTGCCGACCATGGTGTCCTCGCTGGTATCCACAGTGGTTGCAGCAGGACTGATGCTGCTGTTGATGCGCACAAGGAGGAAGCCATGATGCAGAGCATACCGGGCCGGGTGATGCTGGCGGTGGTGGCATTGATGGTGCTGCGGGGCCTGCGCAGCGGCGATGCCTACGGGGCCTTTGTGCGCGGGGCCAAAAGGGGAATGGACAGCGCGCTTCAGCTCCTGCCTGCCCTGTGCGCCATGCAGTTGATGCTGTCCATGCTGGACGCATCCGGGCTGACCGCGATGCTCAGCCGCCTGCTGCGTCCCCTGACAGGCCTGCTGAACCTCCCGGAAGAAACCGCGCCGCTGCTGCTCCTGCGCCCCCTGACCGGCTCGGGCAGCCTGAGCGTGCTCAAGGACATCTTCACCCGCTGTGGCGTGGACAGCAGGGCCGGACGGGCGGCAGCCGTGATGATGGGTTCCTCGGAAACGATTGTCTACACCATGACCGTGTACCTGGCAGCGACGGATGTGCGACGATTGCCCTGGACATTGCCGGTGTCCCTGCTCAGCTATCTAGCCGGGGTGTGGGTGTGCGGACTGATGGTGTGATTTTCTGTGCGGGATGCTTGCGGGGGCAGGGAAAGTCATGTATAATGATGACAATCAGCAGGAAAGGAAGCGTTGCGTCCATGCCCAGAATCATGGGAGACAGCCGCGAGGTAGCCCGGGCTGCGGTCATGCTGGCCATGACAGCCACCCGCGAGGAGGAAGCCGCCATGAAGGAGAGCTTTGCCCAGCAGGAGATTCAGGGCGTCGCGGCGGATTTCGGGGGCGAATTTGTGTCCTCGGTGATGAAAATTGTCGAGCGGGCGGTGGTGGCTGCCAAGCGGGAGAGCGTCATCAGCGATACGCACCATGAGGAAGGCGCGGTGGCCGGTGCGGCCCGTGAGGCCGTCAGCCAGGTGGCCGGAAAGGCCATGGGCCTGAGCGTGGGCGGCAAGATTGGCGTGGCCCGAAGGGGCGAGCATGTGGCGGTGGCGGTGTTCTTCACCATTGGGCTGGTGCATCTCAACGAGGTGTGCATCGGCCTGGGCCATCGGGCGATATCGTAAACATTCATACACAAGCTGAAGGAGGCTGCATCATGGCATTGAGCATTGCCCTGGACGGGCCTGTGGGCGCGGGAAAATCCACCATTGCGGACGAGGTTGCCCGCAGGCTTGGCATTTTGCATCTGGATACCGGCGCGATGTACCGGGCGGTCGGGCTTTCGGCCCTTCGGCGGGGCATCGACATACAGGATGAAACGGCGGTGACGGCCATGTGCCGCGCCCTGCATATGGCCGTCAGCTGCGGCCCCGAGGGTCAGCGCACGCTGGTGGACGGGGAGGACGTGACGGGCATGCTGCGCACCGAAGCGGTGAGTCTGGCGGCCTCCACGGTGGCCCGGTATCCTGGCGTGCGTCAGGCGATGGTGGCCCTGCAGCAGCAGCTGGCTGCCACCACGGATATGCTGGTGGATGGCCGGGACATCGGCACCAACGTGCTGCCGGGGGCCACGGTGAAAATTTACCTCACTGCCAGCGCGGAGGAACGCGCCCGCCGCCGTTATGTGCAGCTGACGGAGCAGGGAGGCACGGACAGCTATGAGCAGGTGCTGGCCGACCTGCACCTGCGGGACGACCAGGACATGCACCGGGCGGTCAGTCCGCTGCGGGTGGCGGAGGACGCTGTGGTGGTGGATTCAACCGGCCTGGTGTTTGAGCAGACGGTGGAGAAGATTCTTCAGCTGGTGAAGGAGAAGCACGTATGAGCGAGCAGAAGGAGAACAAGTCCCTGACGGAAAGCAAGCCCAGGCAGCTTATCCGCCGTCCGGCCACGGAGTCCGCCGCAGGCTACCGTGCGCTGCGGGTGCTGGCAACGACCATGTTCCACACGTTGCTGCCGGTGCGCTATCGCCATCTGGAGCGCGCACAGCTGGACGCACCCTTCATCGTGATCGGGAATCACCTGTCCATCCTGGACCCGATTATCGTAGCGGCAGCCATCAAGCGGTATGAGGTGGCCTTCATGGGCAAGAATGAGCTGAGCAGCAACGGGCTGTTCAAGCGGTTCCTGCTGAGCATCCATGTGATTTTCGTCAACCGGCACAACAGCGACATGGAGGCCATGCGCACCAGCATGCGCGCCCTGCGCAGCGGCGAGGTGCTGGGCATCTTCCC
>JBJEUL010000182.1:0-3407 GCA_051883835.1 Aristaeellaceae bacterium
TGACCCAGGAGTACATCGACGGCCCGCAGGATGAGTACCTGCGCTCTGTTCGCCGGGCTTGGCCAGACCGCTTCCGGGTCTGCGTGCTGTACCGGGAGCAGGGCCTGCCCTGCACCGCGGACATGGATGGCATCAAGCTGTGCGGTGGTCGCATGCGCGACCCCGATCTGACCCACCATGAGGCCGTGTTCCGTCTGGCGGCGGAGCAGGACATGTTCATCGCCATCGACATGGCCGACGGTGATACCCAGACCGGCTCTCTGCGGGAGATGGCCCGGCAGTACCCGCAGCTGCGGATTGCCATCGGGCACTTCGGCATGGTAACGGTGCCCGGCTGGCAGGAGCAGATTCGCCTGGCCCGGCTGTCCAATGTGTATGTGGAGTCCGGGGGCATCACCTGGCTGTTCAACAGCGAGTACTACCCCTACCCCTCGGCAGTGCGGGCGATTTTGACGGCCCGGGACATCTGCGGCATGGACAAGCTGATGTGGGGCTCGGACTACCCCCGTACCATGACGGCCATCACCTACCGCATGAGCTGGGACTTCGTGGCGAAATCTCCCCTGCTGACGGAGGAAGAGAAGCATCTGTTCCTCCACGACAACGCCCATGGTTTCTACCGCTTCGGGGATTTCCCGGAGCTGCCCCTCATTCACCACATGGCCGAATAAAGGAGAAAAGCTATGCTGAAAGGCATTTCACCCCTGATTTCCCCCGCGCTGCTCAAGGTGCTGAGCGAAATGGGCCACGGCGACGAGATTGTCCTGGCCGACGCGCACTTTCCCGGCACATACCTGGGCCCGCAGGTGCTCCGCGCGGACGGCGTGGGCATTCCCGGGCTTCTGGAGGGCATATTGCAGCTGATGCCCCTGGATCAGTACGACCCCGACCACTTCGCGCTGATGGAGGTCTGCGCGGGGGACACGGTGGTGCCCACCATCTGGGAGGACTACGCCGCCATCACCGCGAAAACCGAGCCGCAGACCACCCCCACCATGCTGGAACGCTTCGCCTTCTATGAGCGGGCGAAGAAGGCCTGCTGCATCGTGGCCACCGGCGAAACGGCGCAGTATGCCAACATCATCCTGAAGAAGGGCGTTGTCCGCTGACGGACAGCGCGCCCCACAGAGACAGACGATACCCGTTCAATACGTTCAACAAAGGAGAAGCATGCGCCATGCTCCGCCACATGCAAATCACGCCGGAAGCCGTTACCTGCGCCTTTCCGCAGAAAAAAGCCACCATGCGCCTGCGGGTGGAGGCCCTGCAGTCCGGCGCGCTGCGGGTGACCCGGACGCTGCGGGAGGATTTCCTGCCCGTGGAAAGCGACGTGGTCATCCACCGGGAGTCCGGCAAATTGTCCGTGTCCCAGGACGGTGAAGCCATCCGCGCCACCGCCGGGGGCGTCACTGCCGTTATCGACCGGGCGTACGGCAGTATCACCTTCTATGATGCAGATGGGCGCGTCCTCCTGCGGGAGGACAGGCGGCATCCCTGCATCCTGCAGGAAAAGCCCGTGCTGGTGAACACCTTCTCCGGCCAGGGCGCAATTACCCTGCGCCAGAGCGTGGATGGCGTACGCGCTTCCGCCGAGGACTACGAAACCCATGAGGCGCGCCGGGCCTACGCCTGCAGGCAGTCCTTCGTGTTTGCCCCCGGCGAGGGCCTGTACGGCCTTGGTTCTCATGAGGAGGGCTACGGCAACCTGCGGGGCAAAACCCGCGCGCTGTACCAGCACAACATGAAGGCCGTGGTGCCGGTGCTGGTGTCCACCAGGGGCTGGGGCATGCTGTTCGACTTGGGGTGTATGATGGCCTTCCACGATGACGCGGAGGGTTCCTACCTCTACGCCGACTGCGCGGACGAGATGTCCTACTACTTCATGGCCGGGGGCTATCCCGGCGTGATGCGCACCTACGCCGCCCTCACCGGCGCAGCACCCCTGCCGCCCCGGTACGCCTTCGGCTACGTGCAGTCCAAGGAGCGTTACAAGGACGCGCAGGAGTTGCTCGATGTGGTGGCGGAGTACCGCCGCCGCGAAGTCCCCCTGGACATGATTGTCCTGGACTGGCAGAGCTGGCCGGCAGGCCAGTGGGGCTACAAGGTGTTCGACCGGGAACGCTTCCCTGACCCTGATGCGCTGACCGACCGGCTCCATGCCATGGGCGCAAAAATGATGATCTCCATCTGGCCTTCCATGCAGGGCGAGCACAACGCCAACCGGCAGGAGATGCTGGATAACGGCTGTATGCTGGGCAACCGGGTGAACTACGACGCGTTCAGCCCGAAGGCCCGGCAGCTGTACTGGCAGCAGGCCAGCGAGGGCCTGTTCCGCCACGGCATCGACGCCTGGTGGTGCGACTGCTCCGAGCCCTTCGAGGCGGACTGGCGCGGTGCCATCAAGCCCGAGCCCTTTGAGCGGGCCGCCATGAACGTGGCAGAGGCCAAGAAGTACCTCGATCCCGGGAAAATCAGCCTGTACAGCCTGTACCACAGCATGGGCGTGTATGAGGGCCAGCGGGGCGAGACATCAGGCAAGCGCGTGCTGAACCTGACCCGCTCCTCCTGGGCGGGGCAGCACCGCTACGGCACCTTCGTCTGGTCGGGTGATGTGAGTGCCACCTGGGAAACCCTGCACCGCCAGGTGCCGGAGGGGCTGAACTACTGCGCCACGGGCGAGTGCTACTGGACGACGGACGCGGGCAGCTTCTTCCCGCAGACCTGGGAGCACGCGTGGTTTGCGGCGGGTGAGTTTGAGACCGGTGTGGACGATCCCGGCTACCGGGAGCTGTACGTTCGCTGGCTGCAGCTGGGGATGCTGCTGCCCATGATGCGCTCCCACGGCACCGGCACGCCCCGGGAAATCTGGCACTTCGGCGAGAAGGGCACCCCCTGGTACGATGCGATTGAGAAGGCCATCCGCCTGCGCAGCTGTCTGGTGCCCTACCTGTACACGCTGGCGGACGCATGCACCCGCACAGGCATGCCCATGCTGCGCACCCCCGCGCTCATGTTCCCGGAGGACAAGAACCTGACCGCCATCGACGATGAGCTGCTGCTGGGCGACTTCATCCTGGCCAAGCCTGTGACCCGCTGGATGGAACACGGCCCCTTCGGCCAGAAGGCGGAGCAGCCCGACTGGACGGAGCAGATCTATCTCCCTGCTGGCACGGACTGGTACGCATGGGAGGACGGCACACCCATCCGTGGCGGGCAGACCGTCACAGCCGCCGCACCGCTGGACACCGTGCCCATGTTCGTCCGTGCGGGAGCCATCCTGCCCCTGGGGCCTGTGCAGCAGCATGTGGGGGAAATCCCCAACCCCGACCTGACCCTGACCGTCTATCCCGGTGCGGACGGGGACTTCATCCTCTACGACGACGCGGGGGACGGCTACGGCTACGAGC
>JBJEUL010000183.1:0-14779 GCA_051883835.1 Aristaeellaceae bacterium
ATCCTCGTAGACGTAGACGGCGTTGATAAACGCGTCAATGAGACGCGTGCGGAACGCTGCGTCGGTTGGGTCGCCGTCGCGGAAGGTGGCAAGCCAAGATACTGAGATTCCATCAGATGAATAGAACATCTCTTGGCTCCTGAGCACTTCATCGAATGGGATGATGTCCAGACCGAACATGGCGGCCAGCACCAGGCACGCAAGCCTGGTGACAAATCTGGTGTCACCTTCTGCCTGGGAGATGGTCAAGCCGTCGCGGCTGATGCAGTCTCCATGTTCTTTGGATGACCGAAGCATAAAAAGCAAAAAGGGGTTGTCTCATGAAGGGGCAACTCCTTTTTGAGTTGATTGTTCAATGAAATAGGACAGGGCAAAACGAAACGAGCCGTAGGGAACTTGTGATAAGATGGAAGTGCTTCATTGACAGAGCATTGGAACACGCCTGCTGTTAGCCACTTGCTGCAAAGGATTACCTCCCCCGCATACGCGGGGAAAAGATTGGCATCAACCTCCATCGATCACATGAGTGAGGATCACCCCCGCATATGCGGGGAAAAGTCATATGGCGTGAAGAACTGCCCGGCATGATCGGGATCATCCCCGCATACGCGGGGAAAAGCAGACGTTGACTGGGTTCATGGCACCATCGACAGGATCACCCCCGCATACGCAGGGAAAAGAACAACGCGACAAAGGCAGCTGGCGCATTGGCAGGATCACCCCCGCATACGCGGGGAAAAGCACAGCCGGTCAAGCAGATAATGCACAGCATCAGGATCACCCCCGCATACGCGGGGAAAAGACCTCCGCCGCGGACACTCTCTCCCCCATGGCTGGATCACCCCCGCATACGCGGGGAAAAGGTAAAAAAGTGATGGTTTCATCATCATCTGAGAGGATCACCCCCGCATACGCGGGGAAAAGGAGCTGGAGCAGGCCGCCTACGATTTCGTGCAGGGATCACCCCCGCATACGCGGGGAAAAGAGCATTGGCGGCACACAGGATCAAATTGACAAAGGATCACCCCCGCATACGCGGGGAAAAGCGATGCGGCAGACGGGTGACCTGAAAGATCGGGGGATCACCCCCGCATACGCGGGGAAAAGTGGAGCAGCAGCTCCGTGGTCTTTGCCTCCTCAGGATCACCCCCGCATACGCGGGGAAAAGTGGAGCCTGTGCTCAAGGCTGGTGCCGAAATCGGGATCACCCCCGCATACGCGGGGAAAAGACCTCCGCATCAGACACCCGCGTGGTCAGCTCAGGATCACCCCCGCATACGCGGGGAAAAGTCCGTAAGTTCATGGTAATAGTCGTTGATCGTGGGATCACCCCCGCATACGCGGGGAAAAGAGCGGGAACTTCACGGGAACATCGTCGAGAATGGGATCACCCCCGCATACGCGGGGAAAAGACATAAAGCACCAGAACAGGTTGCCACCACGCAGGATCACCCCCGCATACGCGGGGAAAAGTGATCTTTGCCGGAAACGTGGAATCGACCCGTGGGATCACCCCCGCATACGCGGGGAAAAGTGGAGCAGCAGCTCCGTGGTCTTTGCCGCTTCAGGATCACCCCCGCATACGCGGGGAAAAGGGAGCAGGCGCAGGATGCGGCTGCCGGTGACAGGGATCACCCCCGCATACGCGGGGAAAAGAAACCATCACTTTTTTACGGTCATTTTGTTCTGGGATCACCCCCGCATACGCGGGGAAAAGACAAATTTAATCAAAACAGGAAATGAAAATTGAGGATCACCCCCGCATACGCGGGGAAAAGTATGCGCATCCAGGAAAGCCATGAACGCATCGAGGATCACCCCCGCATACGCGGGGAAAAGTCCGTGATATACGCCGCCACTTTTACACGGATAGGATCACCCCCGCATACGCGGGGAAAAGCCAATGGCGTGGGCTTCAACCCGGGCAGCCAGAGGATCACCCCCGCATACGCGGGGAAAAGATCTGCGCTGCCTTGTCATACACCAGCCCGGTGGGATCACCCCCGCATACGCGGGGAAAAGTTCATCCGTGAACTGATGGAGATTCACAAGCTGGGATCACCCCCGCATACGCGGGGAAAAGTGATAGACTCGCAGCGGCATGCTGGCCAAAGTAGGATCACCCCCGCATACGCGGGGAAAAGTGCCTTGCTGGGTACGGTCTATCGGGCGGGGAAGGATCACCCCCGCATACGCGGGGAAAAGCATTTTTTCGCGGTGTTCCCACATCAGCCGGGAGGATCACCCCCGCATACGCGGGGAAAAGGCTGCTTCAGCAGCAATTGGACGCTGCTGCGGGGGATCACCCCCGCATACGCGGGGAAAAGACCAGAGCTTATTGTTAGGGACGAGGGAGATTAGGATCACCCCCGCATACGCGGGGAAAAGACGGCAGCCATCCGGCCAAAATGAAGGTGTATGGGATCACCCCCGCATACGCGGGGAAAAGTTGGTAAGGCTCCACCCGCGCAGGCCCGCCGTGGGATCACCCCCGCATACGCGGGGAAAAGCGTTTTTGGCATTCCACGTCTGTGAAGTCCATGGGATCACCCCCGCATACGCGGGGAAAAGATTGCCGGTGCATCGACATTGCCCAGCGCACTAGGATCACCCCCGCATACGCGGGGAAAAGAGCTGGTGCGCTGCGGCATGGTATGGCCGGACGGGATCACCCCCGCATACGCGGGGAAAAGCTTGTGGTGAACTGTAAATAAAAAGATTGCCCGGGATCACCCCCGCATACGCGGGGAAAAGCCTGAAATATTCGGCGGCATCATAGCCCAAGCAGGATCACCCCCGCATACGCGGGGAAAAGGCGCACGGGCATTCCGTGACCCGGACGCGGCTGGGATCACCCCCGCATACGCGGGGAAAAGAGGTGCTGTCGGCTATGCTATGACCCATAGCGGGGATCACCCCCGCATACGCGGGGAAAAGTCATCGGCAACAATCCCGTGATTGTGCGAAAGAGGATCACCCCCGCATACGCGGGGAAAAGCATTTCGTTTTGGCTTTCCTGCGTTGCGTAGCGGGATCACCCCCGCATACGCGGGGAAAAGGTTTCCAGCGTCATTTCCAAGGTGACAAGCGCAGGATCACCCCCGCATACGCGGGGAAAAGTGCGGTTTGCCTCGCCGCGGTAGTCCATCCATGGGATCACCCCCGCATACGCGGGGAAAAGTCTGATTGATGCGGATTCAGCGGAAGATTTTGAGGATCACCCCCGCATACGCGGGGAAAAGTGTCCAGAATGCCGGACAGGGAAAGCAGCCGGGGGATCACCCCCGCATACGCGGGGAAAAGTCAATCGCCATTTCGGTTACAACGTCCTGCCTGGGATCACCCCCGCATACGCGGGGAAAAGACTTCAGAAACCCAGCAAAATCAAGGCTTGCAGCAAAGCCCATCAGCGTTTTTCATTCAGTTTCTCGAAGAGCAAAAAGGTCATGCGGCAATCATCCAACGCTCGGTGGGTGCGCGTTGTGTCAATGCCCAGATGCGCTGCAAGCGTTGCCAGCTTGTAGTCGGGCACATCGTCAAGCTGACGCTTTGCCATCTGCCATGTGTCCGCATAAGCGTTGCGAAATTCCGGCAAATGGCATTTTCGACACGCTGCTTTCAGAAAGGCGTAGTCAAAGGACGCGTGATGGCATACGACGCGCCGCTCGGCTACAAACGCAAGGAATTGCGCCATCGCTTCCGATAGGGGTATGCCCTTTTCGCGCAGCATCGCTTCACTGATGCCGGTCAGGGCCGTGATGGTCGCCGGAAGTGGCATTTGGATGCGCACAAGCGTTGAAAATGTGTCCGCGATTTCATGCTCCACAACACGCATCGCCGCCAGCTCGATGATGTCATGCTGGTCTGCCCGAAGCCCTGTTGTTTCCACATCCAGGACAATGTAGCCCTGCTCACGGAACTTCTTCTCCTGCGCTGTGCGAATCCGCTGCACCTTGTGTATCTGTGCTGCCCGGCTCGGCGGAATCGGTGCCTGCTGCGCCACATAGGCCTCGCTGGGCCGGAGCATCAGCTGGATACCATCGAAATCCGTGGGAATCCATGTTGTGTTGTGGACGCGGAAATCCATGCCCTGCTCGTTGTTCGTGCTGAAAACCATCGTTGCACGTCCGTCCCGCACGTGCTCGCAGATTCTTTGCCACAGCGCATCCCGCACCCGTGCGCTGACGTTGCCCACGTAAACGCCTGTGTTGACTTCCATCAGCCACCTTGTCAGGTCGCCGCGCAGCCGTGGCGGACAGTTGGTCAGCGATACAACAATCACGGCTCATCCTCCTTCCCATAGGAGGTTGCATTCGCTACGGTGCCGCTTTCATCCCACAGCCGGACGAGGTTCGCTTCAACAGCCTCATCCTCGGCATGGAGCAGGGCCTGAATGTCATGGGTCATGCGCTCCAGCAGGTGATGCTTCATCATTTCCTCACGCATGCGCCGCCGGACAGCAGAGCCGATGTCCTCCACGTCCTGCGCAGCAATCTCAAAGGCCACAGGAATGGTCGTTTCTGCCTTGTACAGGTCGGCAATGTCATAGACAAACGAGCATTCATGCCCCACATGGACAAACCCCAGCCCCGGCGAACAGCCCAATGCGGCAATTACCGCATGGGCCAGACCATACAGGCAGGCATGCCCTGCGGACAAGGCCTGATTCACTGCATCGCCTACTTCAAAGTCATCCGGCGAATACTGCCGTCCGTTCCACGGAACGTTCCATTTCGCTGATTGCTGGCGATAGACCTGACGGACACGCGCCCCTTCCCTGCCCCGCAGCTGCTGCATGGTCAGTGCTGAAACATCCTCATCGGGAAAACGCATCTGATACATCTGCCGGGCCACCTGCAAATGACTGCGCATATTGCTGACCAGTGCAGCCTGACGCATCAGCAGTCCCGCACGATGGGTCAGCGGACGACCGCTGGCATAGTAACGCACACCGTTTTCTCCCACCCAGATGACCGTTACACCGCTGTCCCCGATCAGCTCCATGCCGCGATGCGTGATGCGCGTACCCGGGCCCAGCATCAGCACGCTGATGGCAGCCGCCGGGACATGCACACAGCCCCGCTCCTGCGTCACGGTGATGGCACCGTCCTCCCGGCCAATGGTGCAGCGTTCCAGATACAGAAAGGTCATGCGGTCACGAATTTGCGGCAATGCCTGCAAGTCCGGCCTGATCACGCCTGGAATGTCAGCCATGGCGCGCTCCTGATGGCCGTACCACGGTCAGCAGACCCATGCCGTAGGCCTTGCCCCGTCCGATGCCCTCCACCAGGGCTTGCCGGAACTTGTCCGCATCCGTGACCGTCAGCAGGCCCTCGTAGGTCACGCCCAGCAGCTTCACCTGTTCTCCGTGCGCCTTGCCGAAGGCATACCATTGCATTTTCTGCACACTGAATTCATCCGGCTGCACGGTGAAGCCATGGGTCTGTGCCTGGTGCATCAGCCAGCCCACCTGGGTCTTGGGTTCCGGCGCGCCGGGCCTGACCGATGCCGGCCTGCTCACGATGGTGCAGGCATGCACCTTGCCGCGCTTGCCGTCACCGCCGCTGCTGTAGGTCGGATTGGCATGCAGGCGGAACTGCCAGCGGCTGTCCGGCATGATTCGCGCCAGCAGTGCGTCGTAATCCCGGGTTTCCGGCGCATCCTGCGTACCAAACTGCGCCGCAAGCCCTGACAGCTCCGGCTTTTCCCTGCTCAGCAGCAGCAGATACCGCTGACCGCCCAGCTCATCAATCCGCCACAGACTTCTCCCCGCCCGCGGCTCAAAGGAACGCTCCACCGCGCCGTGGAACATCGCCGGATTTTGCAGGGCCAACATGGTCGCCCGCTTCGTGCTATCCAGCGCAACTCTTGACAGATACATCGGCTCACCTCAATTCCTGCATGGGGTCATGCTCATTGGCGGGCAAGTCCTGCCAGACCTCTTTGGCCGCCCGGTAGGCATACTGCCGGTGATACGGGCTGAAGGAGACCGGCACATCCCGAACTTTCGCCAGTCCGTCAGGAGCATCCAGCAGCATGCGCACCTTGTCGGGTTGATTCCGTCCCGGCTGAACCAGCGGGGGCTCGTGCCGCAAGGCTTCCTCCAGCGGCAGCGGACGCAGCCCAAGGCAGACACGCCCCTCAGGCGGACAGGAACGTCTGCCCAGAAACAGCGGGAATGCCGGACATGTCACAGCCTCTGCCAGATGCTGCATCAACGCTTCATCCTCGCTGGACACGCCCACGAGGAACACCGCATCGCACAGGTAATACCTTGTGGTCACATAGGAATCCTTTTTTCCCCGCGCCATGTGGAAGTCGCGCAGCAGCACGCCTTCCCTGTCCACGCGCACGCCAAAGCGGAGCTGGGCTAGCTCTGTCAGCGGCGCATCCCGCCGCAGGCCCAGGGCCGCTGCCAGCAGGCCGATGACGCCGCTTTTGGTCGGTTCACGGTTCGTTTTCCGAATTTCAAACTGTGCTTGTGCGCCCCACGCCTGCATTGGGCCTGCCAAGCGCAGCAGCAGCGTACTCATGCCTGTCCTCCGTTCTCCCGGACGAGCTGTTCGACCTGGTCCAGCAGCTGCGGCAGCGTTAGCCGTGCGCAGAGCTCCTCCATGCCTGCACCCACGGCCATGGCGGCTTCCGGCTGACCCAGATAATCCGCATAGGTGGCCTTGGTATGCTGCACCAGTGCCGCCACCGAGGGCTGCACATAACCGCCGCTGCGCGCCTGCACAGGCTTCTCAAACGCACCCACCAGATTGATAGGCTGGTCACGGCGGAAGGTCACATAGACCGCATTGGGCAGGACGTTGTTGGCAAAGGTGTTGATTTTGCCCTTGGGCATGCTGCGGACAAACGCCTCGACAAAGGCGCGGACGGCTTCCGGCGTGCGCTCGCCCAGATACGCCCGCAGCTCCCGCACGTTCACCGTGGCATAGCGATACAGCGTGGCGGAGTTGTACTCCACCGTGCCCAGATGCCCGGCACCTGCGTTGTCCTCCGGCGCGCAGTCATCCACGGCGGTGAAGTAGTCATATTCGTTATGCACGGCATGGGTTGAAATGGCATGGGCCACCTGCGCGGCCGCGTCGAAGTTCAGCGAGGGGTCATCCGCCACCATGCGGCCGAATAATGCCACATCCACCGCAGGAATCGCCTTCAGGGCAGCCTGGCATTCCTTCTTGTCCAGCTTCGCAGACGTGGCTGCCAGCTCAGCCAGAGCCTCCAGCTGACTGGGGCTGATGAAAAACAGCGCGCCTGTTTCCTTCTGCTCCTTCTTGTCCCTCTTTTCCTTGAGCGTGATGCCCGCCACCTTGAGGGCCTCCTCCGCCAGCTTTTCAGCTTTCGCCGTGGGATTCTTCTGCCGTATTGCCTGCGTCAGCAGGTCATACAGCTTCTTGGTGCGCAATCCCCGCTCCTCCTGCGGCAGCAAGTCCTGGAACATGTCCCGCACCGCTTTCTTCCAGCACTGCGAGGAAACCCGCGCACGCACGGCACCGCCATACACAGCCGTTTTCGGGCTGCCCGTATCATCACGGTTCACGCAGCTCGGCGGCACAGTTTCCAGCACATGGATGTCAATATACTCGTTGTTACGCATGGTCCTCCACCGTTCCTTCCTTGTCCTTCTGTTCGTCATCGTGCTTCACGCGGTAAAAATCCTGTCCCCAGCTCAGGCGCACACCCGGTGCATCATTCGGGTTCTGGAAGCGGTACAGCTCGCCTGCCAGCCGCACATAGTCCAGCGGGATATCCTCGGCACGCAGCAGCTGTACCAGCCCCCGCAAATGGTGCGCCGCTTCTTGCATATCGCAGGCTGTTGTAAAGGCGTTGAACCGCCGTGCGACCCGCTCGCGGTCATCATCATTGCTGACCAGCCGACTCACGGCACGGCCCAGACGGCCCTCGTCCTGCCTGCTGTGCATGTTTTTCTCGCGGATATTCTTGCTCTGCTGATGCAGGGCATACAGGGTCAGGGCTGTGTAGAGCGACCATTCCGCGCGGGTCGGCTCACCGTTTTGACTCAGCAGTTCCTCCGGGATGTCCGCAAAGAGCAGCCCCCAGAGCTCCGGCATATCGCCCGGCTTTTTGCCGATGCCCCGACGGAGGTTGGCCAGCTGGGCCTTCACGCGGCCCTCGTTGGGGTCACGCGCCAGCGCGGTCAGACGACGCTCCATGTACGCTTCCACCAGTTGTTGGCGTGGATTCATACGCTCACTCCTTTCGTGTGTCCTTCAGCCGTTGGTTGACCTGGTACAAAAACTGATTGTAGGCTTCCGGCAGGCTGTAATGGTACTTTTTCCCCTTCTTGTCCTCGATGGTTCGTCCGACAAACGCAGCCTGCCCGGCCTGTGCAACGGCTTCCCGGCCCAGCGCGAGGGTAATGCTTCGGGCTTCCTGATGCCAGTGGAGCAAGCGTTCGTTCCGCTGGTCGTCATCATCTGCCGGGTCAACGGCGGCCAGGAATCGTCTGAACGGGATGTCGATGTGGTCATAGAACTGTTCCTTCATGTCATTGCCCAGTGCGTCCCCGCTTCCGCCGGCGGCCTGCTCGATGTTGGCCCCCAGAAACCACACCTGCTGGGCAAGCTCATCCACGGTATTGATTTCGGAGAGAATCTGTGCAACCCAGACCTTGCCAGCGTCCGTCAGCAGACCCAGATGAAAGCCCAGGGTATCGCTGAACGCATCCGCAACAAAGAAATCCTTATCGCCGTACTGGACAGAAGCAATCTGGAAGCGTGTCATATGCTTGGATAGCAGCAAATCCTCCCGCTTGAGCAGGCTCTGCCAGTGAACGACACCCGGCAGCAGTTTTTCATCCTTGCCCACAAACATGGCGGAAAATTCGCGCCAGATTTTCTTGCTTGCATCATGGCGTTTGGGCTGGACATAGTCAGGCTGGTTTCCCTTCGCCTGAACCTTCATCCACAGGGTCATCTGCTCGGCAAAGGCGTTGGCTTTGTCAAAGAAGTCACCGCCCAGCAGCTGATAGCCAACGACCTGATTGTCCTCCCGAACAAGCAGCAATCGTCTTGATTGCAGGGTCAGCAGCTGTGCCTGATTGTCAGGCAGCGATATTTCCGTGCGCTCCTGTGTCCTTGGCCGCTCCAGCTCCCAGACCGGAACGTTTTTCCCCCAGCATTCGCTTTTATCATTGAGCAGCACGAGGTTGAGCATCAGCGTTTCAAACAGGTTGTCTCCCTGCGCAATCACCAGCCCCAGTTTGCCCAGCCAACCGGCTCCGGGGGACGGCAAGTCCTTGCCCTTGGGCTTTGCAGAGGTATCGTCATAGCCGTTGAGGCACAGCAGCCACCGCGCCGCTTCCGAATAGGAGAGCTTCTCCTTGGCCGCACCCGCCCGCATGGCAAACAAGCGAACCTTGTTGCTGCTTTCCGAAATCGCGCCATTCAGCTTGGCTGCGGTAAACTCCGTTCCCTTTTCCGCTTCCCTGACCTGATAAAACGGCCGCTGCGGATGGAACAGGTAGAACCGCTCATGCCATGCGTCCAGATAGGCGCGAATCGGTTTCTCCGGGAATTGCTTCCCCTGCCACAGGGCTGCCCACCGGTCCAGCGCATCGTCTGCATCCTGAATCGGATGGTTCTGTCCTGTTTCATCCACACGTTCAAAGACCGTATGCAGCACCGCCAGCAGCAGGCGGAGCACCGCCACATCCTGGGTCGGCATTTCTCCCGCCAGGGCCGTGAACGTATGCGCCTGCATCAGAGCTTCGGTGAGCGATACTTCCCGCACGGTGCAGTCCGGCAGCATCACCCGAATCCATGGCTCATCCAGCAGGTTAAACGCTTTTTCCTCCATCGGAATCCTCCTTTTCCACGATGAATCCATAGCGCGTATCATATCGCACAGGCTGTCCCGCCAGCGTGGCACAGCCATTCCTATCCAGCAGCAGGAACAGCTCCCTGCCGATGGACGGAGACTGCGCCCATTCGCGCAGGGTGGTTTGCCGCAGCGTTTCCAGCTCATCCAAAACCTGCTCCATCCTGCCGGGCAGGCTGAACCCATAGGGCAGGCGCAGGCTCTGGCGCATGATGGCCTTTGCTTCCTCCATGGAAGGCATGACACGCTGGGATACGCTGAAGCCTTCATCCGCTTGCGCAGCAGGATGCAGCATGCCGTCTGCCCCGTATTGCAGCACCAGCACCTCAAGGGATGCAACGCCATCCCGCACCGATGCCTGTGCCTGCGCTTCGCTCTGGTCGATTCGACGATTCATCAGGCCGTCAATGAGCCGGGTGGTCTTGCGCCGTCCCAGTACGCGCTTTGCCTTGGGAATACAGTTCTTGTCCGCGTTCCGTTCCTGATGGTCGCTGCGTTCCCGATACGCGCTGTATGCCTTGTCCATGTCCGTCTGATTCGCTGCTGTTTCTTTCTGCAGCGGCTGATACGTTTCCTGCACCAGCCGTGCAATGTCCCCGGGCAGATGCAGCGTATCCGGCAATAACGCCGCTGTCCGTTTCAGCAGGTATTCGCCATAAATCGCCTTGGCACCGGGTTCCAGCTCTTCCCCGTCCCCATGCAGCACCAGACACGATGCTTCCCTGATGGGACGCTCTGCCCGCGGATGCCGGTGCAGTCGGCCCAATCTCTGTAATAGCAAGTCCATCGGACACAGGTCACTCACCAGCACGTCAAAGTCCACATCCAGCGATTGCTCCATCACCTGCGTGCCGACCACAATCAGCCCGTCCCGCTGGTCGCGTGTGGATGCGCGTCCCAGACGCGTCAGGAGCCGCTTCTCCCGTTCCAGACGGTCGGGCATGAGGAATTGGGCATGATCCAGCATGATTTCGGCCTGCGGGAATGTGCTTTCGAGCTGCCGGGCGAGCTGCTGGGCCCGCTTGACCGTGTTGACAATCACCCCCGCACAGCCACCGTGAGCCAGACGTTTCCGCAAAAAATCCACCATGTCAGCGTCCTGCCCGCGCAGCAGCTGCACGGGCGTTTGTCCCATGTCCAGCGGGAGCGTCTGTGTATGAACGGCTCCCCCATCCGTCCATGTCAGCAGCGGATAGGCCCGTTCGCTTTCCAACAGGGGCCTTTCCGGGAAATCCTCCTGACCCAGATATGCCCCGACCAGCTCTGCGCGCCGCTGACCCGGCAGGGTGGCCGACAGCAGAATCACCGGCGTTCGATATGCGCCAAGCCAGTCCAGCATGGCTTTCATGTACCGCGTCATGTAGGCATCATAGGCGTGGATTTCGTCTACAACAACAACCTTTTCCGCCAGGCCCAGATGGCGGAGCATCAAATGCTTCTGGTTCAGGGCCCCCATCAGCAGTTGGTCAACAGTACCCACAACAAAGTTCGCCAATAGCTTCGTCTTGCGCCCCATGAAGAAGCCATTGGTGATGATGCCATCCGCGCCGTCCGCGTCCGTGGAAGCCTCGGACAGCTCCGAGAACTGCTCATTGAGCATAGCCTTGCCGTGCGCCAGCGATACGGCCAGCTGGCCGCTGCTTCCGGCTGTGTCATCCTCCTCAACCCACGACTGTGCCTTGTCGGTAAAGCACCGTATCCATGGCATGATGCGGCCAAACATGGCATTGGTGGTCGCCTGAGAGGGCAGGAAGAATGCAAGGCCGTTTTGATGCTGCCGTGCCGCCAGAATCTCACTGGCCATGAGGGCTGCTTCCGTTTTGCCCCCACCCATGGGTGCTTCCAGAATCAACAGCCCCGGGCGTTCTGCCTGCGCTGCGGCCTGTGCCACAGCCTGTTGCACAGCATTGGCAGCGGGATAGCCGAACCTTTCCGCGCACAGGTCGGCGAATTGCCATGTGTCGTCCGGTTCCCAGCGCGTGAAAAGGAGGTTGTGCTCCTCAGCACGCTGTATGGCCTGCTGTACCCGCTGCGGATAGACGGCTTCTGTCAGCGTCCGTTCCAGCTCCACCAGCGGGAACAGCACGGTGTTGCTGGCCAGCCAGTCCGCGACAATCAGCAGCGCAATCAGCAGCATCTGCGCAGGCTGCGTCATGTCGGCGGGCAGCGCATCCAGCGAAGCATAGCCTGCCTGCGCCAGGGCATCGTCCAGCTGTTCCTGCCACACTGCCTGCCATGCAGGGACATCAGCGGTGGCCCCGTAGGCATAGCCCGGCCGCATCACATCATCGAAGTCCATCGGCTCCATGATAGTGCCATGATGCGCCCCGACCACTGATGCAATCCAGTCCGGCACGCCCAGACTGCTGACAATCGCCGCACCCACGATGGTATGATGGCGATAGGCTTCATGCCCCCGCCTGGTGATTTGCAGCGGTTCCAGCCGCAGCAGGATATCCGGCAGGATATCGGCTATCTGACACACAAACGCATTGCTGATTTTCCCGACATCGTGCATGGCCGCAAGGAAAATCAGCAGCGGACGAAGCTCCTGCCGGCGCAGGCCGGTGATGGCTGCCATGCTGTCGGGCAGCCATTTTTCCCATAAATACAGCATCACGCCCGCTGTATCACGGGCGTGCATCCAAAGGGGCAGACCATAGGCCGGATTTTGCCGGTCAGTTTTGGCCATCATATTCCGAAACAAACGGCTGTGCTGCATCAACGCTCACCCTTGTGCTGATTTTCCCCAACGTATCGCTTCTATAAGAACAATGCCATGCTTGTTTATATGATAGCACGATAGGTGTTCGCGTGTCAAGGCGAACACGCCACCGTTCATGGAAGAATGTGAGATTGATGCTGCCATGAAATGGATGGTCAGCGGCAGAACGCTGCTGCGGCTTGCAGCAAGGTACTGTCATGCGTCGATGCTCCGCTGGGTCATTGACCGAACGCCGCGACATGACAGGGGCATCAGCTCCGCGTCTGCTTCCTGCGGGGGGAAAGAACAAGTTCCATGCCAGGCTCGATGCTGGGCAGCATCTCCTGCACCAGGCGAATGAATTTCTTCGCCGCTGGGGACAGCCCCTGTTGGGACTTCATCGCAATGCCAAGCTTCCTGGCGTAGTATGGCCGCAGGGCATATGTCTGCACCTGCTCCTCATAGCCCCGCACCACCAGCTGTGGGAGAATGCTCACACCCAGATGATTGGCAATCATGGAGATGATGGCGCGGTCATCCTTGGAGGTGAAATGGGTATCAGGGGTCACATGAGAGGACTCCAGCGCGTGGTGTACGTCGTAGTCCGTACCCATGGCGGAGATGATGAAATGCTGTCGCTGGAATTCCGCAATGGGAAAGCGATTGTCCTCCGGGACGGGATCATCCTTGGGCAGGATGGCCATGAGCGGGTCATCGCAGAGGGAAATCCACTCCAGGCCCCTGGTGTTGCGCTGACTCATGAAGCCGAAATCTGCCTGGTTGTTGCTCACCCACTCCACAATTTCATCCGTGCCGCCTTCCATCAGGCTGATGGTAATGCCCGGGTACAGCTCCTGAAAGCGTCGGATGATTCGCGGCAGCCAGTGGATGGAAATGCTGGCGAAGGAGGCAATCACCAGACTGCCGGCATTCACGTCGCTCACCTCATGGATGGTCTGGGACAGGTTCTCATTGGCGGCAAGCAGGGTATGCACCAGGGGCAGAATCAGCTCGGCATTGCGGGTCAGATGGACGCCCTGCTTGGTGCGGACAAACAGGGGAAAGCCGATTTCCGTCTCCAGGGATTTCAGGATATGGCTCACGCCGGACTGCGTATAGCCCATCCTGTCGCCGCTGCGCGTGAAGTTCCGTGTCTCAGCCACATCAGCGAATAGCTCCAGCTTCTTGATGTCCATGAGGTGCTCCTTTCATGAAAAACCGTCATTCCTGTGATGCCATTTCCCCGTTTCCCTTCTGACGGGGTGGGCTGTATAATGGCCCTGTCCTGCCCGGACAGGAAGCCACAGCGGGCTTGCCCCGCCAGGAGGAGAGATGGATGATGAGGCTTCGCGTTGAGAAAAAGGCGTTGGGTCGGACCTTCCGGGTGGTGGACTCCCACACCATGGGCGAGCCCACCCGGGTCATCTACGACGGATTCCCCGCGCTTCAGGGCCGCACCATGATGGAGCGCAAGGAATACCTGGAGGCCCATTTCGACCACTACCGCCGTGCGCTGATGCTGGAGCCGCGGGGACACCGGGACATGTTCGGCGCGCTGCTGACCGAACCGGTGAGCCCGGAGGCTGACCTGGGCGTGATTTTCATGGACAGCGGCGGCTACCTGAACATGTGCGGCCATGGGAGCATCGGCAGTGCGACGGTGGCAGTGGAAACAGGCATGGTGGAGGTCACCGAGCCCTATACCGAGGTGCTGCTGGAGGCCCCGGTGGGGTTGATTCGCGCCCGGGTGAAGGTGGAAAACAGTCGGGCCGTGGAGGTCAGCATCCTGAACGTGCCCTCCTTCCTGTACCGGGAGAACCTGTCCCTGGAGCTGGGGGAATACGGCACCGTGCCCTTTGACATTGCCTTTGGCGGCAGCTTCTTCGCCCTGGTGGATTCGCAGAAGGTGGGCCTGGCCCTTCGGCAGGAGAACCTGGAGCAGCTCACCGACTTTGGCATGCGCCTGCGGGAGAAAATCAACCACACCATCCCCATCCGCCACCCCTACCTGAACATCACCACCGTGGATTTGGTGGAGATTTACGGCCCTGCGGATCATCCCGCCGCCCATCGGAAGAACGTGGTCATCTTCGGCGACGCTCAGGCAGACCGCTCCCCCTGCGGCACCGGCACCAGTGCCAAGCTGGCCGCGCTCTATGCCAAGGGCGAGCTGGCCCCCGGGGAGGAATTCGTCTACGAGAGCATCACCGGCTCCATGTTCCGGGGCGT
>JBJEUL010000184.1:0-14650 GCA_051883835.1 Aristaeellaceae bacterium
AGCAGCATGGCAACACAGGTCTTCTTTCTCAGCATGGGGAAACACGCTCCTTCAATTGTATCCTTTTGATGGGTGCCTTGCGCAGCCATACTCAAAGGTGGCTGCATGCTTGTATGCAGAAAGGTCACAGAGACCTTGGTGCCAGAATCATTCGGCCTTTGGCGGCCTTTCATGTGCGGAGATGCTGCTCCGCAGGGACGGGTTCTGCCGCTTCAGCACTTGCCTTTGCTTCCGCAGTGTGGGTGGGCATGGATTTGGTTGCCTGCTCAGCCTTCTCCTCAGCGTCAGCCGGGGCTTGGGCACCATGTCCGCTCTGGATGATTCGCTGCACGCTGGGTTTCTTGGCCGGTGCAGGCGGAATCACCTTGTCGTATGTATAGTAAACCGTGGACAGCGGCGGCACACATACTTCCGCGAAGAAGCTGAATTCACCAAACTTGCCTGCCTGCGCCAGATTGGGCAGGGCGTTGTGCTGGTCAGAACCGCCGAACTCGGCCCTGTCGGTATTGAACAGCTCCACCAGCTTGCCGGCATAGGGCAGGCCGATACGGTAGTTCTGCCTGAATACAGGTGTCCAGTTGGTCACGCACAGGATGGTTTTGCCCTCTTTGTCTGTGCGCATGAAGGATGTGATGCTGTTGTCGGAGTCGTTGGCGTTGTTCCAGCGGAACCCGTCCCAGCTGTCATCGACCTGATACAGAGCAGGCGTTTCCTTGTACAGGCGATTCAGGGTACGGACACACTGCTGCATCTGCGGGTGGTTTTCATACAGCAGAAGGAACCAGTCCAGCTGGTCATCAAACTTCCACTCGATGAAGTGACCGAACTCCCCGCCCATAAACAGCAGCTTCTTGCCGGGATGCGCCATGGTATAGCCGTAGAGCGCACGCAGGCCTGCAAACTTCCGCCAGATGTCACCGGGCTGCTTGTCCAGCATGGAGTGCTTGCCATGCACCACCTCATCATGGGAGAATGGCAGAATATAGTTCTCCGAGAAGGCGTACATCAGCGAGAAGGTCAGCTTGTTGTGGTGATACTTGCGGTAAATCGGATCCTTCTCCACATAGGAGAGCATGTCGTTCATCCAGCCCATGTTCCACTTGAAGCCAAAGCCCAGGCCGCCCATATAGACAGGCTTGGTCACCATGGGGAACGCGCTGGATTCCTCCGCAATCATCATCACGCCGGGGAAGTCACGGTAGACGGTTTCATTGAGCATACGCAGGAAGCTGATGGCGTCAAGATTCTCATGACCGCCATAGGGATTGGGTAGCCACTGCCCATCCTCACGGCAGAAGTCATAGTAGAGCATGGAGGACACCGCGTCCACACGGATACCGTCTGCATGGAACCATTCCAGCCAGTAGCAGGCATTGGACAGCAGGAAGCTGCGCACCTCGCCCCGGGCGAAGTCAAACAGATGCGTCCCCCACTGCGGCATATCACCGCGCCGGGGATCAGGATGCTCATAGCAGGCCGTGCCGTCAAAGCGGCGAAGACAGAAGCTGTCACGCGGGAAATGGGCGGGCACCCAGTCCAGAATCACGCCGATTCCCGCCTGATGGCACTTGTCAATCAGGGCCATCAATTCCTTGGGCTTGCCGAAGCGGGCCGTGGCAGCGTAGTAGCCGGACACCTGATAGCCCCAGGACATATCCAGCGGATGCTCCATCACCGGCAGCAGTTCAATGTGGGTGTAGCCCATGTCCAGCACATAGGGAATCAGCTGGTCAGCGATCTCCCCATAGGTCAGCATGGTGCCGTCCTTATGCCGACGCCAGGATCCCAGATGCAGCTCATAGATGTTGACCGGGCTGTGATAGGGATCCCATGCGGCACGTTTTTTCAGCCATGCCTCATCCTCCCATGCATACCCTTCCATGTCATAGATAAAGGAAGCGGTACCGGGGCGGTTCTGCATGGCAAAACCGTAGGGGTCTGCCTTTTCAACCAGACTGCCGTCCGCACCGTAGATGACGTATTTATACGCCTTGATCATCTCCGCAGCCTGGGGATAGCTGTAACGCTCCGGATCAGAAGCAGGATCAAAGGTTTCCGCAGGAAGCCGCAGCTCCCAGGTACCATCGAACTGCTTGTTCATCGGATATGCCGTTTTATCCCAGCGGCAGAACTCACCCGTCAGGTAGACTTGTCGGGCATTGGGTGCCCAGACAGCGAAATGCCAGACCTGTTTGCCGTCCTGCTCCACGGGATGTGCGCCCAGCATCTCATATGTGCGCCGGTTGGTGCCCTGATGGAAGCTTTCGCGCACCTCGGCAGTGGGAGCTACATAACGCATGAAGGGCCCTTCTTTCCTCAATAACTGAAATCACAGACCGTGAGATGGTTATGGACATGCTCTCTCTTTTACCGTATCTATTGTAAACACATTTCCGGGTTCGCGTCAAGCATTCTGTGGAATTTTGTCACAAATTTTTCAGATTGCGACCAATTCAACCACTTTTGACATAATTCCTGCCGTCTGCGCATACCATCCGGCGGACATAACAAGCATCAGCTGCGCATATACCAGCCCTGAAAGCGAGGTGATGAAGCGATGAAAGGACACGGCCCTTCCCTGCGCATGTGCAAGCTGCTGCTTCTGCTGGCTTGTCTGTGGACGCTGTGCGGCGCACCGCTAACCAGCACACAATGGGCGGATTTGCCCCTGCAGCTGCGCAGAACCGTGCTGCAATGGCCCGGGAGGATTCGCCGCGTGATGCTCTTGTGGTATACACCGGCAGGCAGCGTCATCAGTCAGGCGCAGGCGGAAACGCGGAAGATTGAACTGACCTTGAATGTCTGGGACGTGCAGGCACAGGCTGTTCGCCGCCTTGCCCTGGAGGATTATGTGCAGGGTGTGGTTGCGGCGGAAATGCCCGCAGCCTATGCGCCCGAAGCCCTGAAATGCCAGGCTGTCGCGGCGCGTACCCGGGCCATCTACAGCTGCCGAAGCCTTGGCGGCAATGGATGCGCTGCCCATCCTGACTGCGATGTGTGCACGGATGCCGCCTGCTGTCAGGGCTATGCTTCGCCCGCGCAGCAGCAGGCCAAATGGAGCGGTCAATACACCGCATGTGCCCAGCGCGTGGAAAGTGCAGTCCTCGCCACAGCAGGGCAAATCCTGACCTATGACGGCCTTCCCATTCAGGTGCTGTATCATGCCAGCTCCGGCGGCATGACGGAGGATGTGCAGGCAGTCTTTTCCGAGCAGCTCCCCTACCTGACCAGCGTAGAAAGCCCCGGTGAGGAGCATGCATCCTGCTTTTCGGCTGATGTCACCCTGTCCCGCACAGAAGCCGCAGCCATGCTGGAAAAGGCATTCCCGGGCTGCGGTGTAACAGCCGAAGGACTGCCCGGACAGCTTCGGCTGCAAAGCAGCACCGCATCCGGGCGAATTGCATCCATGCTTGTCGGGACAAAAACGGTCACAGGACGGGCCTTTCGGCAGGCTCTTGGCCTGCACAGCACCATCATCACCTGGGATGCAGAGGACGATGATATCACCTTCCATACAAGGGGCTATGGCCATGGTGTGGGTATGAGCCAGGCAGGCGCACAGGCCATGGCGGCTTCGGGCAGCCTGTATACGGATATCCTGACACACTATTATCCGGGCACCCGGTTGTCTTTGATGCCCATGCTGCATGAGGAGGACGCTTCCGGGACACATTAACCCGACAGGGAGGTGTCCGTATGAGTTTCAGGCAGCGTTGGAAGCGTTTCTGCCAGGGCTACCAGCGGTTCGTGGAAAAGCAGGGTTTTCCGATCATCATGGCCATGTGTGTGGCGGTCATCATCTTTTCGGCGGTATGGTCAGGACGGATGACACCCAATCTTCCCACCCCCACACCGCCGGTGGATCAGGCACAGTCTGCCGCACGGCTCCAGCAGCAGACGCTGTCCGATGCCGTCACGTCCGCGCCATCCCCTACGCCCACACCTGACAGCTGGTGCGCTCCGCTGAGTAGGATTACGGTGCTGCAGAGCTTTGATGCCACACGCCTGCAGCAATCCAGTGTGACTGGTGTTTGGCAGCTTCATGACGCTGTGGATTTGGCAGCGGATACGGGCGACCTCGTCATGGCCATGGCGGATGGCACCGTGCTGCAATGCGGCGAGGAAGGCGTGCAGGGCGCATGGGTGACGCTAGACCACGGCAACGGTGTCATAGCCACGTATGCGGGCATGTCGCTGCTCGCCTCCCTGATGGAAGGCGACCCGGTTCGCTCCGGCCAGACCATCGGGTTTGCCGGCAACGGTATGCTGGATGAAACCAATATGTCGCCCCACCTTCACCTGCGCGTCACCCGCCATGGGCAAGCCATCGATCCCCTGCTGCTGTTCGAGCCGTAAATTTTTTCCGCAGGGGTTGCATTTTGGCCAAACATGGATATAATACGTTATGATACGTATTAAACAGGAGGGTTTCCCCATGTGCGGCATTGTAGGTTATATTGGACATCAACAGGCACAGTCCATCCTGCTGGATGGCCTGTCCCGTCTGGAATATCGCGGCTATGACAGCGCAGGCATCGCGGTCATGGAACAGGGTACCATTTCTCTGATGAAGGCTAAGGGCCGCTTGAGCAATCTGGAGGCCAAGCTGGCGGACGCACCCCTCACGGGCACAGCCGGCATCGGCCACACCCGCTGGGCGACCCATGGCGAGCCGTCCGACCTGAACGCCCATCCCCATACAGATATGAAGGGCAATATCGCCATCGTCCATAACGGCATCATTGAGAATCATGACCGTCTGCGCGCCACGCTTCAGGCACAGGGCCGTGTCTTTGTGTCCCAGACAGATACCGAGGTCATCGCGCACCTGCTCGAAAGCCTGTACGATGGCGATATGCTCTCCACCCTGCGCCGTGCGCAGAATATGCTGGAAGGCAGCTATGCGCTGGGTGTGCTTTGCACCAATGAGCCGGATGTCCTCTACTGCACCCGCAAGGACAGCCCGCTGGTGGTAGGCCTTGGTGAGGGCGAGCAGTTCATCGCCAGCGATATTCCCGCGCTGATTGCCCACACCCGTGAGGTTGAGCTGCTGGAGGACAAGGAAATTGCTGTCCTGCGTCAGGGCAGTGTGACGGTGTTTGACCCCTATGGCCGTGAGCGCGCCGTGAAGCCCATTCATGTGGACTGGGATGTGGAAGCCGCGGAAAAAGGTGGCTATCCGCACTTCATGCTCAAGGAAATCCACGAGGAGCCTGCTTCCTTGAGCAAGACCTTCACGGCGCATGTGGATGCCAAGACCATGACGCTGCGGGAGGATGCCTTCCCCATTACCCAGGAGGAAGCATCAGCACTGCGCAGCCTGACCATTGTGGCCTGCGGCACAGCGTACCATGCCGGCGTGATTGGCAAGTATGTCATTGAGAAGCTGGCACGGCTGCCTGTGGTGGTGGATGTGGCCAGTGAGTTCCGCTATCGTGAGCCGATGATGGGTACGGGCGATCTGTTCCTGGCCATTTCCCAGAGCGGCGAGACTGCCGACACGCTGGCTGCTATGCGCGAGGCTGGCCGTCTTGGGGCCAAGACCATGGCCCTGACCAATGTGGTCGGCTCCTCCATCGCCCGTGAAGCCGGGAAGAATGTCATGTACACCTACGCTGGCCCGGAAATCGCTGTAGCCAGTACCAAGGCATACATCACACAGGTGGAAATGATGGCCCTGATGGCCATTGATTTGGCACAGAAGCGCGGCACACTGTCCGCCGAGGCTGCCAGCGAGATGCTCCTGGAAATGGCGGCCATCCCCGAAAAGGCAGAAGCTCTGCTGGCCTGCGAGGAAGCTGTGCAGCGTTTTGCCAGCCGGAATTATGACAAGAAGCATGTGTTCTACATCGGGCGCGGCATCGACTACGCACTGTCCATGGAAGCCAGTCTGAAGCTCAAGGAAGTCAGCTACATCATGAGTGAGGCCTACGCTGCCGGTGAGCTGAAGCACGGCACCATCGCCCTGATTGAGCCGGGCACGCTGGTCTGTGCCCTGATGACCCAGCCTGCGCTGGCTGACAAGACGCTCTCCAACATCCGCGAGACCCGTAGCCGCGGGGCACGCACGCTGGTGGTCTGCACGGAATCCCTCAAGGACAAGGCGGCTCCGGAAGCGGATGAGCTGTGGGTTGTGCCGGATACCGCACCTGCCTTTGCGCCGATGCTGGCCATCATTCCCGTGCAGCTGCTGGCCTATTCGATGGCTGTCAGCCGTGGCTGTGACGTGGACAAGCCCCGCAATCTGGCCAAGTCCGTCACCGTGGAGTAAGCAACAGCGCGTATATACGCAGCAAGAAAGTGGCTTCGGCCGCTTTTTTGTTGTTCTTGCACTTTGACATTCGTCCCCTTGGGATGTACAATATCGGATGCTCAACCGTAATGATACAAAAGGATGTGGCTTCCTGTGAAGGACTTGACCGTAGGCCGTCCGGGGCGTGTGCTGGTGAGCTATACGCTCCCCCTGTTCGGCAGCATCATTTTTCAGCAGCTCTATAACATTGCGGACAGCCTGGTGGCTGGCCGGTATATCGGGACACAGGCTCTGGCGGCTGTGGGCAACTCCTATGAGATTACCCTGATTTACATCGCTCTGGCCTTTGGCTGCAACATCGGTTGCTCCGTCATCACGGCCCGCTGTTTTGGTGAAAAACGGTGGGATGAGGTGCGCTGTGCCATCACAACATCGCTGATTTTCTCGGCTGTCCTGGGGCTGGTGCTCACGCTATCGGGCTTCTTGCTTGGCAGCTGGATGCTCCGCCTGATCCGTACACCGCAGGAGGTATTCGATGCGTCAGCCGCCTATCTGAATATTTACCTGATGGGCTATGTGTTTCTGATTCTGTATCAGGTGGCAACGGGTATTTTCTCGGCCATGGGGGATTCCCGCACACCGTTCTGGTTTCTGGCCGTGTCCTCCGTCAGCAACATTTTTGTAGACATCCTTTTCGTCAAGCAGTTTGGCATGGGTGTCGAGGGTGTGGCATGGGCGACATTCCTGTGCCAGTCCATCAGCGGCACAGTCGCCGTGATGGCAGTCCTCCTGAAGCTCCGGCGGATGGAAGGGCGCGGTGCAGCATGGTTCTCCTTCCCTGTTCTCAGGAAAATCCTGACCATTGCTGCGCCCAGTGCATTGCAGCAGAGCTTCGTCTCTGTGGGCAACATTCTGATTCAGAGTGTTATCAATGGCTTCGGCACAGCAGCGATTGGCGGCTATGCAGCTGCCATCAAGCTGAACAACATGACCATCACTTCCATTACCGCACTGGGTAATGGTATGAGCAATTACACCTCACAAAACCTTGGTGCCGGGAAGCATGAGCGGATTCGTCAGGGTTTCAGGAGCGGCGCGGTGCTGGGCGGCAGCGTGGCGTTGCTGTTTGCTATCGCATATTTTGCTTTTGCTTCCCAGCTGGTGGGGGTATTTATTACGGACGGGAACGCAGCGGCCCACAGCATCGGTGTGCAGTTCCTGCGCATTGTCGCGCCTTTCTATGTGGTGGTTGCCATGAAGCTCATCAGCGATGGTGTGCTGCGCGGCTCCTCGCAGATGAAGGCCTTCATGGTGTCCACCATGACCGACCTGTTCCTGCGTGTCACGCTGGCCTTTCTCCTCTCTGCTTTCCTGGGTGATATCGTTGGCGTGTGGCTCAGCTGGCCTGTTGGCTGGATGCTGGGAACGATTCTCTCCTGCGTATTCTATGCCCGCTGGAGCCGCAGTATCCTGCAGGCGGCATCCTCGCGGCTATGACATCCCGGCACGAAAATAGTCCTGTCCATCATTCGGGCAGGACTTTATTCGCATCTGCGGTTACTGCAAGGCTTCCTCAAATGCCTCGAAAAATTCCGGGCAGCTCCATGTGCCGCAGGCCGACAGGTTTTCGTCACGGACAGCCATCTGCACCGTCAAGCCGTTATCCAGCCCAATCAGCAGCGACTGCTTGCCGCTGACCGTGCCGCTGGATTCATACAGCGCGCAGTCCAGCAGCGTGTCCAGCAGGCTTTCGCAGATGGCAGCATCGGTGATGGTACCGATGTCACTGAGCTCCATGAAGGCAATATGACCACTGATTTGCAGCGTGTCCGCCAGTTCTTCACTGCCCCTGAGCGCACTGCCGTTGAAGCTGACGCGCTGGAACAGGCGCATGCTGTCGTTGACCCTGGCCGCAAGCAGCGTGCCGCCCATGCCGCTGATTTCGTAGACCTCCGTACCGAAGGCTGCCGCATTGGACAGCAGCACATCGCCGCCGGACAGCGAAGGCTCCGTGGTAAACTCGGCCACTGTGCCAATCAGCTGGCCCAGCAGGCTGTCACTGACAGCAGCAGGGCTGGTCATCATGCGATAATACCGCCCTTCCACACCAATGAGCGGGAAGGAGCCGCTACCTTCCTCCCACAGGCTGCGGTAAGCCGGTGCCGTGCCATTGTGGGCGACGGATACATGATCGCTGTCCATGTCCAGCAGGGCACGTTCATTGCCCACGGGCGTACTGCCAGCCGCCTGGGTTGTGATGAGCGTCTGCGGCGGTCGGTTGAGCATTGGCAGGCCAACGGCGACACAGACCACCAGGGCCAGCGCACAGGCCAATGCAGGTGTCCAGCTCCTGCGCCGCTGGGGCTGGGGCGGCTGTGCGGCAGCCCGCTGAATGCGCAGCATCAAATGACGGTCAGCCTCCAGCCCGGACAGAGCCTTGCTGGCTGTGACCGGCAGCTGCTCCAGCTGCTGCTGTATCCTCTGCTGTTTCATAGCGCATCGCCCCCTTTCAGAATCTGTTCCAGTTTTTTCCGACCTCTGCTCAGCCGGGATGAAATGGTTCCCTCGGGCAATTCCATCATTTCTGCAATCTCCGTGATGCCATAGCCTTGGTAGTAGTGCAGCAGGATAACCTCCTTGAAGGCGGACGGAAGCTGGTTGATTGCGCTCATCAGCTCCTGCTGATCCGTCAGCTTGCCGATTTCGTCCGGCGCGGGAACCAGCTCGAACTTCGGACTGCCCAGAATGACCCGCTTGACCCATGCCCCGCGCCACAGGTCACGGCAACGGTTCAGCGCGACCTTCAGCAGCCACGCCTTCTCCCGGCCCTCCTGCAGCACAGGTGCATTGGTGATCAGGCGCACAAACACATCCTGGCAGACATCCTCCGCTTTCTGCCTGTCCCCCAGATAGAAGTAGCTCACGCGCAACACATCGGTGGCGTACTTTTCGTACAGCTCCTCGAAGTACGCGGTATCGTCCCGTATCTGCGCCGCCTGCACAAGCTCTTCCTCCCCGCCGTTTCTTTGGGATCGTTCAACCATATAAACGCATGAACCTCCTGATATCATTCCATGGTAAATGTAACATTTCCAAGAATTTTGAATACAAAAGTATGTCGTTCCAGGTTTCCCTGGATAGCGCGTGTTATTATACCATGGTATCCCGGAGTGCGTAAAGGGTCAGAAAAAGGCAGCCTGCCATTCATGGCATCGCAGGCTGCCTGTCCTGAGCATCTGGCGTGATGCGTCAAATAGCTGCGCGAATCGCCATCACCCGGCGTGCCACATCGGCAAACTCATCCGGCGTCAGGGACTGCGCACCATCGCACAGGGCGTGCTTAGGATCGTTGTGGACTTCAATCATCAGACCATCCGCACCGCATGCCGCCGCTGCCAACGCCATGGGCTTCACCAGACGGCTCACACCCGTGGCATGGCTGGGATCCACGATAATCGGCAGATGGGTCTTTTCGTGCAGCACCGGGATGGCAGACAGGTCAAGCGTGTTGCGGGTTGCCGTTTCATAGGTGCGGATGCCGCGCTCGCAGAGAATCACCTGCTCGTTACCGCCAGCCATGATATATTCCGCGCTCATCAGCAGCTCCTGAATGGTGCTGGCAAGACCACGCTTGAGCAGAATCGGCTTGCGCAGCTTGCCAAGCTCCTTGAGCAGCTCAAAATTCTGCATGTTGCGCGCCCCCACCTGAATCACGTCCACATCCTCAAACATGGGAAGATGCGCAGCATCCATGATTTCGGTGACAATCGGCAGACCCGTTTCGGCCTTTGCTAATTTCAGCAGGCGCAGGCCCTCTCCGTGCAGTCCCTGGAAGGCATAGGGTGAGGTGCGCGGCTTGAACGCGCCGCCGCGCAGCAGTGTTGCGCCCGCCGCCTTGACGGCGTTGGCCACCGTGATAATCTGTTCCTCCGACTCTACCGAGCAAGGGCCTGCAATGATTTGGAACAGGCCCCCGCCAATCTTCACGCCTGCACCGCAATCCACCACCGTATCCGCCGGATGAAATTTGCGGTTTGCATTCTTGTAAGGCTCCTGAATGCGCCGAACGTCCTCCACAGCATCCAGCGTGGCAATCAAATCGGGGTCAACCCGGGTGGTGTCACCAATCAGACCCATGATGGTGGAGTTTTCGCCCTGGGAGAAGTGAATGCGAAGGCCCATGTTCCCCAGAAATTCCCGGAGCTTCTCAACCTGTTCCTGCGGTGCGTTCTGCTTCAAAATAACGATCATGCTGCCATACCTCCGTACTACATTTGATTGGAAACCGTCCTGCCGTGCTTCAAAGAAAACGCCCCGCGGCCTTGGAGCCACAGGGCGGATGGATGTCCATGCCAAAATCACGCCCTGTTACATGAACAGCACGTAATAATAGAAACCGAAATGACGGTGCATCATGGAACATCCTCCTTTTCTCTGCGTTCATCATACTCCATTTTTGCCGTTTTGGCAAGGGGGTATGCAAAAATTCAGTGATTCCGTCCCGTTTCCTCCAGATACTTCTCCAGCTTGCGCTTGACGCGCTGCAGGGCATTGTCGATGGATTTGACATGACGGCCCAGATTGTCAGCAATTTCCTGATAGCTTTTGCCGTCCAGATAAGCCCGAAGCACCTCCTGCTCCAGACTGGAAAGCACCTCATCAATCCGGTGATTGATGCTGGTCAAATCCTCCTGACCGATAATCAGCTCCTCCGGATTGGTCGCCCGCCCCTCAATAATCACATCCAGCAGCGTTCTGTCGCTTTCCTCATCGTAGAGGGGCTTGTTCAGGGAAACATAGCTGTTCAGAGGAATATGCTTCTGCCGGGTTGCGGTCTTGATGGCGGTGATGATTTGACGGGTGATGCACAGCTCCGCAAAGGCGCGGAAGGAGGAGAGCTTGTCCGGGCGGAAATCCCGGATGGCCTTGTACAGGCCAATCATGCCTTCCTGCACAATGTCCTCATGGTCCGCACCAATGAGAAAATAGCTGCGGGCCTTGGAGCGAACGAAATTCTTGTACTTGTTCAGCAGGTATTCCTCGGCTACATTGTCACCCGTCCGGCACAATGCCACAATATCCTCATCGGCCATGGATGAATAATCGGAGGGAAAGGACGCTTCGTCCTCTGGCTCCAGGCCGTCTTCCTGCTCCTCCTGCTGCATGGCAAGGGCCTCCAGCTCTTCCTCCGTCAGGTCCATGTCACGTTCATCCATTGCGCTCACATCCTGTTCATCACATTGCATTGCTTAGCAGCCGCGCCGCATGGCTTCCAGTACCCGCAGGGTATCCTCCGGCAGCCGGGAGGCCAGGGATGCCTTCGGAGCGGCACTGACCGCCCGGTGCTCATCCATGGCCTGCTGGCGCAGCTGGCGAAGCTCCCTGAGCAGTTCCCGGGAGGTCAGCCGTGTTGCCCCGGTTGACAGCACCTGGCTTTGCTCCAGACCATCCGATGTAGCCACCCGGACAGCACGGTATCGCGGTGTTTGTGCCACAAGCCGCTCAATGTAGCTGTCGGCTGTTTCGCCATGGCGGGTGTAGACCAGCGTCAATGCGCCGTACTGTTCCTCGGTGCGGACTTTCCGGTCAGACTGGTAGCCGTCAAAGACCAGCACCACATCTTCCGCAGCATAGCCGCTGTAATCCTGCAGGAGGCGCATCAGGCGATCTCGGCTTTCATCCAGACTCCATTGCCCCTTTTCAGCCTCCCGCCATGCGCCGATGACGTTATAGCCATCGACAATCAGCAGCGGCTTCATGCCCTGCGGCTGGACAGCACACGGTACATCATGATACCCGCTGCCACAGAGGCATTCAGGCTGTCGATATGGCCAGCCATGGGCAGGGACACCCGCTGGTCGCAGTTTTCCAGCGTCAGACGGCTGATGCCTTCGCCTTCTGCACCAATCACCAGCGCAACACCGCCGCTGAAATTCACCTGTTCGTAATCCTGACCGTCCATGGTCACAGCGTACGTCCATACGCCCTGCTTCTTCAGCTCGTCGATGGTGCGGTTCAGGTTGACCACGCGGGCAACCTTCATATGCTCCACCGCGCCCGCAGATGCCTTGACGGCTGCCGGTGTCAGGCCCACGCTGCGCCGCTCAGGCACGATGACACCATGGGCACCGGCACACTCCGCGCTGCGGATAATCGCGCCCAGATTATGAGGATCGGTCACGCCGTCCAGCAGAATCAGGAAAGGCTCCTCCCCCCGCTCACGGGCTGTTTCCAGCATGGCTTCCACCGTGCTGTAATGATAGGCGGACGCAAACGCCAGCATCCCCTGATGATGAGGTGCGATTTCGTCCAGACGGGACTTGTCCACCTCCTGCACAGGCACGCGGGCTTCCTTGGCCATCTGCACGATTTCACGGGCGGAGCCGGACAGCTCGCCACGCTGCACCAGCAGCTTCTCCAGGTCGCGGCCGCTCTTGAGGGCCTCGCGGATGGGATTGCGGCCAGCCAGCACATTCTCCAGGCGATCAATCTGCTCCTCCACGGGGATCACGGGCGCAGCCGGCGCACGATGCTCAAAGTCGCGGTAGCTGACCTCCTTGCGGGGCGCGGGTTCCGCAGGGCGGCGATCCTCCCGGGGACGGCGGTCGGCCGGACGGGCGTTGTCGCGGCGTTCACCGGTGAAGCGACGGTCATCCTCCCGGCGATGCTCGCCATAGGGGCGGTGCTCGCCATCCCGGCGGCGATCCCCATAGGGACGGCGTTCACCATCCCGGCGGCTGCTGTGCGCAGGACGGGGATCTGCGCTGTTTTCCTCTGCGTTGGGGCCAAAGCGGCGGTTGGCCGGGCGATAGTGCGTACCCTCATCATCCCAGGAGCCTTGATTGGCGTAGTTCTTCTTGCGGGGACGGCGGTCGGGAACATCCTTATAAAATGCCATGTTGATGATTTCTCCTTGCTGAAAATGGTTGTAAGGGTCGTTGCGGACGGCTCAGGCTTTGTCGGCCATGGCAGCCAGCATGTCTTTGCGGGCCTTGCGGATGTCCGCTGCTCTGCCGCAGGATTTGGCTCCCTCCGGGCATGCGCCGCGCAGGCAGCCGGGGCCGGCATCGGCAAAGAGCGCAGGGGCAACCTCCATGCAAAGGCGGTGCATTTGCGTGGCCAGGGCGCGAATTTCCCACTGTGCGCGGCTGCACATCCGCAGGCTGAAGAAGTGCCGCAGCTCCCGCACATTCATGGTCATCATCAGCCGCGTTTCACACGCGCCAGGCAGGACGAAGCGTGCATCCTCATTGCTGCTCTCCCCGGCTGCGCCCAGACGCTCCTGCCACTGACAGTACCATTGGTGCATTTGATCCATTTGACGGGCGTATTCATCCGCTGCTTCCTGACCCAGCGCGGCAATCCTGGGCGGCACCACATAGCCGAAGCCCTGCTCATAGCTGACATACCTCTGGCTCTGCACCGAGAAGCTGGCCAGACGGTGACGGGTCAGCTGCGCCAGCAGCACCCTGCTCACGCCTTCCACCCCGAAGGTGAAACTGGCATGCTCCAAAACGGAATCATGCCCCATGCCCATGATTTTCTGCACAAAATCCGACTGATCCCGGCTGCTGACGCGCTGGGTCAAATCGTCCACGGTTGCCCGGGAATAGCACAGCCGAGCACCCAAGGCAACGGTTTCCTCCGGGGACAGGGTGTGGCGAATCATGGCCACATGGAGAGCTACTTCCGGCATGCTTCATCCTCCGTTCGGCTGGCGGCGAACAGCTGCCTGATTCTGTCCTCCTGCCCGGTCAGATACAGATAGCCCATGAGGGCTTCCAGGGCGGTGGCGGCCTGATAATCCGCCAGCTCCTGATTTTGGGGGGCGGCATGGTGCGGATGAGCGTTGCGGCCTCGCCGCACAATGTCCGTCTCGCTCTCCGTCAACAGCCCGCCGATACGCTCCAGCGACATGGCCTGCGCCTTGGCATTGACGCTGGCCACGGCTTCCCGGTGCATGTGGCGCACGTTGAATCCCTGAGCAATCAGCCAGTCCCCGACCAGCAGCTCCCATACGGAATCACCCAGGTAAGCCAGCTTCAGCGGATTGAGCAGCCGTGCCTCCGCTTCCGTCAGGGATGGCGTTTGACGCAGGCTCACATGCTTCCCTCCCTTGTGTGCATACGCATGAGATTATAACATATCATTGCCTTTTTGGATACCCCCTATGTTCTTGTGCAGCGAAAAAAATCCGCAAGCACGAAAAAACGAGTACCTGTCGATACTCGCTCCAGTACACCATCAGGGACTCGAACCCTGGACACCCTGATTAAGAGTCAGGTGCTCTACCAACTGAGCTAATGGTGCTTATGGTACCTGCACCCTTTCGGATGCAGGCGATATGGTACACCATCAGGGACTCGAACCCTGGACACCCTGATTAAGAGTCAGGTG
>JBJEUL010000185.1:0-14401 GCA_051883835.1 Aristaeellaceae bacterium
GTGTGCGGACGTGGCGGAATGGCAGACGCGCCAGACTTAGGATCTGGTGTCTCAGACGTATGAGTTCGAGTCTCATCGTCCGCACGGTTTCCTTCACACCCCATAGTACCAATGGATATGCGGTAGTAGCTCAGTTGGTAGAGCGCCACCTTGCCAAGGTGGAGGTCGCGGGTCCGAGCCCCGTCTACCGCTCCATATGCGGGTGTAGCTCAATGGCAGAGCTCCAGCCTTCCAAGCTGGCTACGCGGGTCCGATTCCCGTCACCCGCTCCACTTGAAAGGCCAAATGCCAGCAAGCACCGTCCGGTTGGATGGTGCTTTTGCTATGCTTTGAAATGTTTGCATCCTCTGTGATGCACTGCTGCGTCAGAATGCGGAAAGCCTTCCCCTTCTATTAGGAAGATGACCGAGCGCGGCGAGGGCGGATGAGGACGTTCCTCGTGCAGTCCATGGAACCTGCCGTTTCCGACGCGGACGAACTGCGTCGTCTGCTTGGAAACTCACGTTTTTTTCTCTTTCCCTTTGGGTTAGTTGAACGTGCTGCGCTGGGCTGCCGCCCAGACCTGCGCAGGGGTTTCACCCCTGCACCCCACAAGGGGCATCGCCCCTTGACCCCTTCGACGCTGGCGCGGTCCCTTGGAGATTTTGCAGGAACAGCAGAAAAACTTGCATTTGGGGCGGATGTGTGCTACAGTGTTTCAGCCGATTTTCGGACAATATGCTCAATGGAGTGACGATATATGCCAAATTTCTCCCTTTCCGATGAGGTTTTCCTGAAGGCGGCTGCCGAATTCCCAACGCCCTTCCACCTCTATGATGAGGCCGGTCTGCGTCAGAATGCCCACGACCTGAACAAGGCCTTCTCCTGGTGCGAGGATTTCGAGGAGTATTTCGCCGTCAAGGCCCTCCCCAATCCTGCCATCCTCCGCGTGCTCAAGGAGGAAGGCTGCGGCGTGGATTGCTCCTCCGCAACGGAGCTGATGCTGGCCGAGGCATGCGGCTTCAAGGGCCGGGATATCATGTTCTCCGCCAATGCCATGCCCCCGCAGGAGTTCGATACCGCTTCCCGACTGGGTGCGTTCATCAATCTGGACGATATCACCCACATTGATGTGCTGGAAAAGCACGGCGGCATCCCGGAGACCATCTGCTGCCGCTATAATCCCGGCGGAGATTTCTCCATCGGCACCACCATCATGGGCAACCCCGGCGAAGCCAAGTACGGCTTTACCTATGCCCAGCTCCAGGAGGGGCTGAAGCGGCTCAAGGCCATGGGCGCGAAGAAGTTCGGCCTGCATGCCTTCCTGTCCAGCAACACGGTGGATAACGGCTATTATCCCGCGCTGGCGAAGATTCTTTTCACCTGCGGGCGTGACCTGGCGGCGGAAACCGGGCTGACGCTGGCGTTCATCAATCTGTCCGGCGGCGTGGGTATCCCCTATCGTCCCGAGCAGGAAAAGACCGATATCATGGCCGTGGGCGAGGGTGTGCGCAAGGTCTACGAGGAAATCTTCCCGCAGGGCGGCGTGGCCATCAAGACCGAGCTGGGCCGCTGGATGACCGGCCCCATTGGCTGGCTGGTGACGCATGCCATCCACCGCAAGGACACCTACCGCCACTACATCGGCCTGGATGCCTGCGCCGCGAACCTGATGCGCCCCGCCATGTACGGTGCGTACCATCATATCACGGTGTGCGGCAAGCGGGACTGGCCCTGCGACCATGTGTATGATGTGACCGGTTCGCTGTGCGAGAACAATGACAAGTTCGCTGTAGAGCGCAGTCTGCCCCGCATTGACATGGGGGATGTGGTAGTCATCCACGATACCGGTGCACACGGCCACGCCATGGGCTACAACTACAATGGCCGTCTGCGCTCCGCGGAGGTGCTGCGGCAGGAGGACGGCTCCTTCCGCCTGATTCGCCGTGCTGAAACCGCGCAGGACTACTTTGCCACGCTGGACATTGACCCCGCCGCCACTGACCTTGGCCTAAACCAATAAACAAGGGAACGCGCAGCGGAAAAGGGTCAAGGGGCGATGCCCCTTGTGGGGTGCAGGGGCAAGGCCCCTGCGCAGGTCTGGGCGGCAGCCCAGCGCAACACATTGAATATCGTAAAAAGGAACGAAAAAGCGTGAGTTTCCAAGCAGACGACGCAGTTCGTCCGCGTCGGAAACGGCAGGTTCCGCGTACTGCACGAGGAACGACCTCCCCCGCCCCCACCGCGCTCAGCCACCTTCCTATAGACGTGGAAGGCTTATCCCGCTTGACCTATACGCTTCTTTGACAAACTGGGCCGTCCGGGTCATTCCGGGCGGCTTTTGCGCAGAAAGGATGAAACGCATGAAATGGATGATTGCCTCGGATATCCATGGCTCGGCCCATTGGTGCCGCCGCCTTCTGGAAGCCTTCCAACGGGAACAGGCCGACCGGCTGATTCTGCTGGGGGATATCCTCTATCACGGCCCCCGCAATGACCTGCCCGATGGCTACGCACCCAAGGAGGTTATCGCCATGCTGAACCCCCTCCGGGAACGCCTGCTGTGCGTGCGGGGCAACTGCGAGGCCGAGGTGGACCAGATGGTGCTGGACTTCCCCGTGATGGCAGACTACGCAGTCCTTCCGGCAGGGCAACACCTGGTCTACCTGACCCACGGCCACATCTACAACGCCAGCCATCTGCCGCCCCTGTGCACAGGCGATGTGCTGGTGCACGGGCATACCCACATCCCCTGCTGCGAAACCGTCCAGAACGTGCAGGTGCTGAACCCGGGCAGCGTGTCCATCCCCAAGTCCGACAGCTGGCACGGTTACATGACCCTGAACGAAGGACTCTTCCGCTGGCTGGACATGAACGGCGCAGAACACCTTCACTGGCCCATGCCGGACTAACCCCAAGGGAACGCGCCAGCGTCGAAGGGGTCAAGGGGCGATGCCCCTTGTGGGGTGCAGGGGTAAAGCCCCTGCGCAGGTCTGGGCGGCAGCCCAGCACCCCGGACGCATACGAAAGGAGCAATGTTCATGGCTGCAACCGATATGACACGGGGACCCATCACCCGTCAGCTCATCCAATACGCCCTGCCGCTGGTGGCGGGCAGCTGCTTCCAGCTGGCCTATAACGCCGTGGATGCCATCATCGCGGGCCGCTTCATCGGCAAGGAAGCTCTGGCCGCAACGGGTATCGCCAGCCCCGTGATGAACCTGGTGATTCTGGGCATCAGCGGTGTGTGCATGGGCGCAGGCGTGCTGATGAGCCAGTTCTACGGCGCGGGCGACCAGGAGAAGCTCCGCCGGGAAATGGCCACGACTTCCCTGTTCGGACTGGTGTTCTCGCTGGTGGTGGCCGCGCTGGGCTTTGCACTCACACGGCCCATCCTGCACCTGCTCCACGTCCCGGCGGATGTGGAGGATATCACGGTGATCTACCTGCGCATCACCTTCCTGGGCGCACCCTTCACCTACTTCTACAACGCACTGGCGCAAGCCCTGAAATCCGTGGGCGACAGCAAAACACCCCTCAAATTCCTCATGTTTTCCTCCATCCTGAACGGCGTGCTGGATTTGATTTTTATCGGCCTGCTGGGCTTTGGCATCGTCTGCTCCGCGACAACCACCGTCATCGCGGAAGCCGCATCCGCGGTGCTGAGCTTCCTGTACATCCGCCGCAAGGTGCCCATGCTCTGCCTGAAGCGGGAGGAATGGCGCATCGACCCTGCCCTGCTCAAAACCACCCTGCAATACGGCAGCGTCACTGCCCTGCAGCAGGCCGTGCAGCCCGTGGGCAAGCTGCTGATTCAGGGGCAGGTCAACGCGCTGGGCGTGAACGTCATCGCCGCCTTCAATGCCTGCACCCGCGTGGATGATTTCGCCTTCACCCCGGAGCAGAGCATCTCCCATGCCATCACCACCTTTGTGGCTCAAAATCGGGGCGCAGGCAAGCAGGAGCGCATCCGGGCAGGCTTCCGCCGGGGGCTGCTGCTGGAGGCGGGCTACTGGCTGCTCATCGGCACGGTGACGCTGCTGTTCCGGGAGCAGATTGTTGGCTGGTTCGTCACGGGGGATGGGAGCGCGGAGGTCATCGCGCAGGGCAGCCGCTATCTGCTCTCCATGGCCCTGTTCTACCTGTGGCCTGCCATGACCAACGGCGTGCAGGGCTTCTACCGCGGTATGGGCATGATGAAAATGACCCTGCTGGGAACCTGCATCCAAACAACCCTGCGGGTCATCTGCACCTACCTGCTCGCACCGCAGATGGGCATTCTGGGCATTACCTTCGCCTGCTGCGCGGGCTGGACGGTGATGCTGCTGGTGCAGGTGCCCTATTACTTCCGCTGTGTGCGCCAAAGGGGCCTGTCATGACCGGCTGCCTGTGTTCTTTTCGTGTTTTTGTGCGCAAAAGCATTGACAGAGCAGACGGAAATGGTGTATTTTTTCATTGACATTTTTCAGCAAAATGCGCTGAGTGAGCCACACGGGCTTCATCCCCTTCCCGCAGAGAAATGCCGGTTGGTGCAAGGCATGGAACGGTGAAGCTACGCATCCCTCATGAGCAGTCGCGCCCAACGGCTCCGGCCTGATAAGCGCGAACGTATGCCCCACGTTACAGGGGAGCGCGCTGACTGGGCGCGGCGGAGCGGCTGCCTGTCACGGGCAGCAACAGGAGTGGTAACGCGGGTAACAGCCCGTCTCTTGCAATGCAGGGGACGGGCGTTTTTGAACCCGGAGGCACAAGGAGGTGCGCATGGACACAGCGCAGATGCTGGAGAGGACGCTTGCGTCCTTTGCAGGCAACTATGACATCACCCGGAATGCGCAGGTAGCCTCGCGCCAGGTGGAGGCTCTGGCACAGCTGCGGGCCATGAATTCTCGCTATATGCTCAGCAAGAAATGGGTGGTGTGGCAGGCCAATGCCTTTGAGCATTGCATCTTTGTGACCGTGCCGACCCTGACCGCGGACATGGCCCGTGACTGGTTCACCTTCCTGACCAAGGAGGCCGAGGGGGAGCTGGTGCATCCCGGCGAGGAGCTTCCGCCGGAGGGCCATATGTATTCCTACCTGACGGTGGTGTTCCTGTGTGACACCATGGACGCGGAGGCTGCCCGGGCCGTGAAGCATCTGCGCTTCACGAAAAACTACCGCTTCAGCCTGCGGGGCTGGGCTACGGGCCGCGCTCTGGCGGTGGAGGTACCCACCGGAAAAATCGCCGCCAACGGTGCCGGCAAGGAAATGCGCAAGCACTTCGCCCGGCTGCTCAAGGCCCCGTGATGCTGGTCTGACCCGTCGAAAGGACGGTATCGGATAAATCTTTCACTCAAGGGAGAGGGAAAAAGATGAACGGTTTTCTGATCCTGGCCATCGCCATCGTGCTGTTCCTGATCGCGTATGCGACCTACGGCGCATGGCTGTGCAAGCAGTGGGGCATCGACCCCAAGCGCAAGACCCCTGCCGTTGAGCAGAACGACGGCAACGACTACGTCCCCGCCAGCCCCGCTGTGCTGCTGGGCCATCACTTCTCCTCCATCGCCGGTGCAGGCCCCATCACGGGCCCCATCCAGGCCGCGTTCTTCGGCTGGATTCCGGTGCTTTTGTGGATTGTGATTGGCGGCATCTTCTTCGGCGGCGTGCAGGACTTCTCCGCGCTGTTTGCCTCCATCCGTCACGATGGCAAGTCCATCGGCGAGGTGATTGAGAAGCACATTGGCCGCAAGTCCAAGCTGATTTTCAACATCTTCGTGTTCCTGGTGCTGCTGCTGGTGGTGGCGGCCTTCGGTGACATCGTGGCCGGTACCTTCGCTTCCGTTCCCGCGGCAGTGAACGAGGCGGCCTACACCGTGGATGGCGTGCTGAATCAGGAAGCCTTTGATGCGGCGGTGGCTGCGGCTGAGCAGAATGCCCGCTCCGCCGGTTCCGTGGCCACGGCTTCCCTGCTCTTCATCCCCCTGGCGGTGCTCTTCGGCCTGCTCCAGCGGCGCAACAACAACACCCTGGTCAATACCCTGGTGGGCGTGGCCCTGCTGTGCGGCTGCATCGCCCTGGGCATCAACTTCCCCATCATGGGCGTGAGCAAGCAGGTCTGGATGTACATTACGCTGGTGTACATCTTCATCGCTTCTGTTGCGCCGGTGTGGATTCTGCTCCAGCCCCGTGACTACCTGAACTCCTTCCTGCTGTATGGCATCATCATCCTGGCGGTGGTGGGCATCGGCGCGGCCCGTCCTGACATGGCCATTCCTGCCTTCAACGGCTTTGTGGTCAATGGCAAGCCCATCTTCCCCGTGCTGTTCATCACCATTGCCTGCGGTGCTATCTCCGGCTTCCACAGCCTGATTGCGTCCGGCACCACCTCCAAGCAGCTGACCAACGAGAAGGATGCCAAGCTCATCGGCTACGGCGGCATGCTGATTGAATGCGTGCTGGCGGTCATCACGCTGGTGGCTGTGGGCTCCGTTGTGGGCCAGCAGATGCAGCAGTCCGGCGCGACCCCGGCGGCCATCTTCTCCCGCGGCATTGCGTCCTTTGCGGCGACGGTGGGCCTGCCCGAGGGCATCTGCGCGACGGTGATTGCGCTGGCGTATTCCGCCTTCTGCCTGACCTCCCTGGACTCTGCCACCCGTCTGGGCCGCATGATTTTCCAGGAGCTGTTCGAGGATGCCTCCGAGTCCGTGAAGAAGATCTTCAACAACAAGTATGTGGCCACCCTGATTACCGTGGTGCTGTCCGCCCTGCTGGCCAGCGCGGGCTATCAGAAGATTTGGCCCCTGTTCGGCGCAGCCAACCAGCTGGTGGCCGTGCCTGCCTTCCTGGCCTGCTCCGTATGGTTCAAGCACATGGGCAAGAACAACAAGATGTTCCTGATTCCCATGTTCTTCATGTTGGCTGCGACCATGACCTCTCTGGTGATGTCCTTCTGCAGCAACGTGTCCCTGCTGATGGCCGGTACCGGCGCATTCGGCAAGGAAGGCCTGCAGTGCATCATCATCGTGCCGGTGATCATCCTGGCCATCATCCTGGTCATCGACGGCATGAAGGAGCTGCTCAAGAAGGACAGCAAAATTCAGGCCTAAACCTCGTCTCTTTCCGGGACAGTCCGCACCGCGGGCTGTCCCTTTTCATATCCCCAAAACCTCCAAGGGACCGCGCCAGCGTCGAAGGGGTCAAGGGGCGATGCCCCTTGCGGGGTGCAGGGGCAGGGCCCCTGCGCAGGTCTGGGCGGCAGCCCAGCGCAGCACATCGGAGCTGTTGCAGACAACGCAGAGCTTTTCTTCCATTGTTCACAAAGGCTTCACCACCATTTCACCTGCCCTGTCCGACCCGTTCATAACCATCCGCTATGATATTCCCGGAACCACAAAATCGCAGAACAGGACAGGTGATGCAATGTGAGTGAAACCAATCAAACTGCCCTTCCGAGAAAGCGGCCCCGGCGCAAGCGGCATATCCTGCGCAGGCTGCTCACCAGCCTGCTCGTGCTGGTCCTGCTGGCCGGTGCGGGCTGGTATACCTATGCTTCCCTCAAGGCCGAATACACCATCCAGTATACCGGCTACACCGCCACCATGGGCAGCATCTCCAACGCGCTGAGCTTTTCCGGCAGCCTGGCCCTCATCGACAGCCAGACCTTCACCGCGGGCAGCAGTGCCACGGTGCGCAGTATCTACGTTGCCGCCGGACAGGACGTGCAGAAGGGTGCCCGGCTGATGCGGCTGTCCAACGGCGAGAGCATCACGGCGGAATTTGACGGGCGTGTCAACACCATCAGCGTGGAGGAGGGCGATGAGGTGTCCGCCGGGGCATCGCTGCTCCAGGTCGCGGACTTCACCCATATGAAGGTCAGCATCCGCGTGGATGAATACGATATTTCCTCCGTTCAGGTGGGCCAACGCTGCACCGTGACCGCCACGGCCACCGAGCAGGAGTTTGAGTCCACCATCGCCGCCATCGACTACATTTCCGCCTCCACCGGCAATGTGGCCTACTACACCGCCACAGCCTATGTGGACGTGGGGGACGGCATCTATCCCGGCATGCAGGTCAGCGTGACCATCCCGCAGGAGGAAGCGGAAAACGTGGTCATCGTGAAGATGGACGCACTCAGCTTTGATGAGACCAACAGTGCCTATGTGTACATGACCGGCGAGGACGGCACCCTGACGCAGGTTCCCGTGGAGGTCGGCGTAAGCAATGGCAACTATGTGGAAATCAAGAGCGGCCTGAACGCCGGTGATGAGGTCTATGTCGAAACCGAGGTCAAGGCGGCTGACAGCGGCCTGAGCAGCCTGATGAGCAGCCTGTTCGGCGGCCAGCAGATGACGGCACCCAGCGGCAGCGGCAGTGGCCGGGGCAATCGTGACTTCTCCAACTTTGACCCCAGCAACATGCCCAGCGGCGGCGCACCCAGCGGCGGATTTGGTGGTGGCAAATGACATGAAAGAGCCTTTCTTTCACATGCAGGGCATCAACAAGTTCTACCAGATGGGTGAAGAGCAGATGCACATCCTCAAGGACATCCATCTGACCATGGAGCGGGGCGAGTACCTGTCCGTGCTGGGGCCTTCGGGCAGCGGCAAGTCCACGCTGATGAACATCATCGGCTGTCTGGATACGCCCACCTCGGGCAGCTATACACTGGACGGTGCCGTCATTGAGGACATGAGCGAGGTGGAGCTGGCCGACATCCGCAGCCGTCAAATCGGCTTCGTGTTCCAGAACTCCCAGCTGCTCCCCCGGCTTACCGCCCTGCGGAACGTGGAAATGCCGCTGATTTATGCGGGCGTTGCGCCCCGGGAACGCCATCGCCGGGCGCAGGAAATGCTGGTGCGCGTGGGATTGGAGGATCGTATGGGGCATTATCCCAATCAGCTCTCCGGCGGCCAGCAGCAGCGCGTGGCCATCGCCCGGGCCCTGGTGGGCAATCCCAGCATCCTGCTGGCGGACGAACCTACCGGCGCACTGGATCAAAAGACCGGTAAGCAGGTGATGGGCCTGTTTCAGGAGCTCAACGACGAAGGCCGTACCATTATCATGATTACCCATGATATGAACATCGCCGCCTATGCCCACCGCGTGGTACACATCATTGACGGCGTGCTGACGGAAGGAGGGGCCACCGCCGATGCTTAAGTCCATCCGCAAGACCCTCGTCATGCTGCGGGAATGCATCACCATGTCGCTGGAAAACATCTGGGGCAACAAGACGCGCTCCTTCCTGACGGTGCTTGGCATTCTCATCGGTGTGACGGCGGTCATCACGCTCATCACCACCGTGTCCGGCGTGTCAGGGTCGCTGTCCTCCAGCTTTTCCTCCATGGGCGCAGGAACGCTGACCATCTCCGTCACCGGCAGTGACCTCAAGAGCGGCCTGACCAGCGATGACCTGGCTGAGCTGACGGAGCTGGATACCGTCGCAGGCCTGACCCCCACCGTGACCCAATCCGTGCGCGTGTCCCATGGCGGCACCTATAACCGGGGCATTCAGGTGTCGGGCAAGAACGCCTATTATTTCCAGACCAATGAGGACGTGGTGACACGAGGCCGCGCACTCAATGTGATTGACGAGGACAATATGTCCTTCGTGTGCCTCATCAATGACGAGATGGTGGAAACCTTCTTCTACGGCGTTGACCCGGTGGGCGAAAAGCTCTATGTGGACGGCATTCCCTTCTCCATCGTGGGCCTTTTCTCCGATGAGAACACCGAGAGCCTGACCAGCATCTTCTCCGGCAGCCCGGATATCCTCGTCCCCTACACCACCGCCCTGAAGCTGGGCCGGGAGAGCCTGGTCACGTCCCTGACGGTCTATTTGGAGGACGGCGTGGATTCGGACGATGCCGCCGCGGAGATTGAAAGTGCCATGGATGCCATGTTCTCCTTTGAGGAGGACTGCTTCACCGTCACCACCATGAGCAGTGTGGAGGACACCATGGAGGAAATGCTGGGCATGATGACCGCCCTGCTGGCAGGCATTGCATCCATCGCGCTGGTGGTGGGCGGCATCGGCATCATGAACATGATGCTCACCACCGTCACCGAGCGCACCGTGGAAATCGGCCTGAAGAAAGCCCTGGGTGCCATCCCGTGGCAGATTCAGATGCAGTTCCTGATTGAATCCTTCCTGCTGTCCATGATTGGCGGCATCGCCGGGGTGGCGATGGGCCTGGTGCTGTCCATCGCGCTGACCAACATGATGGGTACGAAGTTTGTGCTGTCCGTGGGCGCAATTGTGCTGGGCGTAGGCTTCTCGGCAGCGGTGGGCATCGTCTTTGGCTGGGCCCCCGCACGCAAGGCCAGCAAGCTCAACCCCATTGACGCGCTGCGTTCCATGTAACGAAAGGAGAGAATTCCATGTTCAAACGAATCCTGCTGCTTGCGCTGGCGGTGATGATGGTCAGCTCCGCCGCGCTGGCGGAAACCATCACCCTGGACGGCACGGTCACAGCCTCCCGCACCCATGAAGTTTATGCAGCCTCCACCGCCATTGTGGAAAGCGTCACCGTCCATGCAGGTGACAGCATCGCCGCCGGGGATACCGTGGCCACCCTGCGCACCACCAAGGTCTGCGCGGAGGAGGACGGCACGGTGCGCGCAGTCTTTGCGCAGGCAGGCGCGTCCGCCGATACCCTGACGGAGCATTACGGCGCGGCCATCTATCTGGAGGGCAGCGAGGTGTACACCGTGACCGCCTCCACCGCCAATGCCTACAACGCCGTGGATACCAAGCTGGTGCATCCCGGTGAAACCGTCTACCTGCGCAGCCGCAGCGAAAGCAGCCGCACCGGCACGGGTGTCATCAGCACCGTGGACGGCACGGACTATCAGGTCTGCGTGACCAGCGGCAGCTTCCTCATGGGCGAGGCGGTGAACATCTACCGCACTGCGGATTTTGCGGACAACCAGCAGCTGGGCAAGGGCACCATCGGGCGCACGGCTCCCACCGCTGTCACCGGCACGGGGCGCATCGTGGCCATTGCGGTGGCAGCGGGCGATGAAGTCCAGCGCGGCGATGTGCTGATGGAAACGCTGGAGGGCAGCGGCACTTCCCCCGTGCTGACCAGCGAGGTCAGCGGCGTGGTTGCCGAGGTGAACGCGGCGCAGGGCGTATCCATCACCGAGGATGAAGTGGCGGCGGTCATCTGGCCCTATGATGCCATGCAGATTGCGGCCAGCGTCAGCGAGAGCGATTTGGCCTGCCTCGCGCCGGGGGATACCGTCACGCTGACCTTCGACTGGAACGCGGACAGCGGCGAAACCCTGACCGGCACGGTGCGCGCCATCGCCGCTATGGCGGATGAGGACAGCGACCCTGTCACCTTCACGGCCTACATTGACTTTGAGCCTACGGACGATGTGCGCTTCGGCATGAACGTGACCATCACCGTGCAGGAATGATGTGAAAGGAGAATTCCAACATGAACAAATGGTTCAGGCAATGCCTTGTGGCTCTCATGGCCCTGATGATGTTCACCACCGCCGCTGCCGCTGAGTCCGCCACGGTGGAGGGCACCGTTGTGGCCACCCAGACAGTCGCCATCCTTGCTCCTGCCGCGGGAACGCTCAGCGAGCTGACCGTCACAGCAGGTGACCGCGTGACCGCCGGTGAAACGGCCGCTTCCCTGATGACCACGCGGGTATACGCCGAGCAGGCAGGCACCGTCCGCCTTTTCGGGCAGACGGGTGACAGCGTGGAAACCTTGACTGACCGCTACGGCGCAGTAGCCTATGTGGAGCCTGACCTGCTCTACACCATCAACGCCTCCACCCGCTACGCCTATGACGCAGCGGAAAACAAGGTCATCCATCCCGGCGAGACGGTCTATCTGCTTTGCACCTCCAGCTGCGCCCATACCGGCGTGGGCCGGGTAACGCAGGTCAACGGCAGCAGCTTCACCGTGGAAGTCACGGAGGGGAACTTTGAGAGCGGCGAAACCGTGCGGGTGCATCGCAGCGAAACGTATACCACCGCCTCCCGCATCGGGCGCGGCTCCATCTCGGTGGCATCGCCCATCGCCTGCACCGGGAGCGGCACGGTCACGAAGATTTATGTCGCGGACGGCGCGCAGGTTGAGCGCGGCACGCTGCTGTATGAGACGGTGGAAACCAATGCCTACTGTGATGCCATTGTGGCACCTGTGACAGGCGTGGTCGCGGAGGTGTCGGCCAGTGCCGGGGACACGTTGGAGCAGGGCACACTGCTGGCCAGCATCTACCCGGATGACGCCATGCGCCTGATGGTGGAAGCGGATGAGTATACGCTGCGCAAGCTGACCATCGGCAGCAAGGTGAGCATTGAATTTACCTGCGGCATCACGGCAGAGGGCACCATTGAGCGCATTGCCGGGATTCAGCAGGCGGTTGACACCACCGAGGAGGACACCGACGAGGACGAGGACGCGCTCTTCGCCGTCTACATCCAGTTCCTTCCCACGGACACCATCAGCTACGGCATGACCGCCAAAATCACCATCATGGACTAACCAAGGACCGCGCCAGCGGAAAGGGGTCAAGGGGCGATGCCCCTTGTGGGGTGCAGGGGTGAAACCCCTGCGCAGGTCTGGGCGGCAGCCCAGCGCAACACGTTTGAACAGTAAAAAGGGAAAAGAAAAAGCGTGAGTTTCCAAGCAGACGACGCAGTTCGTCCGCGCTGGAAACGGCAGGTTCCGGGAACTGCACGAGGAACGACCTCATCCGACCTCGCTTCTCTCGGCCACCTTCCTGAAAGAAGGGTAAGACTTTCCGCTTGAAACATTGTGCCAGCCTCCTGCATCAGGAGGCTGGCCTTTTCATGGAACGCTGCGCTTGGTGAAGCCTTTCAGACGAAATTCATATTACAGCCGACTGACATACCACAGGGAAAACGCAAACAGTGCCAGCACCGCTAGGGCCAGAAACGGTGCCACGCGGTCAAAGCCTTGGCGCAGCGCATGGATGGCATTCTCCACACCGACACTGCGCTGGGCAAAACGCTCATAAATCCTGTCGCTGAGCAGCTGGGCATCCTCATCGCTATATGCCACAGCCAGCAGCTCCTCCCGCCAGTTGGGAATGCCCGGGTCTGCACACAGGCGCGTCGCTTTGGCCGGACGCACATGGAGCAACCCGGCCATCTCCTCCGGCGTGAAGCCCTCCGCCGACAGGCACAGGGCACAGCGGCGGGAAAGCGGGAGCTTCATCAGCCGGTAGAGTCCCTCCGTCACCGGAAAGCACAGCTCCCCCCGCTGGATGGTCTCCCGCTTGGGCAGGCGGTGGGGCTTGCGAATATAATAGTCGGTACCCAGATAAACCGCCCGCTCAAACAGCAGCCGCCGGGCCTGCACCCGCGTCAAATGCGGCTCCTTGGCCGCCCCCAGACGCAGGAAGGTCTGGAACGCCAGCTCGTCTGCCGGAGCGCGCCCCCGGGTGATGACAAAGCACAGCCGCCACAGCGACTGGTGCCAAGCATCAAAATAAGCATCAAAATCATTACGAATTTTCGCCATCAGCCATTGCCTCCCGCCAATTCTCGCTTCAGCATGGGAAAACAAAATGAATTTTTTGCAACGCAAACTTGCAAATCGTCCAAACCCATGATACGCCAACACCCTGCATCCTTATTCGAAGGCTCTGCTTTCCGCCGTACCCATTCCTGACCCGGAGAAGGAAGCGCAGAAGCAGCGTCAAATCATCGAAGGCGATGTCCCCAGTCCCATCAACAAGCCGAAGGGCTGTGCATTTTCAAGCCGCTGTCCCATGGCCTGTGAGGCTTGTCAGCAGAGCGTGCCGCCGCTCAAGGAGGTAACGCCGGGACATTTTGTGGCGTGTCATCTTGTGAAGTAAAAAACCAGAGCTTCCAGGCAGATGGTCTGCGGTGGAGGCTCTGGTTCTTTTTGGGGGAGTCGGGCGTGGGGGGCTGGGCTGCCGCCCAGACCTGCGCAGGAGTTTCACCCCTGCTACCGAACAAGGGGCATCGCCCCTTGACCCCTTCGACGCTGGCGCGATTCCTTTGGGGGTTAGGGGAAGGTGATGTTTTTCATGGTGAGGGATTGAACGTGGGTGACATGGAGGGGCGTTTGACCGGAGGCAACCACATTCGTCAGGTGGATGTTGTGCAGGGGGCGTGCGCGGCAGCCTTCCAGATGGATGGCGGTACCGGCATGGGTGCAGCGGAAGCCGTTCACCAGAATGTTCTCGATGATGGGCAGGGAATCGGCATCCCCGTTCCATGCTTCCTCCGCAAAATAGCCCATGGTGATGCAGATGCCCTGCTGTCGGAGCTGTCCGGCCCGGATGCGGTGGAACTCGATGTCCCGCACGTAGCCGCCCCGCTCCGGCGAGGTCTTGATCCACAGGCCAATCAGGCTCTGCTGAAAATCACAGTCCTCCACCAGCACATTGCGCACCCCGCTGCTCATTTCAGAGCCAATGGTCA
>JBJEUL010000186.1:0-14391 GCA_051883835.1 Aristaeellaceae bacterium
TTGTTGTTTCTGTATCGTTTTCAAGGTTCGGTGCTGTGCTCTCGCGAGTCAGCTTGTACATAATATCACGCACCCGCTTTTTTGTCAACACTTTTTTGCAAAGTTTTTTGAGAAAATTTGAGTCTTTTTCCCTTTGCGAATATCGTGATATTTTTGTTCCAAAAAGGTTCGGAATATATTCCTGATATTTTGTGTGCCTTTTCTTCATTTGTTCGCCTCCTCCAGCTTCAGCAATGCCTGTATCTGGTGCTGAATCGCTGCGTCCACATCACGGACGGTGCGCTTCATCGCCATTTCCGCTGCCGTGCGGGAAATGTAGCACTGATGCGCCAGCCATTGCGCACCGCGCTCAGCAGCACTGCGCAGCACTGCGTCCGGGCAAAGCAGGTGCGATGCAAAACAATCCGCCTCCGCTTCCTCCGCTGCGCCGCTCGCCCGATGTCGCAGCACAATATGTCCCAGCTCATGGGCCAGGGTGAAGTTCAGCCGCGCAGGATTGCCGCCCGTCCGGTAGCAGACCACATACCGCATCTGCCCTTCTTCCTCGCTGCGGAAGGTGCAGGCATCGGCATCGCCGCACAGGCGCGCCACGTCATCCACCGTCATGTCCAGCATATCCCCTGCCTGCTCGAAGGTATACAGGCATGTATTCCGGCATCGGCGGAGAATCGCCAGCGGACGCACGGGCAGACTGTCCACCTGAAGGTGCACCAGCACACGGCAGGCCGCCGTGGCCGCCCGGTTGTAGTCAGGCTGACGGCTCACGTTCCGTTCCCCTCCCCGAAGGCGTGGCGGAACAGCGCACGGCCCACCGCAATCAGCTGCTCCTGCTCCTCCGGCGTCATCTGCCGCAGGGCACGGGTCATGACCGTTACATTGCTCTCCGGGACAGGCCGGTCGCACAGCTCGTCCATGGACACGCCGAACAAATCCGCCATCCTTTGCAGCGTTCGGGCGTTCGGTTCGGCCTGACCACGTTCCCATTTCTGCACTGCGCTGACGGATACCTCCAGCATATCTGCCAGGCCCTGCTGCGTCATCCCCCGTTTTTGGCGCATCAGCCGCATCTGTTCTGCGAACATCCGTTTTCACCTCACGCTGATTATACGCCTGATTTTCCGTAAACGCAAGCACATTTCGTCCTTGACAATTACTTTTTTGCGTGCTATGATGCATTTGTAAGAACGAACGTTCCCATGGAAGGAGGAGATGCGAATGAATCAAGCCCATGCGCTGCGACGTTTCCGTTCGCTGACCATCGAGCTGACTGCGCTGGAGCAGCAGCTGCGTGCATGCGGGCAGACCGGCCGGCCCCGCGGAGTGATGACCCAACGCTATGATACGCTGCGCGGCACCAACGACCCCGCTGCCGCCGCCCTGCAGCTGGCGGAAGGACTGGAGGCCATGGCCCAGCGCAAGCGTGAGGAGCTGGCCCTGCTCCGTCCGCAGGTGGAAGCAGCACTTTCGCAGGTCAGTGACTTTCGGCTGCTGGTGGTGCTTCGGCGTTATTATCTGGCTGGGGAGACGGATGAACAGGCCGCCGAAGCCGTCCACCTCAGTGACCGCTATGTGTGCCGGATGCGCAATGCCTTTCTGCGCTCGCTGGACAGCACACCATCTGCACAGTGACTGCACACGCATTGCACAAGGAAGTACATTCATTGCATTGTCAGTGCACACCCTTTTGTGATAATGTGGTATCGCGGCAAGCAAGGGAGCACGCCCCTGCCGCAGGACGCGTCCGGAACACCGGGCGCATTTTTCATGCGTGGATTTCACAAGGAGGGAGAGGAATGTCCACGAACACACGGGATCAGCCCGACATTGCCACCCCGGAGGAGGTGCTTGTCACCATCACGCAAATCATGCGCGGCACCATGACAGAGACCGCCACCCGCAAGGGGACACACGGCGAGGAATCCATTCAGCTGCCGCCCAAGGTATCCGAACGCAGCCGTGCCGCCGAGCTGCTGGGCAAACGCTACGGCCTGTTCACCGAAAAGGAGGCCGAAGCACAGCCCAAGGAAGAAATCGCCGCGCTGATTGGGGAAGCACTGGCGGCCATGAAGGCGGACAACCGGCGTGGATCATGACGCTTTGTCCCTGCTGGTGCAGCATCCCGCACAGGTGGCCCGCTGGTGCGGCGCGGACAAGCTGCGGGATGAGCCGCACGGGCGATGGATTCGTCAGATGCTCCTGGGCGACAGGGACATGACGCTCCTGGCTCATCGCGGCAGCTACAAGACCACCTGCCTGTGCTATGCGCTGGCCATCGCCCTGATGGTGTACCCCGAGAAGAACATCATCTTCCTGCGCAAGACGGACAACGATGTGACCGAGGTGCTGCGGCAGGTGAAGGCCATTGTGCAGGCCGATGCCATGCAGGCCCTTTCCGCCCGCATCTGGGAGCAGCCCGTCCGCTTGCTGCGCACCGACCAGTTCACCCTGACCACGGACTGCTACACGGCCCGCCGGGGTGCGCCGCAGCTGCTGGGACAGGGTATCCGGGGAAGCCTGACCGGCAAGCACGCTGACCTGATTGTCACCGACGACATCGTGAACCTGCAGGACAGGCTCAGCCCTGCCGAGCGGGCCTACACATGCAGCGTGTACCGGGAGCTGCAAAACATTCGCAATCCCGGCGGACGCATCATCAACGCCGGTACGCCCTGGCACCGGGAGGATGCCATCAGCCTGATGCCCCATCCGCAGCGATGGGATTACCGCCGCACCCGCCTGCTCAGCCGCGCTCAGGCGGACGCACTGCGCCGGGCCATGCCGCCTTCCCTGTTCGCGGCCAACTATGAATTGCGGCACATGGCATCCGAGGACGCACTGTTCACCGGGGAGCCTGTCTGGACGGAGGACATCACCTGTCTGCAAGGGGGCTTTGCGCATCTGGATGCGGCCTATGGGGGCAGTGATTTCACGGCCCTGACCTGCGGCAGGCGTGAGGGCGACACCATCTACCTGTACGGGCGGCTGTGGCAGGGGCATGTGGACAGCGTGCTGGAGGAGGTTCTCCGCTGTTGCCGTGCGTTGGACTGCGCCCCTGTGTATGTGGAGACCAACGGCGACAAGGGCTATCTGGCCCGGGAGATACGCCGCCGGGATTTCCCGGTGCGCTGCTACCATGAACGGGCAGAAAAGCACAACAAGATTGCCACGCTGTTGTACAAGTGGTGGCCGCATGTGGTGTTCGCAGCCGGGACGGATGAAGCCTACCTGCGTCAGATTCAGGACTACAGCCCCGATGCGGCCCATGATGATGCCCCGGATTCCGCCGCCTGTCTGCTGCGGCTGCTGGACCGGCAGACCATCCCATGTTCATAAGAAAGGAGGGACACCCATGTACCTGGATGTAACCTGGCAGGACTGGCAGGACGCGGAGAATCGCGACGCGCTGATGCTGGGTGCCATTGACCGTTACAAAGGCTCTGCCTTCTTCCGCCACGCGCTGGAGGCCAGCAGCTATTTCCGGGGTGAAAACACGGCTGTCAGCCGCAAGACGGTGCTTCGTGCCTGCAAAATCGAGAGCCGCGATGCTGCCGGGCGCAATCACATTCGCTCCGGCACGGAGGATGTGGTGGGCAACCGCATCGGCAGCGGCTTTCTGTTCCGCTTCGTGACGCAGCAGAACCAGTTCCTGCTTTCCAACGGCTGTGTGCTGGAGGACACAAATGCCCGGCAGCTGCTGGGCCCGGCCTTCGACCATCAATTGGAGATGCTGGGCGAACGCGCCCTGCTGCACGGGGTGAGCTGGGGCTTCTGGAACGTAGACCACCTGGAAGTCATTGAGGCGGCGCGGGATGCACTGTCGGGCTTCCTGCCGCTGCTGGATGAAATGACCGGCGCGGTGCGGGTGGGCATTCAGTTCTGGCAGATTTCCGGCAGCCGTCCGATGTACATCCGCCTGTTCGAGGAGGACGGCGTGACCATTCTCCGGCGGGAGGGCAAGGTGCTTTCCGTGGTGGAGCCGAAGCGGGCCTACATCGTGACCATGCGCTCGGACGCGCTGGGGGACGAGGTGCTTTCGCAGGAGAATTACGCAACGCTGCCTGTACTGCCGCTGTGGGCCAACAGCGAGCATCAGTCGGAGTTCACTCCCGCCATCAAGGCCAAGATTGACGCGTACGACAACATTCTTTCCGACTTTGCGGACAATCTTGACCGGGCCAACGATGTGTACTGGGTGCTGAACAATTTTGGCGGCACCACAGAGGACATTGCCCGCATGCTGGAAGAAATCAACCGCGTCAAGGCGGTGGCGAACCTGTCGGACGGCACGGGTTCCTCGGCCACGGCGGAGCCGCACACCATTGAGGTGCCCTATGCGGCCCGGGAGACCGCGCTTCGCCTGCTGGAAAAGGCCCTGTACCGGGACTTCATGGCCCTTGATATGGACGCGCTCACCGGCGGCAGCCTGACCAACGTGGCGATTCGGGCTGCCACGGCCTCCCTGCACCTGAAGGCTGACCGCTACGAGTGGCAGGTATTCCGCTTTGTGCAATCCCTGCTGCATCTGCTGGGGGTGGAGACGGATGGCATCCGCTTCCCCCGGCAGTGCATCGCCAACGAGTCCGAGACGGTGGCGGATATTTACCGCATGCGGCAGGACATTGACCACCGCACCGCGCTGAAGCTGAATCCCTACATTCAGCCGGAGGAAATCGAGCCGCTGCTGGAAGGAGCGGAACCTCCATGCTGACGAGTCACGTGGCCGACATCATGGCGCAACTGGCGCACAACGTGCCTTCCGCGCTGGACAGTGCGGGGCAGGCGGCTGTTGCACTGGTTCGTCAGCAGCTGGAAAGCGGCTATGGTGAGCCGGTGAAGGACACGGGCGCGCTGATGGCCAGCATTGCCCACACCGTGGATGGGGACACGGTGCACATTGGTTCGCCCCTGTCCTATGCCGGGCATGTGCATGACGGCACGCGGCGCATGCCCGGCAGGCCTTTTCTCTCTGACGCGCTGCTGGGTCACGGGGAGGATTTGGCCCGTGTGATGGCGGACGCGCTGCGGCAGGGGGTATAACCCATCATCGCATTTGGGAGACGCGAGGAACAGCGTCTCCCTTTTGCATACCCGCGCCAAGGCAACGGCGCAGGACACCCGGAGGAACGCGGGTGCATTTCACAACAGAAAGGAGCAATCGACCCATGGCACTCACCCGAAGTCTGCTCAAGGAGCTTGCGCTGGATGACAGCACAGCCGAGCAGATTATTCTGGCCCACAGTGAAACGGTATCCGCCCTGAAGGCGGAGATTGACGCGGCCCGGGCGGAAGCATCCGCTTTGGCGGAGATGACGGCAGAGCGCGACATGCTGCTGGAGCAGGTCGCGCTTTTGTCTGCCCAGCAGGCGGATGCCGCGCAGGTGCAGGCGGAATTTGACGCTTACAAGGCACAGGAAGCGCAGCGGCTCACGGACAGTGAGAAGCAGGAGCTTCTGCGCAAGGCTTTGCTGGAGGCCGGGGCCAACGAGAAGGCCCTTGCGCTGCTGGCGCGGGAGATTGACCCGGCGAGTCTGGTCATTTCCGGCGGTGTTTTGGCGAACGCGCAGGACGTGATTGCGCCGCTGAAGGAGAAATACGGGGCGTTTTTCGCGCAGCCGGTGCGGCTGAGCACGCCGGTGATTCAGCCCCCGTCCAGTCTGCGCGGTGCGCTGACCCGGCAGGATGTGGCGGCCATGTCCGCCGATGAAATCAACGCGAACTGGGATGCTGTGCGCGCCGTGCTGGCGCGTCACTGATATTCCGCGACCATGAGAGGAGAACGATACAATGGCTATTACTTCCTTTATGCCCAAGGTCTGGTCTGCCCGTCTGCAGGAAAATCTGCACAGCGCGCTGGTGTTCGGTGCGCTGTGCAACCGCCATTACGAGGGTGACATTGCCCAGTGGGGCGATACGGTGCATATCAACGCGCTGGCCGACATCACGGTGAAGCCGTACACGCCCCATCAGGACATTGACGATCCCCAGCAGCTCTCCGGCACGGACACGACCCTGGTGATTGACCACGGCGCGTACTACAACTTTTACATCAACGATGTGGACGCGGCGCAGTCCCGTGCCGACCTGATGGACGCAGCCATGCGCAACGCCGCCTGGAAGCTGGCGGAGGACACGGAGAAGTACATTTTGGGTGTGATTCGTGCCGGTGCCGGTACGACCAAGGAGGGCGCACTCCCTGCCGAGGGCATGTATGGTCTGCTGGTGTCCATCAAGACCGCGCTGGACAGCAAGAATGTCCCCCGCGCCAACCGCAAGCTGATTGTGCCGCCCACGGTGGAAGCGCAGCTGCTGCTGGACAACCGTTTCGTGACGGGCAGCGGAGCCATTTCCGACGCCCGTCTGGCCGAAGGCTCCATTGCCCGCGCCGCCGGTTTCGACATTTATATCAGCAACGATCTGACCAACGAAATCATCGCCATGACCCCCGATGCCGTGACCTTCGCCCAGCAAATCACCAAAATGGACGCCTACCGCCGCGAAAAGGGCTTCGACGACGGCATCAAGGGTCTCTCCCTGTGCGGTGCCAAAGTCATCCTCCCCTCCTGCGTCTACATCCACAAACTCACGGAGTAAGGGAACGAGGCAGGGGCGTTGCCCCTGCACCCCACCAGAGGGGCATTGCCCCTCTGGACTCCCTTTCAGGGGGGCCTATACTTGGTTCCTTCCCTTGCAGGAGTCACGCCGCGCGGAGGGCGCGGCGCGACGCAGAGCCTGCGGGGCGCGGGACTGTAAGGCACAGGATACTATGCAAGATGCAGTAACCTCCAGTGGAGGGGAACGGGGGAACGGGAATAAGTGCCAATCCTCCGGCCATGCACCGGGTACACCCCCATTGGGCAGTAACTTGCAGACGAGTAAGGCGACGAAATGTCGCCTGGGCCAGCGAGTACCCCTTCCAAAACAACCAAAGCCCTGCATGCCGCCCCCGCGAGGAAGATAGTAGCCGCGAACCCCATCTTGTTGCTACCCGAAATTAGGCGACGGGGGGTCTGGGGGCAGCCATGGTGCATGTTCGATTTGGCTGCCCCCAGGCGGCCTTTGGTTCTTTCCCCCGAGAGGGAAAGAACGCCTCGCACCTCCATAGAGGTGCCAGGAAGCAGACCCCTGCATCCCCGAACATATCCCCACCTTCACGCAGGTGCAAAGGAGCAATCAACCTCCATCCCCAAAAAAAGCCCTCCCCCATCAAACAAGAAAGGAACCCACCCCATGACCATCACCATCCCCGATATCATGCGGGAAGTCCGCAACTGCTTCCCCACCGCCGTTCTGGACGGCCCCTGGCAAATCACCGGCGGCGCACTATCCCCTGCTGACGGCCTGCCCGCCAGCGGCTGGATTGCACTGGAAGGATTTGGCCCACTGGACGGCGTGCATCGTCTGACAGACGGCTGCATCACATCTGCCCCCGACGGACAGTGGACAGGCCGCGTGTGGCTGCTCTCCCCGCCGGAGGACTTCACCACCCTGTGCCAGCAAATCATCACCTGGGCACAGCAGCAGCCTGTCCCCACCGTGCAGAGCGAGTCCTTCGGCGCGTACAGCCGAACCAATCTCACCGTCTCCGGCAAGCCCCTGTGCTGGCAGGATGCCTTCGCCGCAGCACTGCGCCCCTACCGGCAAATGTTCTCGGAGGTGAGGATTTGAATGCTGGAACATTATATGGAAGATTTCCTGCTGCTGGAATGCGTCCGCGAGCCTGACGGGATGGGCGGCTTCCGCACGGCCTATGAAGAAAGTATGGCCTTCCGCGGCGGCGTGACTGCCACCATGAGCCGTGAAATCACCGTTGCGCAGTCAGCGAGAGATGCCGTCATCCCCGTGCTGGTGCATGAATGGGGCGTGACACTGCGCTGCGGCGATATCATCCGCCGAGTCAGCGATGGCGAATGCTACCGCGTTACCGGGCGTTCCAGCGATATGCGCACCCCGGATATGGCCGCGCTGGCCTATGCGCAGGTGCCGGTTGAAAGGCTGGTGAACGGCCCGTGAGCATGTCCGCCTATCACAGGGCCATGATGGACTTCCTTGGGCAGCTGTCCCTGCCCGTCCACCTGACCGGCCTGACCCCCGATGCCTCCCATTTTCCCTACCTGACCTGCACCATGGGCAGCACAGCCTTTGCAGGGCCGAGCCTGCTGACCGCGACGGCGTGGTTTCTGGGCCCGGATGCCATGGCAGACCGCGCCGCGCTGTGCGACAGGGCACAGGAGCTGATGCCCGAGAGCGGCGTTTCCCTGCACTTTGACGGCGGTGCCGCCGTTATCTACCGGCCCAGCGGCGATTTCATCACCCTGCTGACCGATGGCGAGGACCCCCGGGTGCTGGGTGCGCGCATGCGCCTGATGGTGAAACTCTACGACCTGTAAAAGGAGCTGATTCCATGATGACCGGTCTGAACAGCCACACCTTTGAGCATCTGCAATTGGGTGCAGGGCTGTTTATCAAGGATTTCGACCCGGACACGGCCTCCACCGCCGATGAATTGAAATCTCAGCTGGCCCAGCGTATTCACAGCAACGAGGGCCTGATGGGGGCCACCCGGGGCGGCGGCACCTTCCAGTGCAAGCCCACGCTGCGCCACATCGAAGCCGATGGCCTGCGCACCCCCGTCAAGGGCAGCGTAGTCAATGACGGCTGGACGGTGAAGCTCACCGGTACGCTGCTGGAGATGACCCCCGGCAGCTTTGCCGACCTGCTGACCATGTACGACAAAACCGAAACAGGCGGCGTGACCTGCATCCGCCCCCGGCAGCAAATGCTGGTGGAGGATTATCTGCCCCGGTTGTGCTGGGTTGGCGACACGGCGCAGGGTGCGCTGCTCATCGAGCTGACCGACGTGCTGAACATGATTGGCACCACGCTGACCTTCACCGACCAAGGCGAGGGTGTGATGCCCTTCGAGTTCCAGGCGCATCAGGACACGCCCGTCGGTGCAGATTACGCGCCCTGCCGCATCCTGTTTTTCACCTGAGGAGGAACGACAACATGAAACTGAGTCAAATGACCGGCGAGGAGCTTCGCCTGACCCTGTGCGAGCTGTCCGCGCCGCTATGCGCCATCCTGCAAGACGAAGCCATGGACAAACTGCTGTCCCGCGTCACAGACACTGCCCTGCCCCTGTCCAGCCTGACCGCGCTGCTCATCGGAGAGGGCATTCCGCTGCTGCTGGCGCGTCATGCTGCCGATACCTATGCCGTGCTGGCCATTCTCACCGGCATGCAGGCTGACACACTCAAGGGCATGAATGCCTTCGCGCTCCTTCGGCTGGTGCGGGATGTATGGGACGAGGAAGCAGCGGCTTTTTTCGCATCTGCCGGCGGTACGGGCAGGGAGCCATCCTGACCGCACTGTCCGGCATGCCCCTGCGCCCCGCGCTGCTGGAAAGTGTGCTTTCCCTTCGCCAGCGTGAACGGCTGCAAGCGGACTACGCGCTGCATCTGCTGTGGCTGACGGGGCTGCAGCTGTTTTCCCTTGGCGGTGGGAAGGAGTATCCCGTGCCTGACCCGGTGCAGGCCCTATCTCCCACCTCCATCACGCCGGATAACACCCTCTCTGCCCAGACCATCCGCAGCCGCGTTCTGCATGCGCTGCTGGACGAAAGGAGCTGACATTCATGGCGCAGCTTTTCGAGCTGTCCGCGGCCCTGACGCTGGACACGGCTGGCTTTCTGCGCAGTGTGAGCGTTGCGGAAGCCGCCGCCCGCCGTTTGCAGGCCACGCTGGACAGCCGCATGGCCGCTGCTGCCGCATCCATGGCGCGTCTGCAATCCTCCGGCACCATGGCATGGAGCAGCATCGCGGCGAGTATTGCGCAGGCGATTCAAAAGACACAGGAATACTTGGCCCTGACCGGCAGCGGACGCGCCGCACCCGGCTTTGCCACCGGCCTTGATTACGTTCCCTACAACGATTTCTCCGCCCGGCTTCACGAGGGCGAGGCCGTGCTGACCAAGGCCGAGGCCACCGCATGGCGGCGCGGCGAGGGCGGCACATCCTCCCCTGCCATCGACTATGACCGGCTGGCCGGTGCCATCGCTTCTGCGCTTTCAGGCACCTCTGTGCAGATGGACGGTCAGGCCGTTGGCGCGCTGGTGGCTCCCTCCGTCTCCCGGGCCATGGGAAAGAAAACGCTATCACGCAAGCATACAGGATAAGAAAGGGGGCGCGGCATGCGCACACGATACGATGTCTGCATGGACGGTCATCCGCTGGACGCGCTTGACCCCTGCGTCTATGTGCTGGACGTGCAGGAAAGCCAGCCCTCCATGGATGTGACGGAAGCGAAACGCGCATGGGGCGATGGCTCCCGGGTGGTTCGCTCCGTCCGGGAGAGCCTGACCGTCCGCGTCAGCGTGGCCATTCGCGAGACGGACGTGACCCGCCGTCGGGAGGTCATCCAGCGCATGGCCGCGTGGGCTTCCGGCCAGTACATGACCCTCGGGGACAGGCCCGGTCAGCGGCTGCGGGTGATGTGTACCGCCTACCCCGCTGTGACCAGTGCGCTGAAATGGACGCAGGAGGTCATGATGGTGTTCACAGCATACGCCATGCCCTACTGGGAAGCAGAGCAGCCAACACGTTCGACCTTCACGGGAACCGTCGGGAACGCGGCCATCCGTCCCATGGGAACTGCGCCGTGCTATCTGGAAGCGGATGTAGCCAACGCCGGCAGCGCGGCTATGACCATCCTTTCCCTGTCGAAGGCTGGACAAAAACTTTCCTTCTCTGGGCTGTCGGTGGCACCCGGCAAGGTGCTGCGGCTTTTCTATGACGAGAACTGGCTGTTCCGGGCGGAAGTGGACGGCGCGTCTGTGCTGTCCAAACGCACGGCAGATTCCGCTGATGACCTGATGCTCGCACCGGGCATCAGCATGACCGTGACCATCGGGGCGAATGTCCCCGTATCGGTCACGCTGAAAGCGAGGGGCCTATGGCTGTAAGACTTCCCCGGCTGCTGGACAGCAGCATGCAGGAGCTGGACAGGCTGACCCCTGAGTCCCTGTACATCGAGGAAAACCTTTCTCCCCTGTCCACGGCGACCATGGTGCTGCCGGATGGTTCGTGCGAGGCAGTCACAGGTCAGTTTGTGGAGCTGTACACCATCCATGGGAGCGCGGGCATCTACCGCGTTCAGCAGGCCGAACACGACTATGGCGGACGAATCACGCTTGCTCTTGAGCATGGCCTGACCACGCTGGGCGATGGTATCATGCCCGGAGAGAGCGAACAGACAGGCTCCGCACGGGAGCTGCTGGCCGCACTGCTGGCTCATCAGCCGAAAACCATGTGGACGCTTGGCACCGTGGCTGTTCCAGACTCCATGACGCTGACATGGAAGAACGACAACTCAAACCTGCTGGAAAGCCTGTGCAATCTGCTGGATGAGCTGCCCGGCTACCGCCTGACCTTCAATCAGCGGGTATTCCCGTGGCTGCTGAACGTGGAAGCCATCGAAAGCGCGGACGGCTGCGAGTGCCGCCTGTCGCGGAACCTGTCCAGTCTGCGTGTGGAGGAGGACAGAAGCGAGCTTTGCACGCGGCTGTACGTCCCGGGCCTTTCTGCGCCGCTGGATGCGGACACCATCGGGACTTTTGGCATTGTCAGCCGTGTCATGGATGCTGACCCGGACATCGGCGAGGAGGAGCTGACCAAGCAGGGCCGTTCCTATCTGGAATCCCACAAGACCCCATCCATCAGCGTGACCATGGATGCGGTGGACTGGTACGAAGCCACCGGGGAACCCTTTGACCGCTTCACGCTGGGGCGTGTGTGCCGTGTCTGCCTGCCGGACTACGGCCAGACCATTCGCCAGCGGGTCATTGGGCTTGAATGGCCTGACGTGTACGGTCAGCCGGAGCAGGTCACGGTGAAGCTGGCCAGCGAGTCCGTCAGTGCGGTGGATGTGATGGCGGGGCTGATTGTGGACACGACGGTCACACGGAAGCGGTTCACGGCTGACCTGAAAAAGCAGGCGAATTTGCTCATTGATGCTGAGGAAAGTATCACGCTGATAGCCAATCGGATTGACCTTGTGGCCAAGGAGGTCAATATCAACGCGGAACAAATCACGCTTCGGGCTTCCAAGGAGGAAGTTGGGGAGCTGAGCCGACGTGTATCCGCTGCCGAGATTGCCATTGACGGCGCGAACGCAACCATCAGCCTGAAAGCGAGTCAGGAAACGGTGGATGAGCTGGGAACGCGGGTATCTGCTGCGGAAATCGCCATTGACGGCGCGAACAGCACCATCAAGCTCAAGGCGGACAAGGTGAAGGTCGATGCGCTGGAGACGGAGATAGCCGGTCTGCTGAAGGTGGATGAGCTGGCGGCGGAAATCGCTGACCTCAGCAGCGTTTCGGTGTCGAGCCTGTCCGTGGAAGGCACGGCGCATTGCACGAGCCTTGAAGCGCATGGAGCAAGCAGCGTGGACGGGAATCTGACCGTATCGGGAGAGCTGAGTGTCAGCAGCCTTGTGTGCGGCGGTGAGGACATCGACTTTGCAGCGTATACAAAGACAGGCGATTTGTCGTCCTATGCCCAGAAGTCATGGGTTAATGAACAGAATTTCGCCAAAGAGTCCTATGTCACGTCTTTGGTATCTGCCCTGAACACAAGGCTGACAAACCTTGAAGGGCGTGTGAGTGCCCTTGAATCCAAGTAATGGGAGGAATATCCAATGGATGATATGCTGCAAAAAATGCTGGCCCTGCTGGATGGCGTGGAGGTCAGGGGCGAGGCCAACATGTCCCGCCTGCTGGCCTGCATCCGTGCCATCAAGGACTTGCAGGCCCTGCTCAGCAAGCCTGACAGGGAGGTGAAGGTCGATGCTTGACACGGCCATTGCTTTCCTCTATGACATGGACAGGGGCATCCGGCGCACAGCCCTTCCACTTTCCCTGCTCACCGGGGACAAGCATGCCCACACCTTCATGGGGAAAGTGGTCAACAGGGGCGAGAACTATCCGCTCCATGGGGCCAGCGTTTCGGCCTATTTCATCCGGGCGGACGGCGTGACCGTCCCCATCACCGGCACAGTGCAGGACAATGACATCCTGGTCAAGCTGCCGGAAAGCTGCTACCGGGTTGCTGGAAGGTTCCAGCTGGTCATCAAGCTGGCGGTGAGCGACCAGATTATCACGGTCTTCTGGGGCGATGGCGTTGTGTCCGCATCCCAGACGGATTCCCTGCTGGACGAGGAAGGCGTTGTTCCGTCCCTGGACGCGCTTTTGGCGCAGATTGCGGCCACGGAAGCGGCGGCAGCGTCTGCCACGGGGGCGGCTTCCTCGGCCACTACGGCGGCGAACCGGGCGAACAGCGCGGCCTCGGCCATGGATGGCATGACGGCCACGGCATCCACCCTGCCAACGGGCAGCGCGGCCACGGTCAGCGTGGAGAAGGTCAGCGGCGGATTTGTGCTGGACTTTGGTCTGCCGCGTGGTGAAAAGGGCGAGAAGGGTGATACCGGCGAACCGGGCAAGGACGGGACGGGGTCGGTGTCCTCAGTAAACGGTATTGAGTCGGTGCAGGGGGACGTAACGCTGACGGCCTCGGACGTGGGCGCACTGCCGGAGGACGGCACAGCGGTAGATGCGGGGAAACTTGGCGGTAAGGCTCCCGGGTGCTATCTGGCCCCGTACAACTGGCTGGACAACAGCGATTTCCTGCACCCGGTGAACCAGCGTGGCGTGAGCGGCACCATCAGCGCGGCAGGGTACTTCCTGGACAGGTGGAAGCTGGTCAGCGGGTCGGTGACAGTGTCGGACGCGGGGCTGGTGCTGAACGGCTCCATGGCGCAGGTTCTGGAGTTCACGCCATCAGGGACGGTGACGGTGGCAGCCAGCGCGGGCACGGCGGCCTATGATGCGGGGACAAAGACATTCACGCTCACGGGGAGCGGGGTGACCATCACATGGGCTGCGCTGTATGAAGGGGCGTATACGGCGGGGGCCATGCCGGCGTACAGGCCCCGGGGGTATGTGCAGGAACAGGCGGTGTGCCAGCGGTACTACCAGCGCATCGGCGGCGGGAGTGCGAACGCCCAGCCATGCTATGCCATGGGGGAAACCGCGACCACGGCAAACACCGCACTACCGCTCAAGCAGCTGATGCGGAGCAACATGCCCGCACTGACACTGACAGGAACGCTGTATTTGCGCAAGGGGACAGCAGATAAGGAAGTCACATCCATCACGCTGCGACATGCCCTGAGCGGCATCCTGTATGCTGTGATGACAGCAGATGGGCTGACGGCTGGTGACATGTATGTGCTGCGGCTGGTGGATGGGGCCATGCTGGAGCTTTCGGCGGAGCTTTGATGGAGGTGACAGCATGACAGCGGTGGAATGGATGCAGAAAACCGGGGTTGCCTACCGCC
>JBJEUL010000187.1:0-3265 GCA_051883835.1 Aristaeellaceae bacterium
GCACCCCACAAGGGGCATCGCCCCTTGACCCCTTCGACGCTGGCGCGATTGCTTGAAGTAGAATGAACAGGTGATGAATAAAAGCAACTCCTTGTGCTTATACTATTTGTATCAAGCACAAGGAGGTTTTTTCATGATGGATACGGTATCACTGCTTCTGGTCATTATCGGCGCGGTCAACTGGCTGCTGGTGGGTGTGTTCCAATTCGACCTGGTGGCGTGGCTCTTTGGCGGACAAGGGGCCATTCTCAGCCGCATTGTGTATTCGCTGGTGGGCATCGCGGGACTGTGGTGCATCACGCTGCTGTTCCGGGACCGCAAGTCTGCATGACAGCCTTGACTTTTCCGGGGGAAACCGTTACCATAGGGGCATGAAATTCCCCTGAAAGGACGGAATCCGCCATGAAATACGTTGGCGCGGGCATCGTGCCCGCTGATATTCTGCTTCCCCGCCCGGATGTGTACCCCACCACCTGGGCCTGCGTGGCCTGCGACCAGTACACCTCCGAGCCGGAATACTGGCAGGACGTGGCCCTGCAAGTAGGTGACGCGCCCTCCACGCTGAAACTGATGCTCCCCGAGTGCTACCTGAGCGAAACTGCCCAGCGCGTGCCGGACATCCACCGCACCATGGCCGACTATCTGCAAAACGGCGTGCTTCAGCAGGCCGTGACGGACGGCTTTGTGCTGGTGGAACGCTCCACCCCCAGCGGGGCCAGGCTGGGCCTTGTCTGCGCGGTTGACCTGGAGCAGTACGACTTCACCCCCGGCAGCAAGAGCCTTGTGCGCCCCACGGAGGAAACCATTGCCGCCCGTCTGCCTGCCCGGCTGGACATCCGCCGGGGTGCGCCGCTGGAAATGACCCACATTCTCCTGCTGATGGACGACCCCCTGCAAACCGTGGTCGAGCCGCTCTACGCTCAGCGTGACGAGCTGCCCCTGCTCTACGACTTCCCGCTGATGAAGAACGGCGGCCATTTGAAGGGCTGGGCTGTGCAGGGCGAGGGCTTCAAGCAGCAAATCTTTGACGCGCTGATGACCCTCAAGGCCCGTCAGGGTGAGCATCCCCTGCTGTTCGCCGTGGGCGACGGCAACCATTCCCTCGCCACCGCCAAGGCCTACTGGGACGAAATCAAGGGTACCCTGACCCCCGAGCAGCGGCTGACCCATCCCGCCCGCTACGCCCTGTGCGAGGCGGAGAACATCCACGATGACGCGCTGATGTTCGAGCCCATCCACCGGGTGCTGACCCATGTGGAGCCTTACGCCGTGATGCAGGACTGGACGCTGTACTGCCACGAGCGGGGCATGGATTTGAGCGAAATCACCGATCAGGGCGAGCGCGAGCAGGTCATGCAGGTGGTCTACAGCGGCATGGAAGCCGTGGCCGCCGTCACGAATCCGGACGGTGCGCTGCCGGTGGATACGCTGCAGCGGTATCTGGATGATTTCCTGGCCCGGCACCCGGAGGCGGAAATTGACTACATCCATGGGGAGGACGTGGTGCGCAGGCTGTGCCAGGCCCCGGATGCGATGGGCTTCCTGCTGCCGCCGCTGGACAAGAGCGGCTTCTTCCCTGCGATTCAGCAGCTGGGCGTGTTGCCGCGCAAGACCTTCTCCATGGGCCACGCCCACGAAAAGCGTTTCTACATGGAGTGCAAAACCATCACAGATTAATCCCTCTCCAAGGGAACGCGCCAGCGGAAAGGGGTCAAGGGGCGATGCCCCTTGTTCGGTAGCAGGGGTGAAACCCCTGCGCAGGTCTGGGCGGCAGCCCAGCGCAACACATTCAACCCTTTCAAAAAGGAATCGGAAAAAAACCAGAGTTTCCAAGCAGACGACGCAGTTCGTCCGCGTTGGAAACGGCAGGTTCCGAAGTCTCCCAGAGGAACGCCCTCACCCCCACCCAACTGCAAAGGCCATGCCGGTCATCCCTCTCGGGAGCCTGCATGGCCTTCTTCTATCACCGATATTTCAGCTGCAAGCGCGTATCCGCCACATCAGCCTGATCGGACCGTATCCATCCGTACTGACCCTGCGTATCCATGGGCCAAAGGCTCGGATCATCCGGCAGCAGCACATACATCCAGCCCGTTTGAGACTGAACCAGCACCGTCAGCACCGTCCCGTCGGGCAGTGTCACTGCCGCATCGCCGTTGGGTGTCTCCAGCAGGGCGGTGTCACCATTCAGGCAGCAGACCCGCAGGGGCAGGCGTATTTCCTCCCGGGGCAGATTACCCAGGTGCAGGTACGTGGTGCTGACGAATCCCTCTGTGTCGCCGATGCGCACGTGCGTCCAGCTGCCTTGGTTTTCATACCCCAGCACCTCCGCCACCACGCCCTTCTGGAGCATGCCCAGGCTGTCGGAGCGCGTTGTGGGCTTGACGCGGAGATTCGCGCCAAGACACACGGCCTGCGTGGCGGTCACAGGGTCGGGATGGGCCTGCGCATAGGCCCGGGCGGCTTCTACCGTGGTGGGAAATGTATCGCCGTCCATGTCCTCCGCCAGAAAGGACGCATAGCATGGCATGACTTGCTGCGGCCTGTCGGACGTATAGGCGCAAATGGGCGTATACTGGCAATCCAGGAACACCGTGCCGTCCGTGTACCCCAGCAGCCGCCAAATCCCCGCATTGGATGCCGTGAGAATGAACTGCTCCTCCCCATAGCACAGCGCAGGATAAGGATGGCCCATGGTCGTGACATCGTTCTGCACGGCGGCAAGGGTGAAGGGCTGACCCTCCCGCAGCAGCGTTTCCGACACAGGCTGGCAGACCCAGCCGTCATTGACAGAGGCATCATTCATCGCCACCAGACGGTTATCCTGCTCCGGCGTAGGGTCGGTGAAGCCAATGAGCATAGGAGTTCCTCCGTGGTTCACCGCCGCCAGCGCGATTTGCCGGTTGAGCATGTTCGTCTGCTGATGATACTCCACCAGCATGACACCCTGCATCACTGCATCCCCGGCAAAGGGTGTTTTGTCGACAGCCGCTTGCAGTGCAGTGGGCAGACTCCCCTCGAAAAGGGTCACGGCATAGGCCCATGTGCTGTCCGTGGTGACGGTATACGATTCGGCACAGGCGGAGCCAGTCAGCATGAGCAGAGCCAGCACACAGGCAAGGAAGCATTTCATGGGGCATCCTCCTTCGCAGAGGTTTTACCCATACAACGCTGGACGAAGGAAGATTCTTCCGCCGGGAGTTCGGAACCTGCTGCGCTGGGCTGCCGCCCAGACCTGCGCAGGGGCGTTGCCCCTGCACCCCAC
>JBJEUL010000188.1:0-1865 GCA_051883835.1 Aristaeellaceae bacterium
TCGCCTACAAGGTGTTCCCCACGCCGCCGGGGGTTCATCCCTACCTGACCCAGGATACCCCGGATCACATGGGGCGCAGCGACCAGTACGTGGCCAACCTGCAGGACGGGGCGTATGCGGGCTTCCGCTCCTTCGACCTGCATGGCCCGGAGCGCATCGGCGTGGTGGTGCGGGGCAGCGGCGAGGGCACGTTGGTGGTTTCCACGGAGCCGGAGGGGCAGGCGCTGGCGGAGCTTCCGGTGCAGCCCTGCGGCTTCTGGCATTCCCTGTCGGCAGCCATGGGGCCTGTGGAGGGCGTGCATGACCTGTATTTCACCTTCCGCGGCACGGGCGCGGTGGACTTCTTCGCCTTCACCCTGACGTAAGACGCATTTGTCATTGAGCATAACGCATCCGCACAGCGCATATCCGCTCTGGCCTGCTTTGCTGCGCGCAAATTTGCCGGGAAGCAGCCCGGATGCGTTATCATAACCCGGTAATCTGTATTTCGAGGTGTGATGTATGACGCAGACCAAACAGGCCCAGGGCCGGAACAAGATGGGGGTTATGCCCATCAAACGGCTGCTGCTTTCCATGGCGTTTCCGCTGATGCTGTCGCTGGTGGTGCAGTCGCTGTACAACATTGTGGACAGCATCTACGTGGCGCAGATCGGCGAGAACGCCCTGGCGGCCACCTCCCTGGCGTACCCCATTCAGATCCTGATGATCGCCCTGGCGGTGGGCACGGGCGTGGGCATCAACGCGCTGATCTCCCGGCTGCTGGGCGCGGGCAAGCGGGATGAGGTGGGCAAGGCGGCGGCCACGGGCGTGGTGCTGGCCGTGGCCTCCTCCCTGGTGTTCGCGGTGGTGGGCCTGCCCGGCGCCAAGGCCATTGCCCGGGCATTGTCCTCCGACCCGGACATTGCGGAAAAGTGCGGCATTTACCTGCAGGTGTGCATGGCGCTGTGCATGGGCACCTTCCTGGAGACCATGTTCCAGCGCTTCCTGCAGGCGTCGGGGCGCACCATGTACAGCATGCTGTCCCTGGTGGTGGGCGCGGTGACGAACATCATCCTGGACCCGGTGCTGATCTTCGGCTACTGGGGCTTCCCGGCCATGGGCATCCGGGGCGCGGCCATCGCCACGGTCATCGGCCAGTGGCTGGGCGCGCTGACCGCCATTGTCCTCAACACCCTGTTCAACCCGGATGTGAAGGTGAACTTCCGCCGCTTCCGCCTGCAAAAGTCCACTGTCCTGGCCATCTACAAGGTGGGCTTCCCCACCATCCTGATGCAGGCCATGGGCAGCGTGATGAACTTCGGCGTCAACCGGCTCCTGGCCGACGCCACAGCCATCGCCTTCTTCGGCGTGTATTACAAGCTGCAGAACTTCATGTTCATGCCCATGAACGGCCTGGGCCAGGCCTGCCTGCCCATTGTGGGCTTCAATTATGGCGCGAAAAAGGGTGGGCGCATCCGGGAGACCATCCGCACCGCGCTCAGCTGGGGCATTGGCATCGGGCTGATAGCGTCGGTGGTGTTCTTCCTCCTGCCCGGGCAGCTGCTGAGCCTGTTCAACGCAAGCCCGGCCCTGCTGGCCATCGGCATTCCCGCCGTGCGGATCATGTGCGGCACCTTCGCCCTGTGCGCGGTGACGACCATCCTGGGCATGTGCGCCTCGGGCCTGGGCAACGGCGTGGTGAACATGCTGGGCACGGGCCTCAGGCAGGTGATTGTGCTGCTTCCCTGCTTCTGGCTGCTGCTGAAGACCGTGGGGCTGCCCGTGGCCTGGAGCGCCATGTGGCTCTCGGAGATCCTGGCGATGCTCTACTGCGTGTGGAGCATCCGGCGGGAAATCCGCAAAAAGGTGGATCCCATCATGGAGGG
>JBJEUL010000188.1:1965-3206 GCA_051883835.1 Aristaeellaceae bacterium
GGCGTGGCGGCGGGGCTGTACGGGGGCTTCGACACCATGCTGCTGGTGCTGGTGGCCTTTATGGCCATCGACTACGTGACGGGGCTGGCGGTGGCCTGGCTGGGCCGCTCGAACAAGACGAAGACCGGCCACCTGGACAGCAAGGTGGGCTTTGCCGGGGTGTGCCGGAAGTGCCTGATGCTGCTCTTCGTGCTGATGGCGGCGATGCTGGACCGGGCCCTGGGCACGGATTCGCCGATCTTCCGCAGCATGGTGATCTGGTTCTATATCGCCAACGAGGGCCTGTCCATCCTGGAGAACCTGGCGCTGGCGGGCGTGCCCTTTCCCCGGAGGTTCCGCCAGGCCCTGGAGCAGCTGCGCAGCCGGAATGACGAGCCTGACGCTCCGGAGGAGAAAAGCGATGCCGCTGAATGAAAAACATATTGACAATTTTCGATATGTATGTCATAATGCATCAAGAATGATGGATGTGAGGTGCGGCATGGAGACGGTGTATGAGACGCGGGCGCGGGTGTTCAAGGCCCTGTGCGACGAGCGGCGCCAGCGGATCCTGGAGCTTCTGCAGGGCGGGGAGAAGTGCGCCTGCGTGCTGATCGACGCCATGGATATGCCCCAGTCCTCCCTGTCCTATCACATGAAGATCCTGTGCGACTCCGGCATTGTCGTCAGCCGGGAGGAGGGCAAGTGGACGCATTACCGCATCAGCCGGGAGGGCAGCGAGAACGCTGTCGCCCTGCTGCGGGAAATCACGGCGGTCACGGCCTCCGATGGGGCGCAGGACACCTGCGGCTGAGATGATTGCGGCCCTGGCGGTACGGTCAGGGCCTTTCGCAGGGACATCAGATCGAAAATTCCCGATTTTACATGGAGGTGCGGACATTGAAGGCCTGCTGGGACTTTTTTCAGAACGAGGTGCTGGGGATGCAGTGGCTGAGCCGCCTGATCGGCAGCGCGCTGTCAGCCTGCGGGGTGGATCCTGCGGGCCGGGTGGGCGGCAGCATCCTGTTCTTCCTCTATGACACGGTGAAGATCATGGTGCTGCTGGGCGTGCTGATCCTGGTGATCTCCTACATCCAGAGCTACTTTCCCCCGGAGCGCACGAAGCGGATCCTCGGCCGGTTCCACGGCCTGTGGGCCAACTGCATTGCCGCGCTGCTGGGCACGGTGACGCCCTTCTGCTCCTGCTCGTCCATCCCGCTGTTCATGGGCTTCACCAGCGCGGGCCTGCCCCTGGGGGTGAC
>JBJEUL010000189.1:0-3190 GCA_051883835.1 Aristaeellaceae bacterium
AGGATCTGTCCGTCATCGGCGGACACCTGGCGGAGGGGTGCGTCATCAAGACCACCGCGGAAATCGTGCTGCTGGAAATGGAGGACATGGCCTTCGGGAAGGTGTTCGACCCCGCCACGGGCTATCATGAGCTGGACATCCGCCGCGCCTGAACCCACGCAAAAAGGCAGACCGTCATGGCCTGCCTTTTTCTGTTGGATCGCCGTTACGCCGCGTCCGGCACGTTGCGCCTGTAGTGGAACAGGGCGCTGCGGCGATAGCTGACCGTCAGCAGCGCGCTGCACACCACCCAGCCCAGCGGATACGCCAGCGCCACGCCCACAAAGCCCCAGCCCAGCCAGCTGCTCACCAGCAGGTACAGCTGCCGGAACACCACGAAGGAGCCCAGCATGATCAGCATGGGCGTGCGGGCGTTGCCGATGCCCCGCAGCGCGCCGGCGAAGATCTGGTTGAAGCAGATGGTGATATAGAAGGGCGTAATGATGTGGATGAACCGCACGCCGAAGTCGATGACCTCCTGATCCGGGCTGAAAAGGTGCATCAGCGGCCGGGCGAAGCACATCAGCAGCACCGCCAGCGCCGCCATGCAGCACAGCGCGGCAATCAGCGCGAAGCGCACGCCCTTGCGGGCCCTATGGGGCTTGTTCGCACCCCAGTTCTGCCCCACGAAGGTGGTGGATGCCTGGGCGATGGCCATCACCGGCACCGTCAGGAAGGCGTCCAGCTTGTTGTAGCCGTTCCAGCCAGCCATGCAGGCCGAGCCGAAGGCGTTGATGTAGCTCTGCACAAACACGTTGGAGAAGGAGGTCAGCGCCTGCTGAACGCCCGCGGGCGCACCCATGGCAATCACGCTCTTCAGCTCCGGCCTGCTGATGCCCAGGTGCCGCCAGCGAATGCCGTAGGCGCCCTGCTCCCGGGTCAGGGTGATCAGCACCAGCACCGCCGACAGCCCCTGGGCGATGATGGTGGCCAGCGCCACGCCCCGCACGCCCATGCCGAATTTCACCACAAACACAAGGTCCAGCACCGTGTTGGTCAGGGCGGAGAATACCAGGAAGAACAGCGGCCGGCGGGAATCCCCCACCGCGCGGAGAATCGCGCTGCCCACGTTGTACAGCAAAAGCCCCGATATGCCGCAGAAGTACAGCGTCAGGTACTGCTCCGACTCCTGAAACACGTTGTCAGGGGTCTGCATCATCCGCAGCATGGGCTTCACCAGCATAAGCCCCACCGCCGTGGCCGCCATGCACAAAAGAAAAGCCACCGTCACGGTGGTCTGCACGGCAGTGTGCAGCCGCTTCTCGTCATGCGCGCCATAGCACTGGGAGATCAGCACCCCCGCGCCCATCGACAGGCCGTTGCACAGGGCGATGAGCATGTTGATGATGCTGCCCGTGGAGCCCACGGCCGCCAGGGCCTCCTGGCCCACGTACTGCCCCACCACCACCGAGTCCACCGTGTTGTACAGCTGCTGGAACAAAAGCCCGATGGCCAGCGGCACCGAAAAGCTCAGAAAATGCCGCCAGATATCCCCACGGGTCATGTCCGCGTCTTTGCGTGCCATGATAGCCATATCCTCCTGTGTGCATTCTGCTTCAAGCATAGCACATTCCATGTGTTATGTCAAAGCCTGCGGCCATTCCCATTCAGACGCGCCTGTCTTCCTTTTTCTTCCGAACTGTTCTCACAGTCTATTGCCAATATGTCCGGAATGTGCTATACAGGAATTATACGGAGGTGCATATGCATGGGGCCGCACAAGCATTACAGCATGAAATACGCTGCCGACCAGGAGGAAAAGCAGAAGACCCACATTGTCTTCTGCGACCGGTGCGGCATTCGCGCCCACAGCCTCCCCCACGGCTATGACGAGCATGGCGTCAACGATCTGAAGCACCGCGGCTGCGGCGGATGCATCATTGTCTCCAGAACCACCACCCATGACATGCTGGATCACCTGACCGACGAGCAGGCGGAGACGCTGGCGGACGAAGTCGCCGATGCCATCATTCGCGGTGACAGGCTCCGCAGGATCATCGCCGAGCAGAAGGCGGCGCAGCGCCGGCATATGTGATGCGTTTTCCTTCCCGCAGGCAGCATGGAGCCCTTCCTTCATCCATTATTTCATCCCGGCCGCACGCCGGGATTTTTCATTTTCATGCATGGTATGCACAAACGGGCTCAGGGTCAGGATAAATCGGGGATTTCTTGCATCAGAGGCGCATTTTCACAAAGGATTTCCGCCTGCCCGCGTTGTATATATTCCATGTATACAAGGAGGTGGCGGCCATGACCATCCGCGAGCAGCTGGAGCAGGAGGAGGCTGTGCGTCTGTCTCCCCGCGCTGCCCATGCCAGAGATTCCCGGGGCCGGGAAACGCCCGTTGAGCCCTGTCCTCTCCGCACGGACTATCAGCGGGACCGGGATCGCATCCTGCACTGCAAGTCCTTCCGCCGCCTCAAGTTCAAGACGCAGGTGTTTCTCTCCCCTGAGGGGGATCATTACCGCACCCGCCTGACCCACACCCTGGAGGTGGCGCAGGTGGCCCGCACCCTGGCCCGGGCCCTGCGGCTCAACGAGGACCTCACCGAGGCCATCGCCCTGGGGCACGACCTGGGGCACACGCCCTTCGGGCATATTGGCGAGCGCTCCCTGGACGAGCTGATGCCCGAGGGCTTCCGGCACAACGAGCAGTCCCGCCGGTGCGTGGAGGTGCTGGAGAACGGCGGCGCCGGGCTGAACCTGACCTGGGAGGTGCGGGACGGCATCCTGTGCCACTCGGGCAAGCAGTTTCCCGCCACGCTGGAGGGGCAGTGCGTCCGCCGGGCCGACCGCATCGCCTACCTGAACCATGACCTGGACGACGCGCTGCGGGGCGGCGTGCTGCAGCCCTTCGAGCTGCCGGCGGACTGCCTGAAGGTGCTGGGGCAGACCCACGGCCAGCGCATCAACACCATGATCCTGGACATTGTGGAGAACAGCCAGGGCCAGGATGTGCTGACCATGAGCCCCCTGGTGCAGGAGGCCATGGACGGTTTGCGGGAGTTCATGTTCGAGCGGGTCTACCGGGACAAGTGGCGGGCCGCGGAGGAGCACCGCTGTGACCTTGTGATGAAGCAGCTTTTCCATTATTACAGCGAGCATCCCGGGGAGATGCCGGAGGAGTATGTGCTCATCGGCTACCGGGAGG